>CADAPG010000091.1 GCA_902789675.1 uncultured Eubacteriales bacterium
AGCTTCTGCAGCACCCCGTGCATGACGGCCTCTTCAAAGATCAGGATCGTACGACGGAGCGCTTGCACGGGCAGCATTGCGCTTTTCCCGAACTGCTCAAGCGTTCTCAACAGCTCGGAATAATCGGGCTTGGCGTCCGCGATCTCAAGTTCGAGCGTTTTGAGCCGCTTGATGAACCGGCGCGTAAGCTCTTTTTCGGGATGCTCAAAGATCTGCTCCGGCGTCCCGTCCTCATAGATGCCGCCGTCGTCCATGTAGAAAACGCGGTTCGACACGTCGCGCGCAAACTTCATCTCGTGCGTGACGATCATCATGGTCATGCCCTCCTCCGCAAGGGAGCGGATGACGGACAGCACCTCGCCGACCATCGTGGGATCGAGTGCGGAGGTCGGCTCGTCGAAGAGCAGGATCTCGGGCTTCATGGCGATCGCACGGGCGATCGCAACGCGCTGCTTCTGTCCGCCGGACAGCTCGCTCGGGAAATTTTCCGCCTTATCCTTTAGCCCCACACGATCCAGAAGCCGCATGCCCTCGGCATATGCCTGATCCTTCGGCATTTTCAGAAGCCGGATCGGCGCATAGACGACGTTATCGATGATATTCAGATTGTTGAACAGATTGAACGACTGAAACACCATGCCCATCTTGCGCCGGACCAGGTTCAGCTTGCACCCGGGATCCGTGATCTCTTCGCCGTCGATAAAGATTTTCCCCGAGGTGGGATCCTCCAGACGGTTCAGGCAGCGTAGGAGCGTCGATTTACCCGTGCCGGACGGACCGATCACGGAGATCACGTCGCCCTTGTTGATCTCGACGCAGACGTCCTTTAACGGCGTCGCGTTCGGATATTCCTTTCGAAGATGCTCGATGCGAATCATGCTCATTTTGCCGTGTCTCCTTTTGCCGCTCTGCGATGTTTCGGATCAACGCCCTTCAGAACCCGCCCGAGGATCAGCGTGATGATCCATGCAAGGAAGAAGTAGATCAGCGCCGTCGCGATCAGCGGGAAGAACGCCTCATAGGTGCGGGCGCGGATGATATCGCTCATCTTTGTGAGGTCCTGCACCGCAATATAGCCGACGATCGACGTGGATTTCAGAAGCGATACGATCTCGCCGCGATAGACCGGCAAAAACCGCTGCGCCGCCTGCGGGAAGATGAACCGAAAGAACGACTGGTTCTCGGTAAAGCCCAGCGCCAGCGCCGCTTCACGCTGTCCAGGATCGATGCTCTCAATGCCGGAACGCATGATCTCGGACGCGTACGCGCCGAAGTTCAGCGTAAATCCGATGATCGCAACCGTGATCGCGGAAAACGGCGTCTTTGCAAACACGACGTAATAGAGCAGCATCAGCAGCACGACCGTCGGCGTGCCCTGCAGCAGCTTCACATACAGGTTGGAGATCGTATTCGCAAGCTTCGAGCCGGTGCGGCGGAACATGCAGATCAGAAACGCAAGGACCGTGCCGAACAGCACCGAAAGCACGGTGATGAAGCACGTCGTTCCGACGCCCTGCGCGATCAGCTTCCAGCGGCTTTCGCGGAGGAAGTTCTTTTCGAAGCTCGAAGCGATCTTTTGAAAAATGTTTCGTTCGTCCTTGACGACGACGCCGAGATCGATTGCCGGCACCGACAGTCCCAGACCGCCCTCATAGACGGTATCCGAAAAGAGCATGCTCGCTTTCCGTTCCTCGGTCACCGATATGGAACCGATCAGCACATCGTATTTCCCGGACGACATCCCCGCAATACATGAGGAGAGCGTGCCGGTTTCGTATGCAATGGCATAGTCGTATTCCCGCGCAAACAAGGTGATCAGTTCGACGGCAAATCCCGTATACGCGCCGTTCGATACATAGGTGAACGGAGGCCGATCCGGCAGGAGCGCAACGGTGATCGTTCCGTTTTTGCCCTTCGGGACCGTCGGATCAAACGCCTGCTCCGCGCGCTGCGCATCTTCCGACCACGTGTCCTGCAGACGGGTCAGTTCGCCGCTTTCCCGGAGTCCCGCGACAAAGGCGTTGAACTCCGGCAGGATCTTTTCCGAACGGTCGCTTGCCTTGCTGAACGCAAAGGAATAGCCTTCGACGTACAGCGGCTTAGAAAGATACCCGAGCTCCGGTTCCTCCGCACAGATGCCTCGGATCGTCGGCAGATCGCCCGCATAGCAGTCGATCGAACCCGACTTCATGGCGAGGACCAGATCGCTGTTGCTCTCCTGATAGACATAGGTGGAATCGGGGAACAGTTCCAGCACGATGTTTTCCAGGCTGAAGCCCGTCACCATGCCGATCCGCTTTCCGATGTACTCCGTATAGCTCGGCTCGCCCGCGATGATCTCATCCGAACGCGCCGCGACGACGATGCCGCCCTCGCTGACCGGATCGGAGAAGAGGACCTCTTCCTCGCGCTCGGGCGTGACGTTCATGGTCGTCGTGAACTCATACTTGCCGGATGCCAGCGCAGGGATGCGCGCCGAGAAATCGACCTCGCCGATCTCGATTGCGTAGCCGTACTCGCGACAGAACCGCACGGCGACGTCGATGTCATAGCCGACGTTTCTGCCGTCCTTGATGTAGGAAAACGGTTCGTCCGTCGAGGTCGTAACGACATGGATGGTGCCGTTTTCGCCCGTCAGATCGGACATGTCGACGACCTTCTTTGATTCATCGACGCCGAACCACGTGCGGTCGATCTCGTCGTACACGCCGTTTGCCTTGATCTTCGCAAGGAACTGATTGAATTGATCGCGCAGCGCCTTTTCCTCCGGATCGTCCTTGCGGAACGCAAAGGAATAGCGGTTGTTCGTCAGGCGTTCATGGAAATAGTTGATGTCCGGCTCTGCGGCATGGATGCTTTTCAGCGCCGGCTCGTCTCCGAGGTAGGCGTCGATCACACCGCTTTTGAGCGCGATGTTCATGTTCGGATAGCCGTCAAAGTACAGATACTCGCTTTTCGGGAAATACCTGAAGGTCTCCGCCTCCATGTTCGTGCCCGTCAGGATGCCGATCTTTTTGCCGATGAACGCCTCATAGCTTGCCGCTTTCTGTGCGATCTCGCGCTGCTTTGCGCTCGGAATCAGCGTCAGCACGACGGCAAGCGCGAGCAGCGCCGCCATCACGCAGACGATGACGATATCGACCTTTCTTGTTTTCTTCACGCGCATTCACCCCCGTGTCAGATGCGTTTGGTATACCGTACAAAATCCGTACGTTCCGGCGGGGCGGAGAAGCGCCGTCCCGCGGGAACCGGTATGCCGGTCGGACCGCTTACGGTCTGCCGTAATAGAACTCGGTTGCGGTCACGTTTTTCTGGATCAGAACGGAGCTCTGATGAAACACCGCGATCAATTCGTCCGCGGCGGCGTGTACGGCGTCCGCGCTCGTATCGCTCAGATAAATCACGATCGTGTATTCGCGATAGAGCATATCTCCGTCAGCCCAGCCGCCGTTCGCCTCCTGGATCGTCCAGCCGCCGACATGCTTGAGCAGGATCTCCTCCGCTTTCGTTTTGGCTTCGTCCGGCGCGAACACCGGCTCGTTCGTATCCTTATCGTTCGTGCCGAGGTACATGACGTATTGCACGTCGCCCGCCGCCTGCTTCGGCAGCAGCGCAACGATCAGCCCTGCGACCGACAGACACAGCGCAACGGCGGAGATCACGATTGCGGCAACGGTCTTTTTATTCATAAGCAAACTCCTTTCCCTCGCGTCCGTTACATCTCCTGATGCAGCTTGCGGAATTTATCGGACTTCGAATCCAGCATCGCAAAGCTCGCTTCCGAGGGGATATCGTTCATGCCGGATTCCAGATAGTTCCGGAGCACGCCGGTGAGCACGAACGGGCGAATGAACACGGAGTGGAGGATACTCCAGACGATGACGCCGCCGAGGATCGAGAACGCGATGGGAAGCGTCGCGGGATTGCTGAGGATCCGGGCAAGCTTGCTTTCGTTCTCCGCAAAGAATGCCGCAACGTCCGTATAGAGCGGCAGATCGCCGATCGCGTGCAGGATCGCATAGAAAACGCCCGTGAACACGCCGCCGATGAGAAGCAGGGACGCAAGTCCCATGCCGAACACGCGGCCCATGTTCTTTGCGAACGTCTTGCCGTGCTTGAAGAACAGCACCGCGCCCTCGCAGGTCGCCTTTGCCGCCTTGACGTCTTTGCGGTAGAAGACCCAGCCGAGGCAGCAGTCGCAGAGATAATTGACGATCGTCTGCATGACGGAGCTTACCGCGCCGCCGATCGCGCCGCCGGTATCGCCGCCGATGCTTTCGCCGACCTTCGTGATGCCTCTGCCGATCTGGTTGAAGATGCCCTTGATGACGTTGGTCACCGCAAAGTACGCGGCAACGGTGAGGAAGCGCTCTTTCACGACCTTCTTGCCCTCGGCGATCACGTTGTCCGGCAGCTCGCCCTCGGTGACGCCGCGGGTCATCATGGCGATCTGTCCCGCTTTCAGCATGTAGGACACGAATCGCGAAATCAGAATTACAGCTGCGAGACCGATGATCGCACCGATCACGAGACCGATGACGCTGTTTTTGATCAGCTTTTCACCCAGCATAAAGCCAAGCGTACAGAGCGCAAGGAACAGCACCAGAGAGATGACGTCCCAGAGCAGGCGTCGCAGCGAGAAGCCGAGCGTCTTTTTGTAGATTTGTTTGTTGTCCATAGTTGTCTTCTAATTCTTATTTGCGAATTATATGAACAGTCCCGTACGATTTTCGGGATTTCAGCCTTTCAGCGCGTTAAAGACGATCTTGCGGGAGCCGCCCTTGTCGTCCGTTGCGCCGCTGCGGGCGAACGCGAGCGCGACGACAAACAGCAGGTCAAGATTCTTCTCGCTCGTGAAGATGCGGTAGAAGCCCGGAACCGGAACCTTGTTCGCGACCGTGTGCTCCTCGGCGTCCTCCTCGTGGACGTACTGGCTCGAAGCCTCGATATAACCGATCTCCGCGCCGTCTCTCGAAACCGTGTAGGACGGGAACAGGACCTTGCCCTGTGCAAAACGGGATTCCACCTTGACGCCGTTCCGCTTCAGGTGCTTCCAGATGTCCTCGCCGTCCAGCGAGAAGGTGTAGTGGTTGTCGAGCAGGAAGGAGTTCCAGTCGGTCTCCTCCTGATGTCCGACGAGATGCGCCTTGGTCGTGCCGTGCTCATGGTCGATGAAGTCGAAGCCGAACGGACCCGCCAGCGTGAACTTTGTCATCTTCGCCTCGTAGAGGACCTTACGGTCCTTATCCTCGATGCGGTGCCCGTACTTCGGCGTGCCGAGGTCGGTCAAAAAGTACAGCTCGCGCTGCTCGCCCTGCTCGGACGGCGGATAGACGGTCTCGCCCTGCGTCTCCTTGAGCTTCCTGACGTCGATCTTCTTTTTGACCGTCAGTCCGACCACCAGAAGCAGAATGACCGCGCCCGCGATCATGAGATAGACGCCGAAGCCCTTGCCCGAGGTGATCTTTGCGGGGTTCTGCGGGTCATACATGATGTTGACGGTCTTGCCGACCTTATAGGACGGGCTGTCGGAATCGAGCTGCGTTGTGTACTCCTTGCCATCGACCGTATATTTCACGGTCACGATCCGTCTGACGTCGTTTTCGGTGTCCGGGTCGGGAATGTAATCCGGGTCGTTTTCGATGGAAACGATGGTTGCTTCCGCCTTTTCATAGCCCTTCGATTGGAAGAACGTGAAATAGACGCCGGCGCCGAGCGCGATCACGGCAAGGATCGCCGCGAAGATTTTCAATCCGGGTCCTTTGAATGAGAACATAGTTTTTTCCTCCTGTCACTTGTTTATAAAAACCTGCAGAATACAGAGATCCTTTTTTCTGCCGCCGTCAATCGGCCGTACCGACGCTGAGCTTCCCAATGATTTCGGAAACGGTGTCGTCCGAAAGTTCCATCGACTTCAGATAATTCTTTGCGCATGCCGAAAGATCGGCGTTCTCGCGGGATCTTCCTCCGTTTTGTTTGCATGCAGCAAACGCAAGAAGCATGACAATTGCAAGAAGCAGCGCCGTGATTCGTCTGGTCGTCATTCTCCTTCCTCCGTTTCAAAGCCGTATGACAGTATCCCGTATCTGTCCGCCTTCGCAAGCGAAGTCAAACCACGCCGATCGTCTGCGAATCGCTGCAGATCATTCTTTTAAAATTTCAGTATAGCAAACGATGTCCAAAGAATGTCCAAGGATTCAAGCCTTTTCCTGCTGTACGGAATCAGGTTTCGTTTGCTTTTCCGAACAGGATGCTCTCCGTCATGCTTTCCCGCGAACAGGCGTCCGCGCATCTGCCCGATACGTTCCACCATATTCAGAATCCCGATCTTCGCCTGCCGCTTTGATCGTGTCAAAGCCTGTGTCGTTCTCCCCGATCGTGATCCGTCTTTCGGCGTTCCGTCCAAATAATTATTATACCAAAAAACAGATCGGATGGCAATACATACTGGCATATTCGGACGTACCGCCGTTTTGCCTGATAAAAATGAATTTGCGGCTATCCGGTTTTCCGAATAGCCGCAAGATTACTTTTTTGCTGCAGGAACGTCTCTCTGCTATCCGATCGCAGCGGTTTGAACACCGCCGTTCTCAAGACAGCGCTTTGACGTCCTTTTATTTTTGTTTGTCGATCCGTTATGCTTCGGCCTGCTCGGCGTAGACGCTGACCGTCTTCTTGCCTGCGTGGCGAACTTCGAAGCGGACGATACCGTCGATCTTCGCGAACAGCGTATCATCCTTGCCGATGCCGACGTTGGTGCCGGGATGGAAGTGCGTGCCGCGCTGACGAACAAGAATGTTGCCTGCGAGGACGAACTGACCGTCCGCACGCTTCGGTCCGAGACGCTTCGATTCGCTGTCTCTGCCGTTACGGGAAGAACCGACGCCCTTTTTATGTGCAAAAAGCTGCAGATTCATCTGAAACATGATCTAAACCTCCTTGTTCAAAAATTTGAGGGTTTTGGGATACGATTGCCGAATGCTCCGTAAGCCTGCGATCATCGTATTGATTACGATGCCCGCACTTTGGATCTCATCCGCGCTCGCATCCTTACTGAGGATGCAGGTCGTTTTGCCTTCATCGATCGAAACGCCTGCGGAAATGTGACATACCTCCGTGATCCCGAGGATCGCCGTCTGCACGATGGCGGATACCGCCGCGCATACAAGGTCCTCCCCGTACTCACCCATATTCGCATGACCCGATACTCTGAATCCCACGGGATTGCCGTTTTCGCGGGTCACGGTCACGGTGATCATGGATCAGCCGATCGCGGTGATCTCAACCTTGGTGAAAGGCTGACGATGGCCGCGCTTCTTGCGGATGTTCTTCTTGGGCTTATACTTGAAGACGATAACCTTCTTGCCCTTGCCATGCTCGAGAACCTTTGCGGTTGCCTTAACGCCGTCCACAACGGGGCTGCCGACCTTAACGGTTTCGCCGTCCGCGACGAGCAGAACATCCATGGTGACTTCGGTACCGACCTCTGCGTCGAGCTTCTCAACGAGAACTTCGTCGCCGACCTGGACCTTATACTGTTTACCACCGGTCTGAATGATTGCGTACATTGCTTTGTGCTTCCTCCTTCTTCCCAGACTCGCTCAAATACGGAGATGCCTCAAGGGCATACTTAAGTACCGCTCCGAAGCGGCTCACC
>CADAPG010000092.1 GCA_902789675.1 uncultured Eubacteriales bacterium
CGACGCCGGAGCTTCGGGAACTCATCCGAAGCGTCGACCGGATCGGCAACAATCTGAACCAGATCGCGCACCGGGCAAACGCCGCAGGGTTCCTGAAAAAGAGCGAATGGGACGGCGCAGCGGCGCTGATCGCGTCGCTTCGGGAGGAGATTGAAACATGGCGGTGACCAAGATTCTTGCCAAGAATATGCGGCTTGATCGGCTGATCGGCTACGTCTGCAACCCGGACAAAACGGACGAGCGCGTGTTCGTTTCCTGTATCGGCTGCGCGCGCGAAACGGCGGCGAAGACATGGACGGAGACCAAGCGGCGGTTCGGCAAGACCGACGGCGTGCAGGCGTATCACATCATCCAGAGCTTCAAGCCGGACGAGATCACACCAGAGCTCGCCCACGAGATCGGGAACCGCTTCGCAGCGGAATACCTCGACGGCTATGAGGCGATCGTCGGCACGCACACCGACAAACACCACATTCACAACCACATCATTTTCAATTCGGTGTCCGACCGCGACGGGACCAAGTATCATTCGTCCCCGCAAACGTACTACAACGAGATTCGCCCGCTCTCCGACCGGCTGTGCCGTGAGTACGGCGTCTCAACCGTGGACGAACCGCAGCGGAACGCGCTGACGTACATCGAGTGGCGCATGCGGAAATGCGGCGTAAAAACGCAGCGTGAGCTGTTCGACCGGGACGCGGAGGAATGCCTGTCTCTGGCAATGGACGTCGGCAGCTTTTACGCGCGGATGGAGGATCGCGGGTACACGGTCAGGCACGGCAGCAAGTACCCGACCTTCCTTCCCTATGGCGGGGAGCGTTCGTACCGCGTGAAGCAAAAGCGACAGTCCATGACCGAGGACGATCTTGCGGCATACATCGACCGCGCGATGTGCGATCCGACCTTTGAAGTTATCATGCCGCGACAGCAGCGGGTGCATTTTCCGCGCGGAAAGATCACGGGCATCCGTGCGCTGATCCTCGCGTGGACGTACATCCTCGGACTTGTCAACGACGGTGTCAAAACGCAGTATTACGTTTCGCCGGAGGAGCTGAAACGGTTTGAACAGTTGAAAGCGCAGGCGAAGTATCTGACGGATAACGGGATCGAGACGGCGGCGCAGCTTTGGGATCGCATCGACGCGATTGACGGCAGAATCGCCGCGCTGACGAAAGAGCGAACGATCCTGAACGTGAAGAAGAAGCGTCAAAAGCCGCTGTACGACGCGCTGCAGATGACGGCAATGTACGCGGATCGGGATACGGAAGCGTTCCCGCTGACGGTTGAGGAGCAGGAAAAAATCAAAGAGGCACATGAAATTTTACAAAACCACTCCGTCGACATCCTCAACATCGAGCGGAATACGCTGTATGCTGACCTCGTAAGGCAAAACTGCGATCTTCGCGCCCTCAAAATCGAACAGAATCTCTGCAAACGGATTCTTACGGAACGCCCGCAGATTGAGAGGAAGCTGAAGCCATATCTGACGGAGGATCGCGAACTCAGAAAGGAAACTTTGGAATATGAACGCTGAACATATCACAACGACATTTGAATACCACAACACGACAGACCATGCAAAAAGGAGCGGAAAGAATGAAAGAAACGAAAGTTTGCAATACAGATACCCTGCGGGTGCCGGTGCGCGCCCGATACACGATAGATAAGAAGGGCGGTCGGATGACGCGATCGTTTGAAACCGCGGAGCTGACCGTAAAAGAACTGGCAGAGTTCTTGGCAAGAAAATTCGGATTGGACTTAACGGAAAACATAATCACAGAGACAGGAGGTGATGCCGTTTGAAAGCGGCGATCTACACACGGTTCAGTTCCGACAATCAGACGGAAATGAGCACACAGGCGCAGGTTCGGGCGTGTACGGAATTTGCGAACGGAAACGGAATGGACGTTTACCGGATCTATTCCGACGAGGCAATCTCCGGCACGGAGGAAAAGACCAATCAGCGTGCGCAGTATCAGGCGATGCTGGCGGACGCCAAGCAGCACCGGTTCGAGGTTCTGCTGATTCACAAGTATGACCGCGTCGCGCGGTCCCTGGAAGAACACGTCCGGCTGTCCAAGATGATGGAAAAGGAAAAGATTCCGATCATCGCGGTGGCGCAGAACTTCGGAGCAAGCATCGAGGGCGACTTCGCCAAGCAGATGATGTGGGTGCTGTCGGAGTATTACAGCAAAAACCTCTCCAAAGAGGTGCGGAAGGGGCATCGCGAGGTTGCATTGAAGGGGCTGCACAACGGCGGCCCCGCCCCCTTCGGGTATCGGATCGAAAATCAGCAGCTCGTGATTGAGCCGAGCGAAGCGATCTATGTGAAAAAGATGTTCGACGCGGCGCTGAACCGCAGAGGGCATACGGGGCTGATCCGCGAGATGAAGGAAGCGGGCGTCCGCGGCAGGAACGGAAAAGAGATCAAGTACACGCAGATCTATGAGATCCTGCGAAACGAGAAGTACGCGGGCATCTATGTGTATTCGGTGGAGGGATGCCGACACCGCAAGACGCGGCTGGAGACCGCGGGCGCGATCCGGATCGACGGCGCGATCCCGGCGATCGTGGACAAAAATACATTCTATGAGGTGCAGAAAATCATGGACATGAGAAAGCAAAACGGCAGAAAGCAGAACGAGTATCTCTGCAGCGGGCTGGTCTACTGCAAGTGCGGCGCAAAGATGCACATCCACCGCGCCCCGAACCGGAAAGGCGACAAGTATGTGTACTACGCCTGCAGCGCCAACTGCGGCGCGCCGACGGTGCGCGAGGAGGTGCTCGTCAAGGCGGTGACGGATTACCTCAAGGAGCTGCTGTCCGACGCAATGCAGCTCAAGATCGCGCACTTTCTGCGCTCCTACCGGAATCACCGGAAGGATTGCAGGGCGACCTACACCGCGGTGGTGAAAAAGCAGATCGCGGCGAAGCAGACCGAATACGACAATCTGGTGAAAAACCTGTCCGCGGCGACGTTCGCGCCGGAAATCATTCAGGATCTGAACAACCGGATGAAAGCGCTGAAGGCGGAGATCGAGACCTTGGCGACCGCCGAACCGCCGGAGGAGTATTCGATGAACACGATTATCGAATGGCTGAAGGCGATCAGCGCCGCGCCGGACCGCCGCGCGGTGCATCTGCTCGTCGATCGGATCGAGGTCGATTCGGATAAAGAAAAAACAAACGTCAACGTGATTTCCACATTGACGTCTGTTGGAGAATTGGTAGCGGCGATCCGATTCGAACGGATGACAGGTCGGGTATGAACCGACTACTCTGGCCAACTGAGTTACACCGCCATTGGTACGGTTTCAAGGGCTTTTTTCACCGTTTCCGCTGAAAATCTCTGCGGCGATCCGGAAGATCAGACGGTTCAAAGCAGCAGATACAGCACGCAGCAGCCGAGCGCGAAGCTCACGGCGTTCGCCGTCAGCGAGAAGAAGAACAGCCGCGCGCCGCTGTATTGCGGATATTTCCTGCGATAAAACAGGAATTCGACCGCGACTGCGACAAGCTCCAGGACGCCGAGCACCGTGTAATAGACCCACAGTTCCGGATTGAACGCCATAAGCAGGAACAGCAGCAGATTCATGATCGGATTGGTGATCAGGTTGATGATCACGACATATTTTTTCGGACGGATCCCGAAGCACAGCGAGACAAGGAACTCAAAGAGCAGCGTCAGCCCGAGCGGCAGAACAAACACAAGAACGATCAGAACCGCCGTGAGCACGCCGTCGGCGCAGCTGTTCCCGCGGGGATAATACGTGCCGTTTGCGGAAAGGCTGTTCGTCGCGCCGTCGTATCGGTAACAGCCCCAGGAAACGAGCTGCACGGACGCCGTGCGCGTCTCCGTGCCGTCCGGCGCGGTGCAAACGAGGTAGAACGACGTCTCGTCCGATTCATAGTCCATCCCGATCGTGCCGGTCGTCCCGTTCGCGATCTGTGTGCGCGTCGTGCCGTCCTCTCTTTGGAAAACGACCTCAATCTGCGTTCCCGCTTCCACATTCTCACAGCTGATCTCGATGTACCAGGGGATCGGCGCGTTCGCGCTCGCAACGTGCGGCACGAGCAGAATGATGACGGCGAGCAGCAGAATGACGATCCGTTTCTTCATGAACGTTCCTCCTTATCCTTCGGCAACGGTATCCCGGACAGCAGCCCCGCGCGATCGTCGCCTTGCGCCGTCTCCGAACAGCGGCTTTGCGGCCGAGCGGGAGCAGAGAAGCTGCGGAAATCCGCACAATCAGCCTTTTTGCGCGGATCTCCCGTTTCAATCTGTATCCAGTATACCACAGGACGGCGCAGAATGCCATACGCGCTTTTTTACCGATCGTTTTCTGTCCCATAACTGGTCCTTTTCTTTTTTGCCGCGATCTGTTATACTACCGTATGCGAACATATGTTCGCATTATCCGCGGGAAAGGAGAATGGAAATGCATGTAAACGATTGGAAGCGGATTGCGGAACAGGAGGCAAGACGGTATCGGGACAACCGGGCGTTCATCCAAGGCGTTCTGGACAGCGGCGGCGACGGGTCGGACCGGTATCGAATGAAACAAAAATGGGTGCTGGCGGTGGATTATGTGCTCGCATATCTGCACCGCACCGACGCAGCGAAGGAGCGATTCTTCCGGCTTTGCTACGGGATCGACGGGTCGCAGAAGCAACTCAACGAAAAAAGCATGGTCGCGCTGTCCTTTGTGTGCAACGCGTCGGTGAATACACTGTACCGATGGCGTTCGGAGCAGACGACGCTGCTGCTGATCGCCGCCGCGCAGACCGGCGCGCTGCGTCCCTACGGAATTGAACCGTCCCCCTGATGCGCCCGAAAAGCTGCCGTGCATACGGCGGCTTTTTTGCGTCTGCGTATACATGCGTGCCGAGAAAATTTCATGCATCATGCACACGGATAACCGCACAAATGACGATCAATTAACCGGATTACGCGAATATCGGTTCGATTTATAAATTATTCATTGAGTATTCAATCCCGCTATACCGCATATGCAAGGCGGCAAAAGCTGTGGATAACTCCGAAAAAACCGATGTACCGCGCCTTAAATTGTGGATAACTGTGTGGACGGTGTGGAAATGTATGCGATTATGCACCCTTCATGAAAGGAATGAATATTCACGTATGGAAGACGGAAGGCGCGAAAAATGCCGAAACTGCGGGGGGTGCGCGATTTCGGACAAAACAGCGTTTATGCATGCTGCTTTTCGCGTAAAAGCAGATTCGTTCCTTCAGCGTCTTGATTTTACGGCAAAAACACGCTATACTTGCAGCATGATGCAAAAAGATACTTCTCTGAAACGGATCATATGTATATTGTTCGTGCTGTTTCTGTGCGCATGCTCGACGGGACAGCAGAATGCGGAGACCCTCGCGCCTGCCGCGGATACGCCCGTGCCCGCAACGCCGGTCGCAACAAAGGAGCCGGAAGAGATTGCGATCGTGACGCCGGATCCCACGCCCGAACCGACGCCGGAGCCCACGCCGACCCCCACCCCCACGCCCGAACCGACACCGTCGGGTCTCTGCGGCGGGCGGTACCCGGACAAGTTTTCCAAAACGCCGATCCTTGAGGAGACGAGCTATTCCGACAGCGGTCTTTCGATCACGATCACGCGGTACGACGATAATCGCGAGATCTGCAGAGCCGCCGCGGTCTATTATGTCGCCGACGTTTATCTGCAGGATGTGGAGCGCCTGAAAACCGCCGCGGCCGGAGACGATTTTTCCTCAAACAAAACGGAAAAGCTGGTCGATATGGCGAAGAAGCACAACGCGCTGTTTGCGCTGTCCGGCGATTACTTCAACTATCAGAAGGTCGGCGTGATCATCCGCAACGGCGTCCTTTACCGCGATCAGTATGACAATCGCCGCGATCTGTGCGTGCTGTATCGGGACGGCGTGATGAAAACGCTCGAGGTGGGGACCTACACCGTCGAGGAGATCATTGCGTCCGATCCGTGGCAGACGTGGCAGTTCGGTCCTGCGCTTTTGGACGAAAACGGCGAACCGAAGACCGAATTCAATACCTCGCTGGTCGCGCAGAATCCGCGCTGCGCGATAGGATACTATGAACCGGGACACTATTGCTTTGTGGTGGTGGACGGACGGCAGGAACGGTATTCGATGGGCGCGGATATCCGCGAGCTTTCCAGACTGATGCACAAGCTCGGCTGCACCGCCGCATACAATCTGGACGGAGGCATGTCCGTGCAGATGTATTTCAACGGAAAGCATCAGAACAAACCGACCGGCGTGCGAGCGATCGGCGACATCATTTATTTTATCGGCGCATAGACAAAAAACGTCGGTATCCGCCGGAATGAAAGCGTCATTTTTATGACGGAGGACAGCGGGAAAGATCATAAAAACTTTCGATCATACGCTTGTTTTCTCCGGCTTTTCGCGAAAGGACAAAAAGGCTTCTGTGGATTCTCTTCCATAGAAGCTTTTTTGATTGCATTGGAATGATTTTTGAACGTGACGGTTTCTTTTCTGCAGAAAGCCGGTTTCAGTCGAACAGCTGACCGGGAAGCTTGAGCTTCTCTTTTTTCGGGAAGGTCGCGTCAAAAACTTCCGCGTCGTCCGGGTCCACGTAATAGCCTGCGGGGGTCTGATACACGCCGGTGACGTCATCGAGACAGCCCGGGATCAGCTCCCTGCAGAGGAAGAACGAATCGTCCTCGCCTTCCGGAAGATCGTGGTAGCGGATGCCGAAGTTTCGCGCATAGTCGAAGCCGGATTTGCCGTAAAAGCCGATATTGCCCTCGAACAGCACCGCGGAAAAGCCCATCTCCTTTGCTTTTTCAAGCGAATAATCGAGCAGCTTCTTGCCGTAGCCTTTGCGTTTCAGCGTGGGCGTGATGCCGATCGGTCCCATCGTCAGGACCTCGACGCGCCTTCCGTCGTCGGCGTCGATGTGCGTTTTCACGAACACGTTCTGTCCGATGAGTTCGCCGTCCAGCTCCATAACGAAATCAAGCTCTTTGACGAACGCCGGATCGTCGCGCAGGACGTGGAGCACGTAGTGCTCGAGACAGCCCGGGCGGTACACATTCCAGAACGATTCGCGCACGAGGTTTTCGACCGCGCGATAGTCCCGTTCGGTTTCATTGCGGATGATCAGGTCCATAAGATTTCTCCTTGTTCGTTTCTTTCCTTTCATTTTAACCGGCGAATATGACAGTTCGGTGACAACATTTATTTCAGCCCGAAGAACGCGCAGATCTTTGCGATCGCGAAGTCCATCCTCTCCGGCGACTGGAAGCGGTGGTCGGCGTTTTCGACCGGCTCGAATTCGATCACGTTGTCCTCTGCAAACGCCTTCACCGCGTCGAACGGAACGATCTCGTCCTTCGTGCCGTGTACCATAAACAGCTCGTCCGCGTACGGCAGGAAGTCCCGCTGCCTAAGGTCCGCTTCTTTGACGCTGTCCAGAAACGCTTTGTCGATCTCGACCTTGCGATCGAAGCCGACCGGCACGGGCTTGCCCTTTTTGATGCGCTCGAGATCGGCTTCCGTCATGATCGCATTTACGAACACGTCGTACAGCACGACGGCGGGACAGCGCAGCGCAAGCTTTTGAAACGGATCGCCGTGCTCGGAGAGGTATTTCAAAAAGAGATACGCGCCGAAGCTTGTCGCGTGACCGAACAGCGCGGCGCCGGGATAGCGCGCCTTGATCCACGAAAGCACCGCGGAAAGGTACGCGTCGCAGTCCGAAAGCCGCAGCGTTTTTCGGGCGTCGTCGCCGTGGCACGGCCAGTTGAAGGTCAGAACGGCGACGCCGCGATTTTTGTCAAGCAGGTGCTTCGCAAGGCGCGCCGCCGATTTGTTGTCCTTGTCGCTGCCGAAGCCGTGCCCGCAGAGCACGACGGTTTTGACGTCGTTCGGATCCTTTGCGTAAAGCTTACAGCGAATGCTGAAGCCGGAATCGTTGATGTTGAAGTGTTTTTCCATAGGTGTATCCTTTTGTGATTCGCCGCGGCTGTCCGCCGGTCGGGTGCTGAAAACCGGTCTGTTGAAAAAGAGGGCCGAAGCCCTCTTCTTATCCAACCACGAGGTTGATGATGTTTTTGACGACGATCGTCTTGCGGATCGTCTTACCCTCGACAAACGGCTTGACCTCGTCGAGCGCGAGCGCTGCTTCGACGATCGCGGCGTTCTCCATGCCGACCGGGAGCTTCACCCGCGCGCGGACCTTGCCGTTGACCTGCACGCCGTACTCGATCGTGTTTTCGACGAGCGCGTCGGGATCGAATTCCGGCCATGCGGCGTGATGCAGCGGTGCAAAGCCGAGACGTTCGTTGAGCTCCTCGGAGATGTGCGGCGCAACCGGATTCAGCAGCAGCAGCAGCGTGCGGAATTCGTCCTTCGTGAGCGATCCCTTTGCGTAGATGTCGTTGACGAGCGACATCATCGCCGCGATCGCGGTGTTGAACTTCATGCGCTCGTAGTCCTCGCCGACCTTCTTGATGCAGGCGTTGACCTTCGTGCGCATCCCGTCGTCGGTCCATCCTTCGCCCTTGACCATATCCTGCAGTCTCCAGACGCGGTCGAGGAAGCGCCGGCAGCCGTTGGCGGATTCGTCGCTCCACGGCGTCGCGGACGTGTAATCGCCCATGAACATGACGTACAGGCGCAGCGTGTCCGCGCCGAGACGCTCGATGACGCTGATCGGGTCGACCACGTTGCCCTTCGATTTGCTCATCTTGTCGCCGTCGGGTCCGAGGATTAGTCCTTGATAGGTGCGCTTTGCGTACGGCTCGGGCGTGTTGACCTCGCCGATGTCATACAGGAAGTGGTGCCAGAAGCGCGAATACAGAAGGTGCCGCGTCACGTGCTCCATGCCGCCGTTGTACCAGTCGACCGGCATCCAGTATTTCATCTCCTCCGGATCGCAGAAGACCTTGTCGTTGTGCGGATCGATGAAGCGGAGATAGTACCAGCTGGATCCCGCCCACTGCGGCATGGTGTCCGTCTCGCGCTTTGCTTTGCCGCCGCATTTTGGGCAGGTGCAGTTTACGAACGATTCGATCCGCGCAAGCGGGCTCTGTCCGTCGGTGCCGGGCGCGAAGTTCTCGACGTCCGGAAGCCGAAGCGGCAGTTCCTCGTACGGCACGCCGACCGTACCGCATGTTTCGCAGTGAATGAGCGGGATCGGCTCACCCCAGTAGCGCTGGCGGTTGAACGCCCAATCCTTCATCTTGTACTGGATGCCCTTTTTGCCGAGCTTGTGTTCGCCGAGGTAGTCGAGCATCGCCGCGATCGAATCCTTTTTGTTGTCGTACGCGTTCAAAAAGCCGGAATTGATCATCCTGCCGTCGCCGGTGTACGCCTCTTTTTCGATGTCGCCGCCTTCGATGACCGGAAGGATCTCCACGCCGAACTTATGCGCAAACTCCCAGTCGCGCTGATCGTGCGCAGGCACCGCCATGATCGCGCCGGTGCCGTAGCCCATCATGACGTAGTCCGCGATGAACACCGGGATCTCTCTTCCGCTCACCGGATTGATCGCCGTAAAGCCATTCAGCTTCACGCCGGTCTTTTCCTTTGAAAGCTGCGTGCGCTCGAATTCGGTTTTCTTTGCGCATGCCGCGCGGTACGCTTCGACCTCGTCCCAGTTTTCGATGCGGTCCTTGTACTTGTCGAGCATCGGATGCTCGGGCGCAATGACCATGAACGTCACGCCGAACAGCGTGTCGCAGCGGGTCGTGTAGATCTCGAGCGATTCCGGAACGTCCTTGATCGCAAAGTTCACGAACGCGCCGACGGACTTGCCGATCCAGTCGATCTCCTGCTGCTTGATCGAGTCGGGATAATCGACGTCGTTCAAGCCTTCGAGAAGCTTGTCGGCGTACGCCGTGATCTTCAGATACCACACGTCCTTGCTAAGCTGCACGACGTCGCTGTGGCACACGTCGCACTTGCCGCCCTGCGAATCCTCGTTACTAAGGACGACCTTGCAGTTCGGGCAGTAGTTGACGAGCGTCTTTGCGCGGAACACGAGCCCGTGGTCGAACAGCTTCCGGAAGATCCACTGCGTCCACTTGTAGTAATCGGGCAGGGACGTGGCGATCTCGCGCGTCCAGTCGAACGAATAGCCGACGCGCTTCATCTGATCCTTGAAATGCTCGATGTTCGCGGTCGTGATGTCGTGCGGATGCGTGTTGGTCTTGATCGCGTAGTTTTCCGCCGGCAGACCGAACGAGTCGAAGCCCATCGGGAACAGCACGTTATAGCCCTGCATACGGCGCTTTCTGGAAAGCACCTCCAGGCTCGTATACGCCTTGATATGCCCGACGTGCATGCCCGCGCCGGACGGGTACGGAAACTCCACGAGCGCGTAGAATTTCGGCTTTGTATGATCCTTTTCCGCCTCAAAGCAGTGCTGCGCATCCCAGTACGCCTGCCACTTCCTTTCAACGGCGTTGAAATCGTAAACAATGCTCCTTTCATCGGTTGCCCGATAGATATAATAGGATATAACTTTTATAGGCCGTTTGTCAACAATCTGATGAAAAAAAGCCCCGCGGATGCGCCACGGGACTGTTTTGCTATTCGTTCCAATCCAATTCCAGATAATACGGCTGATCGTAGCCGTTTTCCAGACTGTCGCATAAGATGTAGCGAACGCGAAGGGTCTCCTCATTATATGCGAAAATGAAGTAGGTATAGCTGTCATCTACCGGAAGAAACGGCTCGGTTCTTGCGTAATACCAGATCAAGCATTGATAAGCGCCGTGATGCGTATTCACATAGACACTATATTTTGATGACCAATCTTCAAACAGCGCGGATATGCGAAGTATTTCGCTGTCCAGTTCTTCGCGTGACACGGGATATTCTGCATAGACGTCGTATGTGTAATCCAATGCGGGGAGATTTCGATAGTAATACTCTCCCAAAACAACTCGTTCGCCGCCGCCGATCACATCGTCAAAATGTGTGTCAAATTTTCGCGGGAAAAAAGCATAAAACTTTTTTTCCAGACCGACCGGCAATCCTTCGTCAAGCACAAGATAGTGATGATAATCATGCGTTGCGGAATATGAGATGACGCCTATGGAGCATATGGCGACCAACGGAACGGATAACAGGATCAGAAAGGAGAGTACGATACATGCGGTCCGCTTCCATTCCAAATTCTTTTTGACTCGCGGCAGGATAGCCATCAGCACAGAAGGCGTCAGAAAGACCAAAACAAGAATGATCGCGATCGGGCTGATGACAGGAAAGCGTGTTTCATGAAAGCTCCAGTTCAGCACGATCAGCCCGATCAAAACAGGCGCAAGCGTATGTGCGACAAGGAGAATGTGAAGCAGAATGCGGAATACTCTTTTTGACGTCGGGATCGCTGCGTTTGCATCGGGCGCAGGAAGCTGCGCGACGAACAGCGCATCCGCAAGCGCGGAAATGCTTTCCGCATTCGCGGCGTCAACGCTTTCCAGTTTCCAGATCATTTCCGCTTCCGCAGCCGCATGTTCCTTTTTCCGCGCGATCAGCGTCTGCGTCGTTTCGGAAATCCGATCGGGATGCTGTATCATCGTCCGGATCTCGGACACGGAGAAGCCGTATTTCCGCAGCATGGAAACGCTGTTCAGCGTCTCGACGTCCGCCTCCGTAAAGTCAAAGCTGCGTCTTCCGAGATAATTCTCCGTGCAGGCAGGCGCGACAAGATTTTCATCGATATAATACCGAATCGCTCTGTCGGACAATCCGGTCGCTTCGCATACGGTTTTTATTTTCATGGGATCACTCCTTTCGAGGGGAGCTTACACTTTTACGCGGGGTGGAAGT
>CADAPG010000093.1 GCA_902789675.1 uncultured Eubacteriales bacterium
ACCGATGTCGCCGAGACCCAATACCGCGCTGCCGTCGGTGATGACCGCGCAGAGGTTATGGCGGCGGGTGAGTTCATAGCTCTTGTTGATATCCTTCTGAATCTCCAGGCACGGCTGCGCCACGCCGGGGGTATAGGCAAGGCTCAGGTCCTCCTTGGTCGCCACGGGAACCGTTGCGATGACTTCGATCTTGCCCTTCCATTCTCCGTGCAGCCGGAGCGATTCTTTTGCGTAATCCATGTATGTACTCCTTTATCGGTTTACTTTCTTGCGAGCACGGCTTTGACCTGCGCCTCGATGTGCGCTGCGGTCAGCCCGAAGCGCTCCTGAAGATATCCCTGCGTGCCGACCTCGCCGAACTCGTCCTCGACCGCAACGCAGGCGGCGGGGACGGGGCAGCGCTCCGCAAGCACTTCGAGGATCATGTCGTACAGCCCGCCATGACGGTTTGCGTTCTCCGCAACGACGACGGCGCCGCACGTTTTCGCCCATGCTTCCACCGCGTCCGCGTCGATCGGCTTGATCGTGAAGCAGTCGACGACGGCACAGGAGATGCCCTGCGCTTCGAGCGCGGCGGCTGCCTTCATGGCTTCGTGGAGCATGATGCCCGCAGCAAAGATCGCGACGTCCGTGCCTTCTCTGAGCGTGACCGCCTTGCCGATCGGCAGGTCCGAGCCGTCCTCATAGATGCGGGCATACTGCTTTCTGCCGACGCGGATGTACTTGATGCCGGGACGGTCGACGCACTGCTTCAGCACGCTTGCAAGGCATGCCGGGTCGGACGCGTCGATCACGGTCGCGCCGGGGATCGCGTTGTAGAGCGCGACGTCTTCGAACGGCATGTGCGTGCCGCCGTTCATCGTGGCGGTAACGCCGGGGTCGGTGCCGATGACCGTGATATCGTTCTTTGCGTAGCCGCCGGACAGGAAGATCTGATCGTAGATGCGGCGCGAGGCAAACGTGCCGAAGCTGTGGATGATCGGCTTGAAGCCCGCTGCGGCAAGACCCGCAGCAACGCCCGCCATGTTCGCTTCCGCGATGCCGCAGTCGATCGCGCGGTCCGTGTGCGTCTTCGACCACTTCAGCGTGCCGGAGCAGCTCATCAGGTCCGCGTCCAGAAAGATGACGTCCGGATCGTTTTCGACGAGGCTTGCGACCGTACCGCCGATCACGTCCTTGCAGAGACGGGGATCCGTTTCACCGTTATAAACAATCTTCGTCATTGCTTCAGCCCTCCAATGCATTGAGCTTTGCCTTCAGCTCTGCGGTCCAGTTTGCATACCGTTCGTCGGTGACCGGCATGCTGTGGTTCATCGCGGTGTTCTCGACCTCCGTGACGCCGTGTCCCTTGATCGAGTCGAGCACGATCGCGTACGGCTTCTCTCCGCCGTTTCTCGTGCGTTCCAGCGCCGCTGCGATCGCTTCCACGTCGCCGCCGTCGACCTTGACAGTGTCGAAGCCGAACGCTTCCATCTTGGCGACGAAATCGCCCATCGGCAGGACCTCTTCGAGCGTTCCGTCCAGCTGCTTCTTGTTCCAGTCGATCAGCACGACGAGGTTGCCGAGCTTCTTCGCGCTCGCGAACAGGAAAGATTCCCAGCACTGACCTTCCTGCATCTCGCCGTCGCCGACGATCAGGAACACGCGGTTTTTGCGTCCCTTGAGCTTGTTGCCGAGCGCAAGACCCGCCGCCTGCGACGTGCCCTGTCCCAAAGAACCGGTGGTCATATCCACGCCGGGGGTCTTGTTGCGGTCGCAATGGCTCGGAAGCCGCGTGCCGCCGCGGTTCAGCGTCTTGAGCTCTTCATACGGGAAGAAGCCCATCAGTGCGAGGGTGCCGTATACGGCGGGACCTGCATGCCCCTTCGAGACCACCAGATAATCGCGATCCGGCCATTTCGGATCCTCGGGCTTCACATGCATCTCGCGTCCGTACAGCACCGCCAGCACGTCGGAAATGCTCATTGCGCCGCCGACGTGGCCGGAGCCGATCGAATGGATCGCTTCGAGCGTCGCCAGACGAATGCGCGTGGCAAACGCCTGCAGTTCTTTTTTCTCTTGTAACTCCATAGCTTCCTCCTTATGATTTTCCGGCAGAACGGTCCGCCGGTTCGCTTTTGTCTCCAAATAAACAGTATACCCGATTTCAAAGCGCTTCGCAACCGCTTTTCGGGAAAACGCTCAGTCCGCGATCAGAATGACGGGCTCTCCGGATCCGGAAAGGACGCCGCCGCGCACCGTGCGGTCCGCATCGCCGATCAGATCGCGGTATACGCCGTCGGGAAGCGGCACCGATGCGGTAAAGGGCTGTCCTTTCATGCTGAACACGCCGACCGCCGTCTTCGCGCCGAGCGTCCAGCCGGAAACGATCACGTCGTTCTCCTGCGCTTCGAGCGTATACACGCCGTCCGAAAACAGCGGATCCTTCTTCATGGCGATCAGCTTTTTCAATAACGGCGCGTGCATCGGCTTGCCGTGCGTGTCGACCGGGTCGGCGTCAAACAGCGACGGCGTATGCGCAGCAGCCCATTCCTGCCCGCAGTAGAGAAGCGCCGTGCCCTTCTGGAAGAAGTTCCAGCAAAGCCAGTTTTCCCGCACGACGGGATCCGGAAACAGCTCCGCCGTTCGCGGACGGTCATGGTTTTCGGTGTTGCGCAGCTTCACGTAATCCGCGGGATAGGTGCTCTCCTGCCGGATGAGCGCGTCGAGATAGGCGGAAAGCGGGATCTCGCCCCCGGCATAGGCGACGAAGTCGGCATAGATATCGTAATCGTAGCAGATATCGAACGCCTGATAGAGCTCGGAGTCGGACAGCGCGACGAGTCCCTGCATGCGGTTAAAGCGGATGAATCCGTGCTCGACCGATTCGGCGAGCCAGATACAGCCGGGGCGGACGGTCTCCACGCGCCGCCGCGCTTCCTTCCAGAACGCAAGCGGCACCATCGCGGCGACGTCGCAGCGGAAGCCGTCGACGTACTGCGCCCAGAAGCAGAGCGTGTCAATCAGTTCGTCCCAGAGATCGCGGTTGTCAAAATCGAGGTCGATGATGTCGCTCCAGTCGCCGACGTGGTTGCCGAACGAACCGTCGGGCTTTCGGTAGAAGTATTCGGGATGTGTCCTGACAAGCACGGAATCCGGCGAGGTGTGGTGATACACCACGTCGATCAGAACCTTCAGCCCGAGCGCATGCGCGGCATCGCACAGATGCGTAAAATCGTCCATCGTGCCGAACTCCGGATTGACCGCGCGGTAGTCGCTGATCGCGTACGGCGAGCCCAGAGAGCCTTTGCGCTTTTCCGTGCCGACCGGATGGATCGGCAGCAGCCAGATCGCATCGACGCCGAGATCGCGGATGCGGGGGAGATCCGTTTCGACCGCCTTGAACGTGCCGCCGAAGTTGCGGATGAAGATCGAATACAGGGTCATATTCCGAAGCTGCATGGGCGCCTCCTTTCGGTTGTCACGCTTCCGGCGCATAGGTCAGACTCAGCCGGAACAGCTTCTGACCCTCATACTCGCCGGAGAGCAAAAAGGTATCGCCCGAGACCTCGCTTTTCAGCAGGACCTCGGTGTTCAAAAGCGCTTCGCGCGAATACTCGGTCTGGATCCCGATCAGGTTCCTTGCGCGCAGCGCGGGCGGCATGCGGTCCTCCGCAAGGTCGAAGTACCGCGTGTTGCCCATGTGTCCGTTCAGGTCGACGTAGCTGTACGGCACGGTGAACGCTTCGGATTCTTCGGTCCTGGGGATCTTCGGCGCGCGCGGAAGCGGGATCTCCTTTCCGGTGCGCATGCCTTTGATGGCGACGCTGTGCTCCTCGGGAAAGATGACCTTGCGCGTGTTCTGATCCATCAGCGCCCAGAGCGCGCTTGCCTCGATCAGCGTGTTTCCCGCCGCGTCCGTGATGCGGTAATAGCGGGGGAACAAGATGTGCATGGTATTGCCGGGCCATGTGGCGATGTGCACCGGCTCGTCGTATTCCGGCATCCGCGTGATGCTTGCCTGCTGGAGCGTGACGATCCAGAGAAGCCCGCGGTCCAGCGTCATGTCGCGTCCCATTTTGAGCTCGGTCGTATGCTCGATGGAGACCTCCTGCAGGATGGTGAACATGCGGGAGATCCGAAGCCTTTGTTTTGCGTCCGCATCCGAGCTCTTGATGCGGTAATCCCGTTCGTAAACGCTCATTCCTTCGGCATCCGTTTCTCGATCGCGTCGACAACGTCCTTCACCGTGGACAGCTTCTGCCACTGACGGTTCGGAATACGCACGTCAAACGCCGCCTCGAGACGGCAGATGATCAGCGTGAAGCCCATCGAATCGACGCCGGTGTCCGTGTTGATGACCGTGTCCTCGTTGAATTCCCTGCCTTCGAGCTCGGGCAGCGATTCGACAATGATCTCTCTTGTTCTGTTCAGGATCTCTTCTCTGCGGGTCATAGTCCCTCTCTTTCCCGTTGGACCGCCCAACGCATGATTTTTCCGCTCGCCGTGCGCGGCAGCGGTTTTTCGTAAAACTCAATGAACCGGATCTGCTGATTGCGCGGACGCGCATCCAGCACCGGACGGATCTTTGCCCAGATCGGCGCGGGATCGCGCATCCCGCCTTCGAGCACAAGGATCGGCTGATCATTGATCAGCAGCACGCAGACGGGCTCGCCGCCGAGCGCGTCCGAAAGCGCCTGTTCGTATTCGGGCAGATACAGCTTTGTGCCGTCGGAGAGGACCAGCATCTCCTTTTTGCGGCCGGTGAGGCGGAGCTTGCCGTCCCCGTCCAGCGCGCCGAGGTCGCCGGTATGCAGCACGCCGTCCTTCAGGACCGCTTCGGTATCCGCGGGACGCCGCCAGTAACCCTGCATGATGCAGGTGGGCGCTTCGATCAGAACCTCGCCGTCGTCGGCGATCGTGATCCTGTCGTCGGGACAGACCGTCATTGCGTACGGATCGCCCTCGCCCAGTGACAGCGCGACGCCGGAGCTGGTCTCCGTCAGCCCGTAGCCGAAGCATACGCGCGCGTCGGCCGCCTTCGCCGCTGTCAGGATCGATTCGGGACAGCCGCCCGCGCCGATCAGGATCAGCCTGAGCTCCGGATTCAGCGCGCGGAATTTCAGCAGAAAGCCCAGAAGCGCCGGAACGGCGGAAAGCGCCGTCGGACGGAACAGGATGCAGTCCTCGTGATAATGACGCTGCCCGCGGGACAGCGCGACGCACGCACCGCAGGAAAGACCCCACAGAAGTCCGCAGACGAAGCCGAACACGTGATCGAGCGGCAGCATGCAAAGAAGGGTATCTTCGGGGGAGAGCGGCAGGAGCGCGCCGCCGTTATAGGCGGAATTCATCAGGGATGCGTCGGTCAGCACGACCGCCTTTGCGCGGCTCGTCGTGCCGGATGTGAAAAACAGAAGCCTGCCCGCGCCGCCCTCGGCGGATTCGGCGAGCAGCGGCTGCAGCATGTCGCAAAGATCGGGATCGCCCCAAAGCGCGTCGAGCTCCGCTTCCTTCACCTGATCGGAAAGGACCTCGTCCGCGGCGTTCTCGTTCAGAAGCACGGTGCGTCTTCCGGCAAGCACGGAGGCGAAGATCTCGATCACGCAGTCGAACGAGCCGTTCGACAGGATCCCATAGGACCGCTTGCTTTCGCCGCGCAGCGCGTCGGCGCGCGCGTTCACGCGATCAAGCAGTTCGGAAAAGGTGCAGACTGCGATCGCGCCGTGCCGTTCGTATCGCAGCGCGGGCGCGTCGGGCGTCTGTTCCGCCCAATGGAAGAGCAATTCGGAAAAACCGGAAAACCGCATAGGATCACCTCCGTACCGATTATTGTATCACAGAATGCACATAAAGAAAAGGATTTTTCACGGGAAAAACGACAGAAACCGAAGCGGCGGCGCGCATCCGAAATAATCGTACAAAAAACAGAAAATAGTACGTGCAATTTGCGGGAATATGCTATATAATAATACTGTTGTGGAATATCACAAATCTTACGGAGGACAGAGAAATGGACAAGAATGTACGTATCTGCATCGTCGGCGGCGGCCCCGCGGGTCTTTCCGCCGGTATGTACCTGGAAAAGAAGGGGTATGAAAACTATACGATCCTCGAACGGCTCGACCGCGTCGGCGGCAAGTGCTGGTCCCCGACCTACAACGGACGCCGTTACGAGATGGGCGCGATCATGGGCGTGCCGAGCTATTATGCGGTGCATGACGTGGAGGAATTCTGCGGCATCACGCATGACGGTCCGAAACTCAACCGCAACTACAAGAACAAAGAGGGCAAGGTCATTGATCCTTTCAACCCGAAAAAGCTCAGCAACCTTCTGAAGCTTCCGCGTCTTGCCAAGATGAAGAAGCAGGTCAAAAAGCTCGGCGAAATTTTGGAAACCAAGTACAAGGGATATGACGTCAACGGTCACCGCGGCGTTTCCGAAGGCCGCTACGACGGTTTCTCACAGGCGAATGCAAAGCGCGAGCCGGTGAAAGGCGAGAACCCGAACCTCAAGGATCTCTGCCTCCCGTTCAATGAGTTCTGCAAGCTGAACGGCGTCGAGCTCACGCAGGATATCTGGATCGGGCCGTACACCTCATTCGGCTACGGCTATTTCGATGAGATCCCGGCGGCGTATGTTCTGAAGTATCTGGACTTCCAGACCACGATGAATTTCGTCAAAGTCAATCTCTGGACATGGAAGAACGGCACACAGTACATCTGGGAACAGCTCAACGATCATCTCAAACATCCGGCACGGCTGAACAGCAAGATCGAAAAGGTCGAGCGCAAGGACGGCAAGGTATTTGTCACCGTCAACGGCAAGGTTGAGGAGTATGACAAGATCATCGTCACCGCGCCGCTGTACATTCCGAACAAGCGTGCAGACGGTCAGGTCGG
>CADAPG010000094.1 GCA_902789675.1 uncultured Eubacteriales bacterium
TTAAAAACAGCAGCTTTTCCGCCTGCTCGTAATTCCGCTTGTCAGCCGCCTTTTTGGCAAGCGCGTACGTCGTGAAATAGGTCGCGACGAATACGACCAAAAGCAGGACGAGCGAAAGGACGGAAATCAGAACGATACGGAGCGTCTTATTCTTTTTCCGTACGGGCGGCACGGGATGCGTTCCCTGAAACTGACTCGGATGCGTTGCGGGCTGCTCGGCATGCCAATTGGACTGCTGCGGACGCTGCCAGTTTTGCGACATCTGCGGTCTTTGCTGTACCGGCGTGGCTTTCAGCTCGCGGTCCGGCGTTTCAAAGCTCTGCGGCTTATAGAGCCGCGTGGTTTTGACTTCAGTCGACGCGGGATTCTGCGAATCGACCGTTACGGGACGCGGTTTTCCGCAGAAGGAACAAAAACGGCTTGTTGCGGCGTTATCCATTCCGCAGCTGCACTGCCATCCGACAGGATTGTTTTCATATGTTTCGTCCATACCGGTACCTCCTTTGGCTATACAGTATAATTTTACACGAAATAAGACTCTTTGTCAATTTGCGCCGGAATGAATCCTATGAAAAAGCGTCGGACGCTTTATTTTCCGACGCAGAAATGTGAAAAGATGCGGTCGACGACCTCGGCGTCCACATCCGTGCCGGTGACCGTGCCGAGCGCATGCAGCGCTTCGGAAAGATCGGTCGCGATGCAGTCCGGATCGGTCTGCGTTTCCGCATGCGTGACCGCGTCGAGCGCGGCTTCCAGCGCAAGGAGATGCCGCTCGTTGGTGATCGCCGCGGTCGATTGGAGCGAGGGCGCAGCGATCGCCGCAATGCGGGCTTTCAGCGCGTCGATCCCTTCGCCGGTCTTGCAGCTTACGGGAAGCGCGTTTTCGATACAGACCCCGAGATCGCACTTGTTCGCGATCACGACGCGCGTGCGGCCTTTGGTCTCCGAAAGCAGCGCTTCATCCTCCGGCGTGATCGGATGACTGCCGTCCAGCGCGAGCAGCACGGCGTCCGCCGTTTCCAGCGCCTTTTTCGCGCGGTCCACGCCGATGCGCTCCGCCTCGTCCGCTGCTTCGCGCACGCCTGCGGTGTCTATGAGACGCACGGGCACGCCGCCGATCGAGATCCGCTCGTCCAGCACGTCGCGCGTGGTTCCCGCCGCCGCGGTGACGATCGCGCGGTCCTCGCCCAGAAGCGCGTTCAGAAGCGAGCTTTTTCCGACGTTCGGACGACCGAGAATGACAAGCTTCATGCCGTCCCGCAGGATGCGCGCCCTGCGTCCCTCCTCGATCATGGCAAGGAGCTCGGTCTTTGTTGCGTGCAGCGCGGCGGGCAGGGAGGCATAGGCGCTCTCTTCCGCTTCGTCGGGATAGTCGATCGCCGCTTCGATCGCGGCGCGCGTGTCCAGAAGCAGCTCCTCCGCGGCGCGGATCCGGCGGCTGACGCTGCCCGAAAGCTGTTCCAACGCGGAACGAAGGCTGCTTTCCGCCTGCGCGTTGATCACGTCCATGACGGCTTCGGCTTCACTGAGGTCCATCTTGCCGTTCAGAAACGCGCGCCTGGTAAATTCGCCCGGCGCGGCGGGCACGCCGCCCGCCTCCGAAAGCGCGGCAAGCACGCCGCGAACGGTCTGCATGCCGCCGTGGCAGTGCAGCTCCAGCAGGTCCTCGCCGGTGTAGCTGTTCGGCTTTTTGAAAAAGACCGCCATGCAGTCGTCGAGCACGTCGCCGTTTTGAAGAATGCGCACATGCCGCACACGGTTCGGACGGTCGGTCACGGGCTTATCGAGCAGTGCTTCCGCAATCGCGCGCGTCCGTTCGCCGGAGACGCGGATGATTGCGATCGCGCCGCCGATCGCCGAGGACGGGGCAAAGACGGTGTCAAAGGATTCGTTCATAAGATAAAGATAAGGCCGCAGATTTTGCGGCCATCGGTTCAAAGGTGTTATTTATCCGGCGTGATGATGACGCGGCGGTTCGGCTCCTCGCCCTCGCTGTGCGTCGTGACGCCCTTGAAGCCCTGCAGCGCGGAATGCAGCACGCGGCGTTCGTAGGGGTTCATCGGCTCCATCGCAACGGAGCGTCCGGTCCGCGCGACCTGCGCGGCGTTCTTCCGGGCGAGCCGTCTGAGCGTTTCTTCACGGCGGGAACGGTAGCCCTCGGTGTCGACGGAGACGCGGCGGTAGCCGTTCTCCTTGCGGTCCTTGTTCATGTACAGCGAAACGATGTACTGCAGCGCGTCAAGCGTTTCGCCTCTTCTGCCGATCAGCAGTCCGTCGGTTGCGGAAAGGATGTTGAGCCTGAGCCCGTCTTCGGTCTCCGCCGCTTCGACGGTCGCTTCGATCTTCATTTGCTTCAGAAGGTCCGAAAGGAAGATCGCGGCGTCGTTTTCCTTTGCAAGCTCCTCGCTGTATTCGATCGCGGGCGCTTCCGGCTGCTTTTCGCGGCGTTCTGCGCGTTCACGGCGTTCGCCGCCTTCGCGCTTCTGTTTGTCGCTGCGCGGCTTGCGGTCGCGGCGTTCGCCGTTCTCACGCTTCGGGCGATCGTTTCTGTGCTCGTGCATCGCCGCTTTTTCGGCTTCGAAATCCGGAACCACCGGGACCTCGCGTTCGGTCAGACGCACGATCGCGTTCTTGGCGCCGATGCCGAAGATCCCCTTGCTTTCCTTCTGTACGATCTCCGTAACGACCTCGTCGATCGTCAGGCCCATCTCGTTGAGGCCGTGAAAGATCGCCTCGTCGATGTTGCGGCCGGAGAATTCCATACTTCTCATTTTTTGATTACCTCCACAGTACCCTGTTGCATTTGCATTTTCTTGAAGACCGTTGCGTTCAGGACCAGGGTGATCGCCAGCGAAATGACATTGCTGAAGATCCAGTAGAACGCAAAGGTCGAGTCATACTGATAGCAGAAGAAGATCGACATCGCGGGCATCATGAACATCATCATCTTGTTCATGCTCTGTGACTGTGCCGCCGGATCGTTCTTGTCGTCGGACTTTGCGGGCTGTCCCATCATCTTCTTCTGGTTCCGGGTCGTGATCCAGGAGCTCAGGAACGTCGTTGCGCCTGCAACGATCGGCAGGATCGCAAAGCCGTTGGACATCTTCTCGTATGCGCCGCCGATCAGATCGACGTTCAACGTGATCGGGGTCACGAAGCTCTGATACGCTTCCATGAACGCTTTGCCGCCGTCCGTCGCCAGCACGTACTGCACGGTGCCGTCTTCGGCGATCGTCTTCGTGAAGAAGTGCAGCTCATAGAGGATCCGGGACAACTCCGCTTCGTTCTTCGAGAAGAAGATGAAGTCCTTGATGTTGTTGGTCGAGCCGAAGGTGGTCCAGAATTCCTGACCGGTCATCAGCGTGCCGCCCGCCTTCAGGTTGTCCGGACGCCAGATGTTCGTGATCCAGAGGAAGCGGGACGCCGCAAACGCCTCGGGACCCTGTCCCGCGTCGATCTTGAGCATCAGATCGAGCGTCTGCTGGTTCGACCATGCGCGGAACGCCGCGAAGAACATGAACAACAGCGGCATCATGATGAGCATCGGAAGGCAGCCGCCGAGCGAGCTGACGCCGCGCTCCTTCATAAGCTTGCGCTGTTCGACGTTCAGCTTCTGCGGATCGTTGCCGTATTTCTTCTTGAGCTTGTCGATCTCCGGCTGGATCGCCTGCATCTGCATACTCGACTTGCGCGATTTGATGTCGGAGAAGATCGTCAAAAGCTTGATGGCGAACGTGAAGAGAAAGATCGTCAGAACGACGACCCACCCGCCGGTCGAGAACAGACTACACATCTGCCGATAGACCCAGTCCATCGCCTGAAACAGCCATCTGACGAGGAAAAAGGATGAATTCATGAAATGCTCTCCTTGTGTTTTTTCGGTTCGGGAACGGGATCGTAGCCGCCCTTGCAGAACGGGTTGCAGCGAAGCACACGCCAGATCGCAAGCCCCGTGCCCTTCAGGGCGCCGTGCTTTTGGATCGCTTCCATCGCGTATTCCGAACAGGTCGGCGTAAACCGGCACGCGTTCGGGAGAAGCGGAGAAATGCTTCGCTTATAGAACCGCAGCATGGCAAGCAGGATCCGCTTCATGCTTCGTCCCTCCAAAGCCCCGCGCGCTTAAGAAGCGCTTCCATCTGTGCGCCGAGCTCCGGAAAAGGCGCTTCGAGCACCTCCGGCTTTGCGACGAAGATCACGTTGAACCCTCCCGCAATGCGGGGGAGGAGCGGGGTCAGCGCGGCGCGCATGCGGCGTTTTGCCCGATTTCTGTGTACGGCGTTGCCGACCCGCTTCGACACCGAGAAGCCGATGCGGACCGTTTCGTTCCGGTTCTTGACGTAAACGAGCGTGAACAGCGAAAGGCTTTGCGCACGCCCGCGCGCGTAGGTATAGCGGAATTCCTTATGCCGTTTCAGAGAATAGGATCGATCCACCGAATACGAGTTCCCCTATAAAGCAACATACGGCAAGCGAAATGCCTGCCGCAAGCGCTCTGTCTCTGCATTTTGGACAAAATAAAACCTGCCGGAACGCGTTACGCGCTCAGCTTCTTGCGGCCCTTTGCGCGTCTGCGCTTCAGAACGTTACGACCGTCCGCAGTCGCCATACGCTTGCGGAACCCGTGGACCTTGCTGCGCTGTCTCTTTTTGGGCTGATAGGTACGTACCATACTCACACCTCTTTCTTCCGAATATAGTGATGGCGCATAACGCCAAATTAACCTTTCCCATTATAGAGGAACCCCCGATAATTGTCAAGGACTATTTTACCGTGTATGACAGGGATATTTTTCGACCGTGCAGCTTGCGCTTACTTTTCCGCCGAGAAGAAGAACGGATTTTGGATGCGATCCTTTTGCCAGAAGGTGATCGCGTGGCGCCAGAGCGCGTATGCGTGGATGCGGTCGTGCCAGAGGAGGCGGCGAAGGAGCTTGCGGAGCGTCCACAGCTCGCCGTCGGAGGCTTCGTGCACGCGGGGCAGCAGGAAGTTCGGCGTCGCTTCGATCGCCCGGAACAGCCGCTTGCGGTTTTCTAAAAGTCCGCCCTCGTTTTCGAACGCGATGCCGAGCCCGTTCGCGTAATACGAAAGCGTGCGGTTCGTGTGGTCCGCCATCTCGCGCGCCGAGCACGGGATCTTGCCGTAGAACGTGCGCCGGGATTTTCTGAGTGCGCGGTCCTTCTGTGGGATCGAATTGAGCAGCTTTTCAAAGTCCTGCGCGGAACGAATGCAGAGCTGCTTCTTCTGCGTGTACTCGGTCATATCCATCGGCAGGCGCTCCGACGGAAACAGCACGTCGCTGTCCGCGTCTTCCACCTGAAGATCCGATTTATACGCGTGCGTTATGACGAAATCCGACTCCGCAAGGTTCGGAAGCGGCGCTCCGTGCGCCCACTGCGCGTATTCCGAAAGCGCCTTCGGAAACTTCTCCAGCGCCTTCGACACCGTTTCTCCGCGGGAGAATGCGCCCGGGTAGGAATCCGCCCAGAGCATTGCGCCGCGCTCGTTGTATTCCGCTATGACCTCGATGTGCGCCATACTTACCGTCCCTCCGATCTCCGGATTCTTGTGATGATCTCGTTCGCCTTTGCGTAGACCGCCTCGGGATCGACGTCGAAGGTGTATTCGCCGCGCTCGTAAAGGATCTTTCCCGCGACCATCGTCAGCGCGACGTTCGCCTTGCTGCCGCTGTACACGACGTTCTTTGCGATGTTGTTGATCGGCTGCATGTTCGGCGTATGAAGATCGAGCATCACGACGTCCGCCTGCTTGCCTTCTTTGAGGCAGTTGCAGTCGGAGCGCCCCATCATATCCGCGCCGACGGAACATGCCGAGTGCAGCACGCGGATCGGGTCCGCCGCCGCCGCGCCGACGGTCAGCTTCTGCAGTCCGGTCGCAAGGAACATCTCGCGGAACATATCGAGACAGTTGTTGCTTGCCGGACCGTCCGTGCCGATCGCAACCGGAATGCCCTCTTTGTAATACGTTTCGATCGGCGCGACGCCGCTCGAAAGCTTGACGTTGCTGCCAGGATTCGTACAGACATACAGCCCGCGCCGCTTCATGATCTCCAGATCGCCTTCGCGCGGGTGCACCATGTGGAACCCGCCGCCGCCGTAATTGAACATGCCGAGCGAATCGAGATACGCGATCGGAGACATGCCGGTGCGTTCGAAGCACCCGTCGACCTCCGCCGCCGTTTCGGAAAGATGCGTAAAGACCGGCTCCTGAAGCTCCTGCGAAAGCGCGGCAAGGTCCCTAAGAAGCGGTTCACTCGTCGTATACTCGGCATGGAAGCCGATCCGGCAGTTGACCAGTGGACCGAAGCGGTTCAGCAATTCAAAATCTTGCTTTGTCGATTCCGCCGTCCCGCCGAAGTCGTTCGCCGCGCCGCAGATCGTAAAGCGGAAGCCCGTGTCGCGCGCGCATTCGGCGATGCGATCCACGTGGTAATACATGTCGAACGCCGACGTGACGCCGCCGGACACATATTCGAGCACGGCAAGCTTGGTCAGATCGTAGATGTCGTCGCCGGTCAGGTGCGCTTCCATGGGGAAGACGTCCTCGTGCAGCCAGTTGTGCAGCGGCTTATCGTCTGCAAAGGACCGCAGAAACGTCATCGCGGAATGCGTGTGCGCGTTCTTGAAGCCGGGCAGCAAAAGATTGCCCTTGCAGTCGATCTCGCGGTCGAACGCAAGCGGCTCCCTTCCGTTCGGATCGCCGACCAGCGCGATGCGGTCGCCCTGCACCCAGAGCTCGCCTTCGAGTACCGTTCCGTCCGCCGTCTCCATCGGCAGAATGCGCGCATTGTAAAACCGAATGTTCATGCCGTCCCCTCCTCGTGTTGGTACCGTTCAGTATAGCACGCAAAAGGCGACTATTTC
>CADAPG010000095.1 GCA_902789675.1 uncultured Eubacteriales bacterium
GGATTCGGCTTGATGTCGGAATAGAGCTCGAACGCGATTCCGTTCTGCTCCAGAAGGTCGGTGACGCGTTTGGTCACGCCGAAGCGAACGAGGTCAGGATCGGACGCCACAAACGCTTTCTTGAGCCCACGGGATGCAACGATGCCCGGAATCTCATTGATCGCGCCGTGTCCGTGATAGGAAATGCCGTTCAAAACAAAACGATTAACTGCCATATGTGGTTCTCCTTTATTTGATTTGTATAGTATTATACCAGTTTTTCCGTATTTCCGCAAGGAAACCGCCGTAATACTTTCGGCGGATTTTTCGCAGCGCTCGTCCGGCTCCCGTATGCCGCCGGAAAGCATCCCGGTATGCTGTACCACTAAGAGGCAAAGCGGAAGGCGCCGGAAACCGAAAGCTCCGGATTTCCGGGGCTTTTCGATTGCAAAAAAGCGGAAAGCGATTATAATGGAATGCGGAAAAATACAGAATGAACTTTACAGGAGAAGAAGGCATGATATACCCGAGGATGAAGGCGGAAACGAATACCGAATGGATCGAAAAAGCAGCTTTGTTTTCTGACCACGTCATCACCTCCTTTTCGAGCATCCACCTGCAGTGCATGTTTTTTATGCGAGAGCGCAAACTGCCCTCGCGCAACGACTCATAAGGGGAGATGATTTCTACGCGAATACGGTCTGGTGGTACATCAAGGTTCTGCTTGCGGATTATATTTGAAAAAGAAGATCGTAACAATTAACTGGGAATCTTAATCTTTTTTGCTGAATGGGTTCAATTAAAAAACGCTCCCCGCCTGGGAGCGTTTCTTCTTAATCATCAATGGATCCGGTTGACCGGACGCGGGAGCTGCTTCCGGGAAACGGTGACCTGCGGGCCGAGCAGGATCGGAAGATGGGTTTTTGCGTATTCAGGAAGATCCGACACCGCTTCCATATCGGCTGCTGTATAAATCCGCGAAATTTCTGTTTCTGCTTGACAATCGCTCCGCGGCGTGGTATATAATATATGATTGTTTCGAAAGGAGTACGGCAATGACGGATCGTATCATGCGTAATGCATGCGTTGCGTTCGACTGGCGGTGGCTCAGCCGTTATTTGCCGTGCCCGAACCGGAACTGAGCCGCCGAGTAAAGATGATTGAGGCCTCGTCCGTTTGGGCGAGGCCTTTTCATATCTTCGGCGCAGGCAGAACATCATACCATTGAAAGGAGCAGACCATGGAACAGAAAACGATCCCCTACAAAATCTATCTGAACGAATCGGAGATGCCGGAATACTGGTACAATCTCCGCGTGGATATGCCGAAAAAGCCCGCGCCGCTTCTCGATCCCGCAACGCATGAACCCATGACGGCGGAAACGCTCAAAACCGTGTTCTGCGAGGAGCTCGTCGCGCAGGAGCTGGACAGCGATACGCGCATGTACCCGATCCCGCAGGAGATCCGGGATTTCTACCGCATGTACCGCCCGTCCCCGCTCGTGCGGGCGTACTGTCTGGAGAAAAAGCTGAAAACCCCTGCGAAGATCTTCTATAAATTCGAAGGCAACAATACTTCCGGCAGCCACAAGCTGAACTCCGCCGTGGCGCAGGCGTACTATGCAAAGAAGCAGGGACTTAAGGGCGTGACCACGGAGACCGGCGCCGGTCAGTGGGGCACGGCGCTTTCTATGGCGTGTTCGTATTTCGGACTCGACCTAAAGGTCTATATGGTCAAGGTCAGCTATGAACAAAAACCATTCCGGCGCGAGGTCATGCGCGTGTACGGCGCGTCCGTTACGCCCTCTCCTTCCGACACCACGGAGGTCGGACGAAAGATCCTGACAGAACACCCCGGCACCGGCGGCAGCCTCGGCTGCGCGATCAGCGAAGCGGTGGAAACGGCGGTCAAGAATCCCGGCTACCGCTATGTGCTCGGCAGCGTGCTCAATCAGGTCCTGCTCCATCAGAGCGTGATCGGGCTCGAGACCAAAACTGCGCTCGACAAGTACGGAATAAAGCCCGACATCATCATCGGCTGCGCAGGCGGCGGCTCGAACCTCGGCGGTCTGATCGCGCCGTTCATGGGAGAAAAGCTGCGCGGAGAGAACGATTACCGCATCATCGCCGTGGAACCGGCATCCTGCCCGAGTCTGACGCGCGGCGTGTACGCCTACGATTTCTGCGACACCGGCATGGTCTGTCCGCTGGCTAAGATGTACACGCTCGGCAGCGACTTCATTCCTGCTCCAAATCACGCGGGAGGGCTTCGCTACCACGGCATGAGCCCGGTCCTGTCCGAATTGTACGATGAAGGGCTTCTGGAAGCCGTGAGCGTGCCACAAACGATGGTCTTTGAAGCCGCCGAACAGTTTGCACGGGTCGAGGGCATTCTTCCGGCACCGGAAAGCAGCCACGCCATCCGCGTCGCGATCGACGAGGCGATCCGCTGCCGCGAAACGGGCGAAGCGAAGACGATCGTATTCGGACTCACCGGTACGGGGTACTTTGATCTCGTTGCCTACGAGAAGTTCCACAACGGACAGATGGACGACTATATCCCGACCGACGCGGAGCTGAACGCTTATGCCGCACGGCTTCCGAAAATATAAGAAATAAAAACGATTGTTGAAACTATTGTGCATAGAGCATCAAAGTGATAACCGGTTTACGAAGAAATATATGCCAATCAAAACGCTCCCGATCCGGGAGCGCTTTGCTGTTCAATGGATCCGATGCACCGGTCGCGGAATCTGCTTCCGGGAAACGGTGATCTGCGTTCCGAGCAGGATCGGAAGATGGGTTTTTGCGAATTCAAGAAGATCCGTCTCATTTGCGAACGGACGTTAAGAGCCTGTTTGACTGCTTCTACGCCCCAAATGCCGCCAGATTATCAGCCATTCGATATACTACAAAAAATAATTATGGCGATTTTGTTTTCTCTTATAGTACAAGAATATGTTAAATTCATCAAATTCATACCTAAAAACCATGTAAATTTCTACTGACAGGGACATACAAATAAAGGAAACTCTGTCAGCAGGCTTTTAGCTCTTTAATCGATATGTTCGATTGCGGTTGCCTCCTTCCGGAACAACGATACCTTCTGAAACGAGCTCGTACAACAGTTGCTTTACTCTCGTTGATTTCACCCCCAACACCTGAATAAGCTGCGATACGCTGCATTTGCCTTGATTTGTTAAGTGCTCGATGATCAAAGCCTTCTGCACAGATGCTTTTATCGTCACTTTTTTATCGTCGCTTTTTATCGTCACTTTTTTATCGTCACTTTTGAACAGCGGCAATACGAGCGTGCTTCGGTCGGGTTCGGAGGAGACCAGAATTGTCGGTTCGCTCCAGCCCTGCTGTTTCCAGACAGAAAAGATATTCGGAATACCGCTGCCCGCGCGTTCACCGATATCGATCAGATTGAACATCTTCATCATCGTACCGTTGCGCGGATCGGAGATGCCGCCGGAACGCGCGGCGGAAAGACCGATGCGGAAATCACCCGGATTGGTCATGGTGATCACATCTTTTTTCTTGATAATGACGAGTCCCTGCCGACCGTAGTAATCGGCGTTGACCAGGCAATTTGCCAACGCTTCGCGCAGCGCCCGATGGACCGGCGTATCATCGACGCGGTAAATCCCGTTCATCTCAAAGGGGACTTTCAGATCAAGCTGAAGCTTGTTATAGACCCGGAAATAGAAATCGAAGACGTTTCCGCTCCAATCTCCGGACGAGGAGATGACCCGATCTGTCCACCGATGGACGTCATCGTATTCTTCGCGATAATCCAGGAAGTAGCGCGGGTATTCACGGACGATATCCGATTCGTTTCCTAACATCAATAAGCCTGCTGCGGTGGGATGAACCGAACCGTTTTCGCCGATTGCCGCTGCGCCGAGTTTGATGAGAAAATGCTCGTCGTCCAAAATATCCCAGACATGTCCGGGCTTGCTGAGACGCATCCGCTGCCGATAAGCACGCAAGCTCTCTGCGTTGATGACGTCCAGACTCATTTCCTGCAGAACGAGCATATCCTGCGTCTTTATTGAGGCATCACGGTACATTGCATGCAGTTCGTCGGCGGTGCACTTGTAATCGCCTTCTCCGTTGCGGCGATAGCTGTTCAGCGGATTGCCGTCCACATAAACCGGTTTATAGGTGCGATCGGCCCGCGGGACATTGATAACGACGATGCTTTCCTCGCCGGCAGGTTCAATCGTAACATCTTTGCTCGAAAGAATGTTGACGCTGGCTTTATTGGGATTGTTGACGGCGTCCCAGAAATCCTTTACCAGTTTTTCCGGATCCGGAAGATGGACTGCGTGGAGAGATTTGTCCGGATGCTCTTCGACACCAAGCAGAATGATCCCGCCTAGCGTATTTGCGAATGCGGAATATGTCTCCCAAATGCTCTGCGGAAGTCCGCCGACAGCTTTTTTTGCTTCGATTCGGTTGTTTTCTCTGTACTGTTCCAGATGCTGCAGGTCGATCATGGTATACCTCCGAAAATCTCCATATACATTATAGCCGAAGGCAGCAGTGTTTACAATGTTTTTTCATGCTGAATGGAGCCGACTGACCGTGCCGAAACCAGGTTCCTTCAGTGGATCCGATAAATGAACTTGTCTGTACAGGTAAAAACCGGTACAATAAAAAGACCGCTTTTATCAGAATGAGAAAAATGGTATGATAAAAAACGGATGCAATATTTTTCGGTGTTCGTGCGTTGTTATGATGAAAGGACGGAAAATGACATGTTGATAAATGCACAAAAAGCAGAAGACCCGGATCGCGAGAGGATCGATTCTTTGCTGTCACGCATCAAGGACGGAGATCGGCACGCCATGGAGTTGCTGTATCGCTGTACCGCGAAGAACGTGTACGGCTATGCGCTGTCCATGCTGAAAAGCACGGCGGACGCAGAGGACGTTTTGCATGACTGCTACGTGCAGGTATTTCAGAAAGCGCGTTTTTACAGAAGTGAAGGAAAGCCTATGGCGTGGATCCTCACGATTGTGAAGAACCTTTGCCGCGATGCGATGCGGAAGCGAAAAAAGACCGATCCCCTTCCGGACGGAGATTGGGTCGCGGAGCTTGCAGAACAAAAGCACTTATCGAACGACGAGCGTCTTCTGTTGGACGAGTGCATGAAAAGACTTTCCGACGAAGAGCGCATCATCATCGTGCAGCATGCCGTCATGGGATTCAGGCATCAGGAAATCGCAGACGATCTGGATCTGCCGCTGTCAACCGTTCTTTCCAAATACCGGCGGGCGCTCATGAAACTGCGCACCGCAATGCTGAAAGGAGATTCCTATGATGTCTGATAAAGAACTGGAAAAAAAGGTGGATGATCTGTTCGCAAAACTGACGCCCGATTACGCGGAATCGATGCTCAAAGATATCGATACGGTGCAAAAACCTGCCAGCAAAAAGCGCAATCTGAAAAATCTCTGGCTGCGCGTCGGATCGATTGCGGCGGTATTCGTTCTTGTGACGGTCGGGATCGTCGCCGCTGTCAATTTTACGCGCTACAACAAGGTCGATACGACCGTAACGCTTGACGTCAACCCGAGCATCGAATTGCGCGTCAACCGGTATGACCGCGTTCTGCGCGTCACGCCGCTCAACGCAGACGGCGAAACGGTGATCGGTACGATGCGGCTGAAGAACGTTGACCTCGACGTTGCGGTCAACGCACTGATCGGCTCCATGATGAAGAACGGATATTTGAGCGAGATGTCAAACTCGATCCTTGTTACGGTGGATGGTTCTGACGCCGCGCGAAGCAGCACTCTTACAGAACGTATTTCCTCGGATATTGAAGCGCAGCTGAACGCCGGCTTTACCGGATCGGTGTTAAGCCAGACGGTACAGCACGATGCAGCGCTGCAATCGCTTGCCGACGAACACTCGATCACGGTCGGGAAAGCACAGCTGATCCAAGCGCTGGTCAGCCGCAATCCGCTTTACTCGTTCGACGCGCTCTCAAAGCTGTCCATCAACGAGCTGAACGTGCTGCTTGCAAAGGAGCCCGTAAATACCGACGCCATTCACACATCCGGCAGCGCAAGCACAAGCGCGTATATCGGCGAGGAACAGGCGCTTTCGATCGCTTGTCTCTATGTCGGGCTTGAGCCGTCCGAGGTGACGCTGACGGAGGCGATCGAGCTGGAATACGAAAACGGCAAGATGGTCTATGATGTGGAATTCCGCAAAGACGACTGCAAGTATGAGTTCGATATCGACGCCGTAACCGGAGAGATCGTTTCTTTCGGGCAAAAGCAGAAACCAAGCGGTGAACCGGTCACGCCGCCGGTCACGCCGGCACCGCCTGCCGCGGATATCGGGCAGGAACGCGCCGTTGCGATCGCGCTTTCCCACGCGAACGTACCGCAGAACGAAGCGGTTATCAGGAAGATCGAAAAGGAATCCGACAACGGCGTAACGTATTATGAGATCGAGTTTATCGATTCCGCCTTTGAGTACGAGTATAAGGTCAATGCCGCGACCGGTGCGATCATCAAAGCCGACAAGGAGCGCGACGACGATGCGCCCGGCACACATTCGGAAGCGCCGGAGCACAGCGCCGAGCTGATCGGCGAAGCAAAGGCAAAGGAGATCGCTTTGCGCCATGCGGGCTTCAGCGCCGGTGCGGTCAAGAAGCTGAAATGTGAGCTGGATCGCGAAAAAGGCAAGCTCGTCTATGAGGTCGAGTTCGAGGCGAACGGAATCGAATACGAATACACCGTCGACGCCGAGACCGGAGAGATCGTAAAGATCGAAAAAGAAGACGACCGGAAAGATATTGACGACGACGATGACGACGATTTCGACGACGATGATTAAGTCGCGGTTGGGTTAATCGATATACGCAGATCA
>CADAPG010000096.1 GCA_902789675.1 uncultured Eubacteriales bacterium
GACGCTGCCGTCCGTCATCTCTTTGAGATCGTTCCCTTTGATGAATTCCGTGACCATAGAATCGCCGGAAAAACCGATCAGGCGCGGCACGGGCAGATCGGGTGAAAACCGTTCGAGGATCGCCTTTTCCGCGGCAAAGCGTTCCGGCTTGTTGAAGCGTTTCAGCACGAACGTACCGCGGGGATGCACGATCCGAAATACCTCGTAGCGCTTGTGCTCGTCGGCAAAATCGTCGCAAAAACGGTCCGCGGAAAATTTACCGGGACCGAGGATCGAACCGACCGTTTCCGAAAGCGCGGAAACGTCGTCAAGCTTTTCCAAAAACGCGCTCATATCACGCCTCGCTTTCTTTTGTTTCTGACGGCGCAAAATAACAGCCGCGAACGCACGCTTTTGCGATGATCGGCTCTTTTCGCATGCAGCATCTCATTCCCGGATCACATGCACAGCCCATGCGGCGATCGCTTCAAGGTTTTTTTCGGTGATCGCCCGGTGAAACAGAGCATAGCCCGCGGGATCGTGCTGCCTGAGATCGGCAATCGTCTGTTTGCTGCCGAAATAGAACCGATCGCGCAAAAAGCAGTAATCCGTCAAGCTTTCCCAAAGGAACGCCACGGCGCGGAAGTTTCCTTCGTCGTCGCCCTTTTCAGCGCGCTTCACGGTCTTTCGGATCCATGCGCGGATGAACGCTTTCTCCTCGTCGTCGATGCGTTCGTGTTCGTGCACATAGTCGCGCACACGCGACTGCAGCCGCTTGCCAACGCCGTCGTCCTGTACGAGCTCCGCGCCATAGACCGGCAGAAAGGCGTCCGGATCTTCGGTTTCAGCCTCCGCCGCGGTAAACAGAAAGCAATCGAGCGGCACGCCGCAGATCACGGTATCGTCATGCTTTCGGGGCTTTTCATCGACGATCAGCGTGCAGTCAAAATCGCTGTACGTATCCTGATCTCCGCGCTGAAACGAGCCGTACAGAAATACGGCGCGCGGATGGTATGTTTCATTCAGGTAGGCGAGTACGGCGTCTTTCATACGTTCCTCCGCGTTTTTGGGAACAGCAGAAGCGTCACTTTGCATCCTTCGGCGAAGGATCTTCTTTCTCTTCCGTGTCGCCCTCATAGAAGACGATCGGCTCCTGCGGCGCTTTCGGCTTGCCGAGCCGGTAAAGGTCCACGCCGGGATCGTACGGGTCGATCGGCAGCGGCTTTATAACGCCGGTTTTCCGGAGGATCATGAACACGATGAGCCACAGCAGGATCAGAAGACTGACCACCTGCGAGAACGACAGCGGTCCGAATCCGCCGCGCACCGCGTCGCCGCGGAAGAATTCGATGATGAAGCGGAAGACCGCGTAAACGGGCATGTAAAGGAAGATCATGCGCCCGCGGCGCTCGTCCTTCGTCTCGCGCAGGAACAGGATCAGCAGTACGGCGAACAGCAGGAAGTTGAACGCCGATTCGATGAGCTGCACCGGCAGACGGCTGTCCCAGAAATGCGAGCAGAACGCGCTGTTTTCCATCTTGACGCCGTAGCAGCACGGGTGCCACACGATCTCGCCGAAGTCGTTGTAATCCCGTCCGAGGTAGCAGCCGATGCGGGCGAACCCGTGGAACAGCGGAACGGTGACGGCGACGATGTCGCGCCCAAGTCGTTTTCTCGGCAGCAGGTATTTCGACAGGACCCAGAAGGTCAGAAGATACCCTAAAAGTCCGCCGTAAAAGACGATGCCGGAGTCGTTGAACAGGCGCTTGATAAGATCGGACGAGAACGCGAGCGATTCGCCGCGCTCATAGAGATGCGTTGCGTACGAGAGCATCCCGAACAGCTTTGCACCCAGCAGAAGCCCCGCGAGCGAGGCGATCATGATAAAGAGCTGCCGCACCCAGTTCTGTTCGCGCCTCATGCAGAGGATCAGCGCGCAGACAAACACGGCGATGATGCCGATCGCCGCCATGACCGAGTAGGTCGCAACATGTTCCCAAAGAAATTGCCGAATGGTTTCCATACCCTATAGTATAACGGTTTTCTTTCTGCTTGGCAAGCAAAAAACTTTTCGTACAATATACATGCGATTTCGGGCGGGAAGGCGTTGACAGTCCGCACGGGTTTTTGTTATAATGCAAATTGGTAGAAAAGGGGGGAAACCCCAAAAATAGTAGGAGGAAAAAGAATGGCAAAAACCATGACGATCGACGGTAATACCGCTGCTGCGCATGTCGCATACGCATTTTCCGATGTTGCCGCCATTTATCCGATCACGCCGTCCTCTCCGATGGCAGAAGTCGCAGACGAGTGGGCAGCCAACGGCCGCCTGAACCTGTTCGGACAGAAGGTCCGCATTGCGGAGATGCAGTCCGAGGCGGGCGCAGCGGGCGCTGTGCACGGCTCTCTGAAAGCCGGCGCGCTCACGACGACCTTCACGGCGTCGCAGGGCCTGCTCCTCATGATCCCCAACATGTACAAGATCAGCGGCGAGCTGCTTCCCGGCGTGTTCCACGTATCCGCCCGTGCGCTCGCGGCACACGCGCTCTCCATCTTCGGCGATCACAGCGACGTAATGGCGTGCCGTCAGACGGGCTTTGCGTTCCTCGCGTCTGCTTCCGTACAGGAAGTCATGGACCTCGCGCTGGTCACGCACCTTTCTGCGATCAAGTCGTCCATTCCGTTCTGCCACTTCTTCGACGGCTTCCGTACGTCCCATGAAGTCCAGAAGATCGAAGTGATCGACTATGCCGACATGGACAAGCTCCTCGATCGCGATGCGGTCGCGGCGTTCCGTGCGCGTGCAATGAACCCGGATCACCCGCACCTCGGCGGTACGGCGCAGAACCCGGACATCTACTTCCAGAACCGTGAAGCGGCGAACAACTACTACACCAAGATCCCCGAGATCGTCCAGCACTACATGGACGAGGTCGGCAAGATCACGGGCCGTCACTATCACCTGTTCGACTACGTCGGCGCACCCGACGCGGAGAAGGTCCTCATCGTCATGGGCAGCGGCGCAGACGTTGCGGAGGAGACCATCAACTACCTGAACGGCAAGGGCGAGAAGCTCGGTCTTCTGAAGGTCCGTCTGTATCGTCCGTTCGCGGCGGACAAGTTCCTCGAAGCGATCCCGGCAACCTGCAAGAAGATCGCGGTGCTCGACCGCACGAAGGAGCCCGGCTCTCTCGGCGAACCGCTGTATGAGGACGTCATGACCGCGCTCCGTGAAGCGGGTCGCTGCGGCATCAAGGTCGTCGGCGGACGCTACGGTCTCGGCAGCAAGGAATTCACGCCCACCATGGTCAAGGCTGTCTATGATAACCTCGATCAGGACGAGCCCAAGAACCACTTCACGGTCGGCATCGTGGACGACGTGAGCTTTACGAGCCTCCCGATGGGTCCGCTCGTGAACGCTGCACCGGAAGGCACGATCGCGTGCAAGTTCTTCGGCCTCGGTTCCGACGGTACGGTCGGCGCGAACAAGAACAGCATCAAGATCATCGGCGACCACACCGATATGTATGCGCAGGGCTACTTCGCCTACGACTCCAAGAAGTCCGGCGGCTTCACGGTATCCCACCTGCGCTTCGGCAAGACGCCGATCCAGAGCGCGTACCTCATCGACCAGGCGGACTTTGCGGCATGCCACAACCCGTCCTACGTCACCCGCTATGCGGTTGCCGAGGGCATCAAGGAAGGCGGCACGTTCCTGCTGAACTCGCCGTGGACCCTTGAGGAGATGGAGAAGGAGCTGCCCGCGTCCATGAAGAACGCGATCGCAAAGCACCATCTGAAGTTCTACAACATCGACGCGATCAAGCTCGCGCGCGAAGTCGGCATGGGCGGCCGCATCAACACGATCATGCAGTCCGCGTTCTTCAAGCTCGCGAAGGTCATTCCGGCGGATGAAGCGCTTGAATACATGAAGGCAGCCGCCAAGAAGTCCTACGCCAAGAAGGGCGACGCGGTTGTCGCGAAGAACTACGCCGCGATCGACGCCGGCATGGACGCGGTCGAAGAGATCCACTATCCGGAATCCTGGGCGACCACGACCGAGGGCGCAAAGCCCATCGCCGTCACCGACGATCCGTACTTCCTCGACTTCATCAAGCCGATCCTCGAGCAGAAGGGCGACGAGCTGCCGGTCTCCAAGATGAATCCGGACGGCACGGTCCCGACCGGCACGACCCGTTACGAGAAGCGCGGCATCGCCGTCGACGTTCCCTCCTGGATCCCCGAGAACTGCATCCAGTGCGGACGCTGCTCGCTGGTCTGCCCGCACGCCTGCATCCGTCCGTTCGTGCTGAACGAGAAGGAAGAGGCGGAGAAGCCCGAAGGCTTTGTTACGAAGCCCGCAGGCAAGGATATGCCCGGCATGACCTATCGCATGCAGATCAGCCCGCTGGATTGCACCGGCTGCGGCAACTGCATCGACGTCTGCCCCGCAAAGGTCAAGGCGCTCACGATGGAGCCGCTCGAGAAGAGCGTCGAGAAGCAGGAGAAGAACTGGGAGTACGCGATCAACCTGCCCGACAAGCAGCTTAACGTCAACCGCAAGACGGTCAAGGGCAGCCAGTTCCTCCGTCCGTTGTTCGAGTTCTCCGGCGCATGCGCAGGCTGCGGCGAGACCCCGTACATCAAGCTCCTTACCCAGCTGTTCGGCGATCGCATGATCATCGCGAACGCGACCGGCTGTACCTCCATCTACGGCGGTTCCGCACCGACGGCTCCGTACTGCAAGAACGACAAGGGTCAGGGTCCGGCATGGGCGAACTCGCTGTTTGAGGACAACGCGGAGTTCGGCTACGGCATGAACATCGCATCGAAGCAGCGCCGCGCACGTCTTGCCGACACCGTGAAGAAGATGATCGAGGTCCCGTATCTCGACGAGGAGATCGCGGCGGCAGGCAAGGAATGGCTCGAAAAGATGAACGACGCGCAGGGTTCCCGCGAAGCGGGCGACAAGCTCGTCGCGCTGATCGAGGCGCATCCGACCGCCACGAAGGGCTGCGAATGCGAAGCCTGCACGCTCGCGCGTGAGGTGCTCGCACAGAAGGATCAGCTCGTGAAGCCGTCCATCTGGGTATTCGGCGGCGACGGCTGGGCATACGACATCGGCTACGGCGGACTCGACCACGTGCTCGCACAGGATGAGGACGTCAACGTGCTCGTCGTGGACACCGAGGTGTACAGCAACACCGGCGGTCAGTCCTCGAAGGCGACGCCGACCGGCCCGATCGCGAAGTTCGCGGCAGCCGGCAAGCGCACCAAGAAGAAGGACCTCGGTCTGATGGCAATGTCCTACGGCTATGTCTACGTCGCAAAGGTCTGCATGGGCGCCGACCCGAACCAGCTCCTGAAGGCTGTCAACGAGGCGGAAGCGTACAAGGGACCGTCCCTGATCATCGCATACGCGCCCTGCATCAACCACGGCATCAACATGGGTCACAGCCAGGAAGAAGCCAAGAAGGCAGTCGAAGCCGGTTACTGGCCGATGTATCGGTACAACCCGGATCTGGCGCTCGAAGGCAAGAACCCGTTCCAGCTGGATTCCAAGGATCCGAAGGCGAGCTACCGCGAGTTCATCATGGGCGAAGCGCGTTACGCCGCTCTGACCAAGCAGTTCCCGGAGGTTGCGGACGAGCTGTTCACTCGCGCCGAGAACGAGGCGAACGAGAAGATCGATTATTACAAGAAGCTGAACGATATGTAATCCATATCAACGCAAAAACCCCGCCGCATCCACGCGGCGGGGTTTTAAGAAATCAGAAGGAACATGGAGCATCCGGAACGAAAAGCGAACAGACTGAAAGGGTACGATTACGGCTCTGTCGGTGCGTATTTTATTACAGTATGCATACGTGACAGAGCGCTTATGCTGTGGAAACCGGAGACGTATCAGATCGTTCTGCAGCGGATGCAGGCATTTTTGCCCGTAGGGGCGGATACCATCCGCCCGCTGTTGTCGGATTACGGAAAAGCAGTTGATCAGGCAATCCGCGAAATAGAATGCCATTATCCTGAAATTACGATAGATTCATATGTGATCATGCCCAACCATGTCCATATTCTGATACAGGCAAGCGCTATGTCAAAACCGATTTCAACAATTGTCGGACAAATGAAGCGAAGCGCCTCAATGATGATCGGAGAAGGAATATGGCAGAAATCGTTTTATGATCACATCGTTCGTGATGAAAACGATTTACAGCGAATCCGGCAATATATCGAGAATAATCCGGCACATTGGGCAGAGGACCGGTATTTTATTCACATGTCATGACAGCGGAACGGGAAGATAATATCTTCCCCTACGAATATGTTCTATCGTAGGGGCGGATACCATCCGCCTGCGTACCGCGCAACGGGGATATTGGGGGAGGAGAACACATGATCCGAAAAGCGGAACCGCGCGACGCGAAAACCGTCGCGAAGCTTGCTGTCGGGCTTTGGCAGGAGCATTCGACCGAGGAGATGGAAGCGGAATTCGTCGAACTGCTTGCAGATAACGCATGCGCCGTTTTTCTGTATGAACAGGCAGGAGAATCC
>CADAPG010000097.1 GCA_902789675.1 uncultured Eubacteriales bacterium
GCGCCGATGACGAACAGCACGGTCGTGAACGCCTGAACGAGTGTAATGATGATCACGCGCACGCCGAGCTTCTTGATATAGGACAGCTTGAACTCGCCGCCGATCGAGAATGCGATAAAGCCGAGCGCGACGTTCGTGATGCTCGAAAGCGACTGCACGGACTCGTGGTTCAGAAGACAAACGCCGTCGCCGAAGATCAGCGGCAGCAGATACGGCCCGATGAGAAGCCCGGCAAACAGATAGCCGGTGACATTGGGCAGATGCAGGATTTTCATGAGGCGCGAAAGAGCAAGCCCGCCGATCATGGCAAGCGCGAGCGCCAGCAGCGCGGAAAGAGTGGGCATATCGGTTTATTCCTCGATTCCCTCAAACGAGCTGATTGGGATCGTGAACATGACGCCCTTCTTGCCCAATCCGTTGGTGTTGCGGCGAACGACGCGCTTTGCGTGTTCGATCTGATCGTCGTTCAGCAGAAGAAAAGCCGTGTGGCTCGGTTCAAATTCCGGTTTGACCAGTTTGGAGATGCCGGAAAAGATCGGCGCGGCGTTGATATCGCTTTCCAGAAGCGCATGCTTGAGGCTCGTGCTGTTGAACACGATGCCGTTCATGCCGTGTGCCCGAAGACCTTCGAGCGTATTCAGAAACTCTTCACACTTGTCGATGGTGATGACCAAAAGCTGCATTTTTGTACCCCTTTCAGAATGGTTCTCCGAACATCCATTATAGCCGACTTTTCCGGAAAGTCAATCCAAAAGATAGGATAGCGCTTCGCCGATTTTTTCATGCACGCAAAGCGTCGCTTCCCGGTCGCGCGGGGTGGGGGAAAGGTTGATGACGATCAGCGTATCGCCGCGGAAATAGTCGATCAGACCCGCCGCAGGATAGACCGCCAGCGACGTTCCGCCGACGATCATCGTGTCCGCCTCGCGGATCGAGCGGATCGCGTCGGTCACGACGGAATTGTCGAGCCCTTCGCCGTACAGCACGACGTCCGGCTTGATGATGCCGCCGCATTCGCAGGTGGGCACGCCCTTCATCTGCATGATCTGCTCGAGGGAATAGAACCGGCGGCACCGCGTACAGTGGTTCCGGTAGACGCTGCCGTGCAGCTCGCAGACGTGCCGGCTGCCCGCCGCCTGATGCAGCCCGTCGATGTTCTGCGTCACGACCGCGTTGAGCTTGCCGATCTCCTCAAGCTTTGCAAGCGCTTTGTGCGCCTTATTGGGCTTGGCGTCAGGATAGATCAGAAACTTCTTATAATAATCGTAAAAGATCTCGGGATAGTCCTCGAAAAAGTCGATCGACAGCAGCGTTTCCGGCGGCACGCCGTACGCCCGGACCGCCTTGAAGACGCCGTCGCTCGAACGGAAATCGGGGATGCCGCTTTCGGTGCTCAGCCCCGCGCCGCCCAGAAACACGATTTTCTTTGCCTTGTCGATGTACTCCCGAAGCGTATTCATACAGATGTTCCTCCTTGTATCGTTGAAATATCGGTTTTTCTTTGCTATACTGTCGGTATGACAGAGAACAGACCGTGGTTTCATACACGCCCTATGGCGGGCGCGGCACTGGGCGCGATCCTCGCGGCGATCCTCGGATCGCTTGCGCCGGATTGGGTCCTGCTTGCCGTTTCGGCGGTACTGATCCCCGTCTCGGTATTCCTGTTCCGCAGAAGAAGCGCGTTCTTCCTTCTGCCGATCGCCGCATTCTTCGTACTCGTGCGCATCGTTCTTCTGCCGACCGCGCTTCCGGAAAACAGCGGGATCGCCGCCTTTCTCGGGAATCTGCGCCGAGCCCTTTCGGAGAATACAGACGTTCTGTTCCGGGACGAAGCCGCCGCGGCAAGGGGGATCCTGCTCGGCGATACAAGCCTGATGGATCACGCCGCCTATGCGCAGTACGAAAGGGCGGGGCTTCTGCACCTGTTCGCCGTCTCCGGTCTGCACGTCACGGTGCTGGTCGGGATGCTCGGAAAGCTCATCCGCACCGAAAACAAAGCGCTGTCGCTTTCGCTGCTTGCGCTGTTCCTGCTGTTTCTCTGTGCGGTCACCGGGTTTTCCGCCTCCGTGCTGCGCGCGTCGTTCGTGCTGATCGGACTGCGCCTGACCGCGATGCGGGAACGGAAGGCGGATATACCGTCCGTGTTCTGCTTTGCGCTTGCGCTGACGCTTTTGTGCGAGCCGTTCGGATATCGGGAGATCGGCTTTCAGCTGTCGTTTGCCGCAATGGGCGGGATGATGCTGCTTTCAAGGCAGTTCCGAAAAATCTTGCCGGAATCGCTTCGCGGCACGCTGATCGCGCGGGCGGTCTTCGGCGCGCTTTGCGCAACGGTCGGCATGCTGCCGCTGACGGCATATTATTTCCGGACGATCACGTGGATCTCGATCCCGCTTTCGATCCTGCTGATCCCCACAATGCCGGTCATCCTGCTCTGCGGATTCCTTTCCGTGCTGCTGTACGGAGCGGTGCCGCACTTTGCGTCGATCCTGTCTTACCCCGCATACGGCGCGATCAAGCTGATTTCGCTGGTGACGGAGCCGCTGAACGTGCCCGGACTGCAGCTTCCGGCACCGCATCCCGCGGTGATCTTCCTGTATTACGCGGCGCTGCTTCTGTGTTCGCCGCTGTTCCTGCCGAACCGGAAACGCCCGCGATGGATCGGGCTGAGCGCTTTGGCGGTCGCGGTCGTACTCTGGTTTTTCCTGTAACGGAACAATAAAAAACGGACAGATGAGATTTTTCATCTGTCCGTTTTCGTGCTTACTTGCGGAGGAAAGCGGGAATATCCAGCTTGTTGGACGGGCGCTCGTTGTAGTCCTTGCGAAGTCCTGCGGAGGGATCGCGGTACAGCGGCTGTTCCTGACGCGGTTCCGGCTCGTTCATGACCGGATCGGGCGCTTTTTCGGGTTCCGCATAGGTGCGGGCGGAGAAAGCGTTCGCCGCGGAAGCGGGTGCGGAAGGCGTGTTCATGCTGAACGGACGCGTTTCGGTAAAGCTGCGTCTTGCAGCAGTGCCGCCCATCTGCAAATCGTTTGCCTTTTCGGGCTCGACACGGTCGAAGCCGGTCGCGATAACGGTGATCCGGAGCGCGTCGCCCATGCTCTCGTCGATGTCTGCACCGAAGATGATGTTCGCTTCGGGATCCGCGTTCTCGGCAATGATCTCGGCAGCTTCGTTGACCTCAAGCAGCGACAGGTCGCTGCCGCCGGTGATGTTCATCAGGATGCCCTTCGCGCCCTTGATGGAGGTCTCGAGGAGCGGGCTCTCAACCGCCTGACGCGCCGCTTCGCTTGCACGCTTCTCGCCGACTGCGGAACCGATGCCCATGTGCGCCATGCCCTTTTCCTTCATGATCGTCTTGACGTCCGCAAAGTCGAGGTTGATCATTGCCGGGACCGCGATCAGGTCGGAAATGCCCTGGATGCCCTGACGGAGCACGTCGTCCGCAACGCGCAGCGCATCGGGAAGGCTGGATTTGCCGACGAGCGAGATCAGCTTGTCGTTCGGGATCGTGATCAGCGTGTCGACCGCGGGCTTCAGGTTTGCGATACCTTGTTCGGCGTTGCGCATACGGACGCGTCCCTCGAACGTGAACGGCTTCGTAACGACGCCGACGGTGAGGATCCCGAGTTCCTTCGCGCATTCCGCAATGATGGCAGCCGCGCCGGTGCCCGTACCGCCGCCCATGCCGGCGGTGATGAAGATCATGTCGGCGCCCTTCAGCGCTTCGATGATCGCGTCACGGCTTTCGTCCGCCGCTTTGCGACCGATCTCGGGGTCTGCGCCTGCGCCGAGACCCTTGGTCAGCTTTTCACCGATCTGGATCTTTTTCTGGCCTGCGCTCAAAGCAAGCGCCTGCTTATCGGTGTTGACGGCGATGAATTCAACGCCCTGCAGACCGTACTGAACCATGCGGTTGACTGCGTTGCAGCCTGCGCCGCCGACGCCGACGACACGGATCTGAGCAAAGTTGGTGCTGTCTAAATTGGTTTCAAACATGGTTGGTGGTTCCCCCTTTGTTTATTTCGTGAAGAAGTCCTTCAATTTTTGCAGAAAGTTCTTTTCGTCCGGTTTTTGCTGTTCCGGCCGATCCTCGGCGCGGTTGGCGCGAAGGACGAAGTTCAGCGCGCCGAACGCGCTGCAGTAGTTGGGAGAGGACAGACGCGGCGTCCACGGCATGTCCCGCTTGATCGGAAAGCCCAGCGCTTTCTTGAGAAAGTCGAGCGATCCGCGCATCATCAAAAGTCCGCCGCCGGACAGATACACGATCGGGCGCGACTCCAGATTGACCTGCAGACGGTCCAGCTCCTCACGGATATGTTCCGCAAGGTCGTTTGCACGCGCCTCAATAATGTAGGCGATCGTGCTGTTTTCCACGCGCTTCGACGCGGTTTCGGAACGGAGGATCTCCGTTTTGTCGCCGTAATCGAGCGAGAAGACGAACCGGCGCTTTGCCTGCTCGGCGGACTGCTGCGTAACGTCCAGTCCGAACGCAAGATCCGAAGCGAACTGGTAACCGCCCATCGGGATCGTGGCGACGCCGGTCAGGGCGGCGTTTTCGATCACGCAGATATCCGTCTGCCGATAGCCGACGTCGATCAGCACGGCGGGGCGGACGCGTTCCTCTTCGGGAATCAGCATCGTCGCTTCGCCGAGCGCCGAACTGATGCACATCGAGATCTCGATGCCGAGATCGTCCAGAACGTTCTGGATCGTCTCGATATAGTCTTCCCGCACGAACATGTGCGCAAACAGACCCGAGATCTCCTCGGTCACGATGCCCTGCGGCATTTCGGAGGACGACACGCCGTCGACCAGAAAAAATACGGGCGTACTGTGCATCAGCACGTGTCCTTCGGGCATTTCGATCTTCTGATACGAAAGCTCGATCAGCCGGTCGACGTCCGAAGGATCGACGACGCGCGCACGTTCGCCGAGCGTCATCGTCATATCCGAAAGCACGAGTTTCGAGAACGAAACGGGTACCGTGAGCGCGATGTCGCGGATGCGGGAATGGGATTCCTGCTCGGCTTTCTGGATCGCGTCGATGATCGCATCATGCAGACTCTGCTTGTCCAGAAACTGATCCTCAAGATATCCGTCGCAGCCGGAAACACCGGCACCGTGAATAACGATACCGCCTTTATCTAAAACGTTGCCCGAAAGGCATACGACTTTCGAGCTGCCGATGTCCAAAATCGCAGCAGGCTTCATGACAATCCTCCGCAAAGATATCTATATTATAGCAAAGGATTTTTAAAGTCGCAATATATTTCGCGCCGTATTCTTGACCGTTTTGAAAATTTTAACATGCAAATGTGACAAAAATGTATTATTTTTAAGTACAATCTGTCTTTTACGGAGTAAAAAGAACTTGTTTTTCGCTCGAAACAAAGGTAAAATACCCGCATGTGGGTTTTGGATCTTGATCTGGATTTCTTTCTCGATAACTGCTGTCCGCTTGCGCCGAAGGGAGAGCGGCCTTCTTCGAGCTGCGCAAATCCGTGGACGGAGCGTGAGGTCGTGTCTTTTCTGGAAAACGGTCTCGGACTCGATACCGCGCATCCGATTCCGGGCCGCATCACCGAAACGCACGACGGCGCGCTTGCGTTCTGGAAAGAACGGATGGATGAGGGACGGCTCGATCAGCCGTTTTCGGTCGTTCACGTCGACGCGCACGCCGACCTCGGCATCGGAAAGCCCGGTCCCGGATTTGTGCTGAACAACGTGCTCGGCATCCCGCCGAAGGAACGCGACGACTTTTCCCGATACTATGCGCAGAAGCAGCTTGACGAAGCGAACTATCTTCTGTTTGCGCTCGCGTTCCGGTGGATCGATACGCTGACGCTTGTGCGCGATCCGTTTTCCCGCCCGGATCTGCCGCCGTTCTGCGAACGGGAGGGGGAAGGCTTTCGTCCGATCCGGCTGGAATCCTTTGTGTCCAGGCTGTTCGAAGACCGATACGGCAGGGAACCGGAGATTCCGCTTGCAGTATTCAACGATCCCGCAGCAGTCCGGATCCGCGAACCGTTTGCCTGCATGAACCTTGCGCTTTCTCCGCGATACGCACCGAAGGAAGCGGACGCGCTCGTACCGTTGATCGCACGGTATATGACGCCTGCATAAGGTGCGGCATTTGCAAAACAGAGCTTACAAAAGCCCGATCCGAAATTGCATCGGATCGGGCTTCTTGATTGTTTTATCGGATCGCGGGTCGGATCACTTTTTGTTTGCTTCGGGCGTGTTGCCCTTCACAATGTCAGCAAACTGCGAGTAGCGGTAGATCGCCACAGCTGCTTTCTGCACCATCTCGTTGGTGGAGTATGCATCCAGCAGGATCTTC
>CADAPG010000098.1 GCA_902789675.1 uncultured Eubacteriales bacterium
CTTTTCCGTTCAGCATGCTTTCCGCGACCAGGTAATAGTCCATATCCGTAAGCCCGACCGTTTGCAAGGCGTCCATGTCAAGCTTCAAAAGCGCTTTTTCCGTTGCGGAAAGCTTTTGATCCCGGATCGCCTGAATCTCGAACGTTTCCGGGAACAGGCAGGAATACCCCTGCCATTCCTGCGTTTTCAGTTGAAGCTCCGGTTGTTCCGGATCCTCCGGGATTGCCTCCGTATACCGCTGCGCCAACGCATTGACCACGCTGTCGAACTCGCCCACGCCGTACTCGCCCAGCGTCATGCCGACCGCAATGAGGCTGTTCTTTTCGTCGGACAGAACCCTTGCAAGGCAGGCGTATACCTTTTGGGAACGGTTATACAGATGATAGCAGACCACGCCGTTTTCAACGGTTCGCACGGAATGCCCGACAAAGTCCGCATACTGGGATTCCGGCACGCCGATATTGCTGAGCAATATCTTTAGATGCTGCTCCGAAAAGACGTCGCTGTCCCATCCCTCAAGCGTTTCCGTCGGCACAAGTTCATACGCCATCTGGAACATGTTCCGATCGTTCATCTCGCTTGTAATGGATATGAACTCTTGGTCGGACTCGTGCGCGCTGACAAAGCCCTCCGGGATCAGGCAGGAATACCCCTGCCAGGGATACACGACCGTCTTTACCTCCGGCAGCTCTTCGACCGGAGCCAACGGCATCCCGCCCGGCGCGGGCGCACTTGTTTCCTTCGGCTCCTCTGTGGGTGCTTCCGGCTGCACTTCGTCGGGCATTTTCGGCTCCTGTTCCGCAGGATGTTCGGCAGACCATTCCGGAGGCTGCTGCTGGTCCGCAGGCAGCGCATCGGCGGCTTTCATTCCGCGGCTCATCCCGCCCGCCGCCATCAGTCCGATCACGAAGATCAGCGCGGCGGTCGTCACGACCGCGATGCCTGCCGTCATCCATCCGCGTGCGATCCGGCGCGCGCGCGATTCCTGTTTCACGGGGATCTCCGGCGTTGTTTCCCGCGCGGCGGTCTGCCGTTCCGTCTTCAGCGATGCGTTAAAACGCGCCTGCGCCTCTGCGGGGACCGGCTCGGTCGGCACACCGGCAAGACGCGCGCCCTGTTCCTCGGCTTCCAGGATGATCGCTTCCCTGAGCAGCTTTTCAAACGCTCTCTTTTTCATAGCCATCCTCCCTGCAAAGATTCAGTACGGTGCGGCGCGCGCGGGTCAGATATACGCGCACGGTGCTTTTTGAGATCCCAAGCGCCTTTGCGATCTCGCCGTCGCGCAGTTCCAGAAGATACTTATACCGCAGCACATCCTTCAGGCTGTCGGGAAGCTTCGTAAACGCCTCCTTGACCTCGGCGACGGTCAGGCTGTTGATCGCGCGTTCCTCGACCGATGCAGTCTCGTCCGGCAGTTCGAATTCCTCCGTCGGCACGTTCATATGCGCGCGCTCCTTTCTTGCGCGGTTCAGCGCGTTATGCTTCAATGCGGTCAGAAGATACGTCGAGCGCGCATACGTCGGCAGCGCCCGCAGCGTATCGATCTTTTTCATGCACCGCACGAACGTGTCCTGCACGGCGTCCTCCGCCGCGTCCGGCTCGCGCAGGATCGCAAGCGCCGCGCGCTTCATGCGGTGATAATTCGACGCGAACAGATCGCTGACCAGAGCGCGATCCGCTTCGCTGTCCAGAACCAAAAGCAGTAAAATCATGTTCGGATCCTTACCCCCTTTTTACCTCTCTGTCCTAAAGACACACCGGAAGGCAAAAGTGTTACATGCTTTTTGCAAAAATCTTTGATTGTATTGTATCTTCCGTTCCGGCTGCGGTCAAGCGTGGACCGGAAATGTGTTATTTTGATGAATAATCCATAAATTATAGGAACAATGCAGCATTTCGGCAGTCTGATGTGTCATAATAATAGAGACATCCGTTCAGGAGGAATACCATCTATGAAACGATTGCTTGCGCTGCTGCTCGCTGCGACCCTGCTGCTCGGCGCGATCGCGTGCGGAGACGATTCCGGAAAGGCCGGACAGACCGAAGCCGAGGCCTCCGAAGCGCCGACCGAGGTTCCCACGCCGACGCCCGAACCCACGCCGGAGCCCACGAAATCCCCCGCCGACCTTTGGGCGGAGCTGAGTGACCGATATCCTGCGCTGTACGCGACCGGTTCAAGCAGAAGGTTGCGGCTGACCGTTCTGGATCCGTCCGCCTACGGCATTGACGCCGACGCGCTTCTTCCGATCGCCTTCGGCTCCGAAGAGGAATGCCGCCGGTACTATCAGGATCTGCACGCGCTGCTGGACCTTGTCAACGAGACCGACCGCTCTGCGCTGAACGAAGCGGATCAGTTTGCGTTTGATACGGTCGTTGAATCGCTGCAAGCGGAGCTTGCGTTGGAAAACGATCTTGCGTTCGACGAGCCGTTTCTGCCGAACAGCGGAACCCACATCTCGCTTCCTTCCGTCTTTGTGAACTTCCGCATCAAGTCAAAGGAGGACGCAGAGGCGTACCTCAGGGAGATCTCCTATATCCCGACATACATCGACAAACTGATCGAACGGGAACAGGCGCATGCCGAAAGCGGGCACTTCATGACCGAAGACGCGCTTGATTCCGTTCTGAGCGAGATCGACATGGTCAAAAAACCCGGAAAGGACTTTTTCGGCTACGCCTATCTCGGCAGCTGTCTGACCGCGATCGGTATGAGCGAAGAGGAGCAGGCGCCGTACCTTACCCGCAGCGACGCGGCAATCGATGCGTTTCTCGCTTCATACGACAAGCTGTATGCCGCGCTCGACGGGCTGCGCCAATACTGCGAGGATCCGCTCACACCGTATGCGAAGGACGCTGACGTCAAGAACAGCGATCGATACAGGACTTACAATGCGCAGCTGATGTCGATCGTCGGTACGGAGACGCCGATCTTGTGCGATAAGGTCGGTCTGATTTATGACACCGGGATCCAGTACCTGGAGCGCGAGTTCTCCGAGATCAGATTCCCCGAGGATTTTGCCGCGCAGATGGATGCATTCCGGAACAAGCTTCCGGAAACGTATTACCGGGAAATCGTGGCATCGCTTGAAAAGGAATACGCACCGTTGGATTTCATTCCTGCGATAGGGAACCTGCCCGCGCTCGACATCCCGTACCTCGGTTCGGCAAAGTTCACCTACTATTTCGATCATCCGGAGCAGTCGACGATTGCATTCAATCCGGATGTCGACAACTCCTCGGTCGTGGCGATCTATCTTGCCTGCAACAACTATTTCTACCTGTATCAGGCGCAGAAACCGGATCTTTCCCGCGCGCAGCTGTCTGCAGCGCCGGATTCCTATTTTTCCGGACTCGGCTTGTATACCGCGCTTGCGCACACAAAGGAGGAAGCCGAGCGGACCGGCAACTACTGTGAATATTACACGCTGTTCATGATCCTTTACAATTATATGATGATAGGCTATACGGCGAATCTGATCGAGATGGGCTATGCGCCCGAAGATATCAAAAAGGATCTTACGGAATTCTTCAGGCTGCCGGAAGACATGGCCGATACGATCTACAAGGAAGCGCGCAGCAATCCGCTGAGCGCGATCGAATTCACCTACGGCTGCGCCGAGATGATCGTGCTGCGGGAAGCCTGCCGGAACAAGCTGCGCGGCAGAATGAACGACCGGCAGTTCTTGAAACAGTACCTGAGCTGCGGTCCGGCCTTCTTTGACCAGCTCGAGAAGAAGATGGAGGCATGGTGCGATACGATGCTCGGCGCGGGCAACGCATAACGGCAAAGAAAACGGCGGTCAGGCGACCGCCGTCTCTTCTTCCGCTGCATCGGGCGCGGAAAGATGCTTTTTGAAAAAGAAGACGAGGAACGGGATCGAGACGAAAAACGTCAGCAGATCCGCGCCCGCCTGCACCGCCGTGATGCCTTCGAGTCCGAACAGCGCGGGCAGCAGAAACACGAGCGGCACAAAGAAGATCCCCTGCCGACAGGAGGCGAGCACCGTTGCGCCGGCGGCAAACCCGAGCGATTGATAGAGCTGATTCACGTAGGTCGAAAAGCCCATCAGCGGGATCGTGACGCACAGGAACCGCAGCATGATGCTTCCGATCCGCACGACCTCCGGATCGTCCCGGAACCATACCATGATCGGCTCGCGGAAAGCAAAGATCGCTGCCGCGATCGAAACGCAGATCACGGTCGCCGCCGCCGTGGACACCCAGAACACGCGCTTCACGCGCGAATAGCGCCCGGCGCCGAAGCAGTATCCAGCGATCGGCTGAAAGCCCTGCCCGATGCCGAGCACGATGTGCCGCACGAGCATATAGAGCTTGTTTGCGATCGAGATCGCCGCGACTGCCGCCGCGCCGAACGGCGCCGCCTGGATATTGAGAAGCGCCGAGGAAAGGCTTGCCATGCCCTGCCGGAACAGCGTCGGCACGCCCATGCGCACGATATGCAGATACACCGAGGGCTTTTTGCCGACATACTTCGGACGCAGCCGCACGATGCTGCGGTCGCGGATGAAGATGATCGCCATGATGAAGCAGCTCGTCATCTGCGAAAGCATCGTCGCAAGCGCCGCGCCCGCAATGCCCATGCCGCACCCGAAGATCAGGAGCGGGTCGATGAACAGGTTCAGAATCCCGCCGCTGATCATGGCAAGCATCGAATAGGTCGCCTGTCCCTCGGAGCGCAGGATGTTGTTCAGGACGAACGCCGTGGTCATAAACGGCGCGCCGATCAGAATGAAGCGCGCGTAATCCATTGCGTACGGCAGAACCTCGCCGCGCGCGCCGATCAGATACATCAGAGGATTCAGAAAGATCAGTCCGAGCGCGCCGATCACGCTGCCCGCAAGGATGCTCATCAGCGCCGCGGAGGTGCCGACCGTGCTTGCGTCGTCCACGCGCTTTTGCCCGAGCATCGGGCTGATGAGGCTCGTCGCGCCCATGCCGATGCTGCCGCCGGTTGCCTGAATGATCGCCATGAGCGAGAATACAACGCCGACAGCCGCCGACGCGCCCGTGTCGATCTTTGCGACAAAGTACGTGTCCGCGGTGTTGTAGATGACGGTGATGAGCTGGATCAGCACCGTCGGCGCTGCTTTTTTGAACAGCAGCCGTCCGATCGGCTCGGTCAGCATCAGCTGCCGCTGTTGTTCGCTGTTTACGCGCATGGCTTCCCCCGTTTCCTATTCGGCTTCGATCGGCTGTCCCGCGCCGATCTCAAAATGATACTGTACGATGCCGAGATCGATCCGCGCATACGGACCGGACAGCGCCTTCACCGTTGCTTTGCCGTTTGCAAGCCGGAAGCGGAACCGCTGCTGATTGATCGCGGTCGGTGCGAGAAGCGCCGCTTCGACGCCCGCTCTGAACCAGTCCGGCACCGGACCTTCCGTTTCCGTCACCTGCTCATAGGTCTTGCTTTTATGCGGCTTGCCCGGCTTTGCGGCGTAGCCGATCGAGATGATCGCGGCAAGTTCTTCGCCCTCGGGCAGCAGCTTTCTGACGCGTCCCTTCTTATATGAGCCCGCGATCCAGCAGGTAGAAAGCCCGAGCGTTTCGGCAAAGAGCACCAGCCGTTCGCCCCGGTAGCCCGCAAGGCGATAGAGATCGTCCGTGTCCTTTCCCGACAGCGCGATATAGTTGTCCGCATTTTCAAACGCGCCGTATGCCCAAAGTCCCTTGATCGCGCTCGGATCGTTCAGAAAGAGGCGAACGGAGAGCCCGCTTTCCGCGTTGCAGCGCGCGATCTCCTCCTGAAGCGCCGTCAGAATCTCTCCGTCGATCGGGCGCTTTGTGTAGGCGCGCACCGAATGCCGCGCGTCGATCGCTTCCCGGATGGTCATCGGTCTGTCCTCCCTGTTTGTTTGATACCAGTATACTATGCCGCCGTGCCGCTTGTCAAACGACAGCCGTTGCAAACGGCGTCCGGTTTCGGTATAATAAAGAAAAAAACGGGAGACAGATATGATCCGAAACGTCATCTTCGATATGGACGGGCTGATGTTCGACACCGAACGGCTCTATGTGCGCGCGCTCGAGGAGTACGTCGGTCCCGAAACCGGCATTTCCTTTCCGCGCGAAAGCATTCTCAAAACGCTCGGCAGCAACCATGCCGATTTCCGGCGCATGTTCCCCGCGCTGTTCGGCACGGCGATCGCGTTCGACGACTGCTACGCGATGATCGAATCGTGGATGAAGCATGAAATGGAAACGTACGGCGTGCCCGTGAAGCCCGGACTGTACGCGCTTCTGGACGCGCTGCAGGCGGACGGCGTCCGCATTGCGCTCGCCACGGGCACGAGCAAGTATATCGCGCGCGAATATCTCCGCCTCACCGACACGCTCAAATACTTCGACGCGTTTGCGTTCGGCGATCAGGTTGCGCACGGCAAGCCGGACCCCGAGATCTTTCTGCTCGCGTGCAGGGCTTTGGACGCAAAGCCGGAGGAAACCGCGGTCTTTGAGGATTCGGTAAACGGGCTAAGAGCGGCGCATGCCGGCGGGTTCTTCTCGATCTGCGTGCCGGACCTCATCGACCCCGTTCCCCGGCTCGACTTTCCGCCCGACGCGGTGCTGCGTACGCTCGACGAGGCGATCCCGCTGATCCGCGCAATCAACGGCGCAAACTGAGTTTCCGTCCGCACCGGCGCCGTCCGGTGCATTCTTTTTGCAAAAATCATGTCCGATTTTCCGTTCCCGAGGGCTCATATAGGGTGAAACCGGTTTTGAGAGGTGACTATGGAACAATACGAAACATTCAACCGCGTCTATGACGCCACGCGCGACGCGCTCTTAAGGTGGCTGCTCCCGCGCATCCGGTCCGCCGCCGACGTGGAGGATCTGATGCAGGAGATCTATCGGAAGCTCTTTCGCAAGATGACGGGGATCGGGATCCGCGCGCCGGAAAAGTACGTGTTCGGCATTGCGAAGAAGGAGCTTGCGAAGTTCTATCGGCACAAAGCCCGCTTGCAGGAAACCGAAGCGCCGATCCCGGAACAGCTTCCCGACGAGGGACAGGAGCCCGAGGATATCGTGCTGGACCGCGAATGCGA
>CADAPG010000099.1:0-1468 GCA_902789675.1 uncultured Eubacteriales bacterium
CTGTACGTGGTCGCCCGCGTCAACAAGGATGACTTCGTTGCCTTCCGCTTCGAGGGACTTCTTGAGATCTGCAAGACCTGCATAACCCCAGCCGTCGCGGATGCCGCAGTGTACGTCGTTCGTGAACAGAATGATCGTGTCGCCGGTCGGTTCTACGGGAGTCGGAGCCTCGGCGTAGATGGTGATACGGCCTTCGCCTCTGGGATCGGTGTAGCCGGTGACCTGATGGACGCCGTCGACTTCGGGCATCGACTGGATGTAGTCGATCAGGACCTTGTTATCCGCAATGCCGCTGTCGTTGAGGATCGTGATGTTCGGCCCAAACATCGCAAAGCCGTCGCCCATATCCATGAGCATGTAGTTGTGCGATGCGAGCGTGTACTTCTTGGTAAGGTCGAGGTCTTCGTAGTCACCGGTCTCCTTGTTCAGAATACGGACGTTCTGGACGCGGTACGGAAGCGACGCATCGACGGGGCCTGCCCACATCTTATCCGTTCCGACAACGCAGTTCGGCTCAATATAGTTGTGGATCTCGTACTTCAGGCCCGCAACCTGCAGGAAGCCGCCGTTCTCACTCGGGTTGACGCGTGCGCCCATCTCGAGTGCATCAAGGATCTGCTGACCCGTGACTTCTGCGAGCACCGCTGTGTTGCCGAACGGATGAACGTTGATGATCTGCTGGAAGGTGATGTCGCCGGTCGGGATGTTCGCACGGACGCCGCCGCCGTTGACAAACGCGACATCCGCATCGAACATGAAGCGATATGCGTCTGCGCACAGGTCGCCGAGGTTGGTTTCCTTGCTGCGGACTGCACGATTGTTGGTATCCGGATCGAGGATCGTGAGATCATGATCGGTGTGCGCAACAACGGTGTTCAGCAGAGCGTTGAACTCGTCTTCGATGCCCTTGATGAACGTATCGGTTTCCGGATCGTCCTTGACCTTCTCGGATGCCGGGAGGATCTCCATCGTGAGGCCGCCTTCTGCATCGATCGTCAGCTTGCCGACGTTTGCGAGCTTCGTGCCGGTCTGGCCGTGGAGGACGTCTTTGTTTTCCTTATCCTTCACGGTTGCGTTGATGACGGAATGGCTGTGACCGTCGATGAACGCATCTGCGCCGGTGATGTTCGCGATGACTTCGGGCGCCGTCCAAGGCTGAGACTGCTGGTCAATACCCATATGACCGACGAGAATGACGAAGTCTGCGCCTTCCGCCTTGGCTGCATCGATTGCATTCTGCACTGCGGTGTAGACGCCTTCACCGGTTGCATCCTGGCAGAAGCCATAGACGTAAGCGGTGTTGTCTTCGTTCATGAAGTACGTCGGGGTGGACTTGGTGATCGATTCGGGGGTGGAGATACCGACGAATGCGATCTTCTTGCCGTTTGCTTCAAAGATCTTGTAAGCGTCGAGCACCGGCTCGTTGCCTTCGACCTTCACAAAGTTCGCGGAAACGTACGGATATTCC
>CADAPG010000099.1:1501-8283 GCA_902789675.1 uncultured Eubacteriales bacterium
GGAGCCGATCGGTCCGCCCTGTACGTGGTCGCCCGCGTCAACAAGGATGACTTCGTTGCCTTCCGCTTCGAGGGACTTCTTGAGATCTGCAAGACCTGCGTAGCCCCAACCGTCGCGGATGCCGCAGTGCACGTCGTTCGTGAACAGAATGATCGTGTCGCCCGTCGGCTCGACTACCGGAGGTTCAGGCGTTTCGCCGGTTGCCCAAGTGATCTCTACCTTGTCGAGATAAAGCGCACTATCGTGTGAACGGAAACCGATATAAGCATACTCTGCTTCAGCGGTCAGCGTCGTTTCAATCTCGCCGTCCTGAACATAGGTGAGACTGCCGATCAAGGTGCCACACTTTGCGGAATCATACAGATCGGTCGGAGATGCATAAGCGGTGTCTTTGCCGTACACATCCAGAACTCTTGTTCCGTAGGTGTTGCTGTTCCAGGTCAGAACGATCTTCTGGAAAGTTCCGCCGGAAGCTGTCGTAATAACACCAGAGTTATTATTCTTGCTTCTCAACTGAATGGAATCATACTGACCGGCAGATTGACCTGCATAGACAGCATCGGAATTGCTTGTCTTGCCGGACCAATCAGCGTAGCTGTTCCCGGAGACACCGGTCCAAGCACCGGTTAATTCGTCAGTAACCGTTGCGTCTTCCGCGACAGCCGGGCTGAGCTTGACTGCGGGGAGCAGGACAAGCATCATCAGGACTGCCAGGACCAGAGAAATGGTTTTTCTCATGTTTCGTTTCTTCCTCCTTACTGATTTGAACCTTGACCCTATACCAAAAGATATAAGTATACAGTTCTATACGAAGACATTATACTGGAAACGCAGTCAAATAGCAAGCCCTATATGAAAGAAATATGAAGAAAAAATGAACCGAATATGTCAAAACAAAGACGCCGTCGGATGTTTTCGATGAAAAAAGTCAGCGGAAGCAGACTGCTTTGAAAACAAATTCGATATAATAAAAGGAAAGATCCCCCGAAAAGCAGGGATCCTGCCGGGATGCGTCCGTGGATTAGCAGCCGGGATCGCCGCTGTCATCGACGCTGAACCTCCCGCTTGTTCAAAGAATCGAGTGAAATCGCACGGAGGGGATCCGGGAACGAAAATAAGGCTGGAAATCAAAGGATCCGTGTGCTATACTGTATACGGACGGATTTGTGCCGTTCAAGAACCGATCGAAGGGGAGCAAGCATGAAAACCATCAAGAAGATCGTCCTGACGGGCGGCCCTGCAGGCGGCAAGACGACGCTGACCTCGCGTCTTGTCAAAGAGCTTTCGAGCATCGGCTACCGGGTGTTCATTGTGCCGGAAGCGGCGACGGAGCTGATCAGCGGATTCGGCATCAAGCCGTTCGGAAACTGCCTTTCCATGTTCGATTTTCAGTATTTTGTCGTATCTTCGCAGCTTCATAAGGAGAAGCTTGCGTGGGAAGCGGCACAGCTCGTGCCGGAAGAAAAGATCCTGATTATCTGCGACCGCGGTGTGATGGACGACAGAGCATACGTTTCGCAGAAGGAATTCAATCAGGTCATCTCGCGGTTCGGTCTGACCGAAAAGGATATCCTTGCATCGTACGACGCAGTCATTCATCTGGTGTCTTCGTCGAAAGGCGCGGAGTTCGCATACAATTACGACAATGCCGCGCGGTATGAAACGCTCGAGCAGGCGAGGGAGAAGGAGGACGCAACGCTCCTTTGCTGGCGCGGCCATAAAAACCGCGTTGTGATCGGCAATTCGTACAACTTCGACAACAAGATCCGCAAGGCGATGAACGAGGTTTATACGATCCTCGGCGAGCTTCCGCCGGCGCAGCTCGAACGCAAGTTCCTGATCGAGTACGTGGATGAAAACGCGCTCGCGCCGTACGAGCCGGTCGAGCAGAACATTACGCAGACCTATCTCAAAGCGCGCGCAAAGGGCACGGAACGCCGTGTGCGCAAGGTCGTTTCCAACAACGCAATTTCCTATTTCTATACCGAAAAGCGTCCGATCTCGCCGATCGAGCGCATCGAAAACGAACGGCTTCTTTCACAGAAGGAGTATCTTCGCAAAACCGAGGAGGTCGATCCGGAATACGGTTCCGTATCAAAGCGGCGCTTCTGCTTCCTGTATCACGGTCATTACTGCACGGTCGATACCTATCCCGCCAACGCGGACAGCGCGATCCTTGACGTGCAGCTGAGCGATAAGGACGAAACGGTCGAATTCCCGCCGGAGATCCGCGTGATCCGGGAGGTTACCGGCGACGTCAACTATCAGGGACATATGATCTCGAAACGCCTCGCGCAGCTTTGATCCGTTCCGCGCCCGAAACGATTTCGGACGCACAGCAGTATCAGAAACATGGAACGGCCCGCCGGACAGCAGATATCCGGCGGGTCGTTTGTAAACAGAAAAGAGCCTTCGGAACGGTCCGAAGACTCTGTGTGTACGTTATTCCTGTTCCGGGAGCGAGGGCTGCTCGGCCGGTTCCGGCTGAGGCGCGGGTTCGGCGGACGGAACGATCTGCTGCGCAACGGTCTGCGCTGCCTGAGAAACATGCTGCATGGCTTCCTGCTGACGCTGCAGAGCAAGCTCCGCATCCCGCTGAGCGGCTTCTGCGCGGGCCTTTGCTCTTGCCTCCTGGCGTTCCGCTTCGACGCGTGCTTTCTCCGCTTTTTCGAGACCGGAAATGCGCGCGTTGATCGCGTTCAGTTCCTCAACATAGTCAGGCACGCCGAGCGTGATCGCCTTCTTTGCTTTCTTGGCAAGGGATTTCACATACAGCGCTCCGATGACGCTTGCGCCGAGAACGAGCGCGGCAGGGATCAGATTCAGCACCCAACGGCCTTCCTGCGGAATAGACGCGATCAGATAACCGATCAGAGCGATGACGGCGCCGCATATGATTATGATCCAATAGCTGTTGCCGATCTTGTCGACTCTCGTGTAGGTATCGACCTGCGTGCGCGTGTTTTCGGGCATCGCCTTCAAAAAGCCTTTTTTACGTTCTTTGGTTTGCAGAATTTGGTCTTTCAGTTCCATAGAATCTCCTCCCGTTTTTTATATATGATTGACAACATTATTATAACGAATGCTCCCGACTCTGTCAAAGGATTTCGGGAGCATTTTTATATTATTCCGAAACGGTTTTCAAAAGCTGTTCGAGCGCGGCGATGCGCAGGCAGAGACAGAAGACGTCGATCGCAACGGTCAGCTCTTCAACCGGCGGCAGCGTCGGCGCGATGCGGATGTTGCTGTCGAACGGATCCTGCCCATAGGGATAGGTCGCGCCGGCGGGGGTCATCGTCACGCCCGCTTCCTTCACGAGCTGCAGCGCGCGCTTTGCGGTCTGCGGCATGGCGTAGAGGCTTACGAAGTAGCCGCCCTTCGGACGGTTGTAATGCCCGATCCCGCGGGAGACGATTTCGCGGTCCAGCGCGTCGCACACGGCGGCAAACCGCGGCTTTAAGATTTCCGCGTGTCGCTTCATCAGCGCGAGCGTCGTTTCCTTGTCCTTCAGGAAACGCACGTGGCGCAGCTGATTGACCTTGTCGAAACTGATGATCTGCACACCCAGCGTTTTCTGGAAATAGGCAAGGTTCGCTTCGCTTGCGCACATGCAGGAAATACCGGCGCCCGGGAAGGTGACCTTCGAGGTGGACGCGAATTCATAGACCATGTCTGCGTTGCCGTATTCGGCGCAGATTTTGAGGATGTCGGGGAAGGGGACATAGTCGCCGTCGAACTCGTGGATGCAGTACGCATTGTCCCACATCAGCGCAAAGTCGGGCGCCGCGGGCTTCATCGAGGCGAGCGCATGAATGACGCGGTTCGAGTAGATGATGCCGTCCGGGTTTGAATACTTGGGCACGCACCAGATACCGACGACGGTCGGATCCTTGATCCACTGCAGCACCGCGTCCATATCGGGACCTTCGTCGGTCATGGCGATCGGGATCAGCTCCATGCCGAAGAATTCCGTGATCCGGAAATGCCGGTCATAGCCGGGCGCGGGGCAGAGGAAACGCAGCTTGCCGCGCTTGCACCACGGTTCGGGACTATGGAGAAGCCCGTGCGTGAACGCGGTCGAGATCAGATTATACATCAGCTGCAGCGAGGCGCTTCCGCCGACGATGACCTCGGAGGGCTTCACGTCGAGAAGCTCGGCAAAGAGCTTTCTTGCGGACGGGATGCCGAACAGATTGCCGTAGTTGCAGACGTCAAGCGCATCGTCATAACAATCTTCACGGTCGGAAAGGACCTTCAGCATGTCGTTGCTGAGATCGAGCTGCGTCTTTCCGGGTTTTCCGCGCGACATATCCAGTTTCAGCCCCTTCGCTTTGATCGCCTCATAGGCTTCTTTCACGGTATTCAATTCTGCTTCAAGGGCGGGTTTATCCAACTGCGTATACAGAATCATAAACGTCTCCTTTCGACTTTCGATATCTTGATTATAACATGAATGGTTAAAAAGTCAAATAGTAACAAAAGAAACCGACCGAAGCCGGTTTCGATTCCGTTATTCCGTTTTCAGCGTTTTGTCCAGGATCCGCGCCGCGGAAGCAACGCAGCCGAGGCACGGACGCGAATGGAAGAACTGCGCGTCACGCGGGGTGGGATTCGGATCGTTCTTTTCGTCCTTCCGGACGGAGAGGATCTCGCGGCAGATGATGGAGCCGTTCTCCTCGCGGAACTTCGCCGCAAGCGCCTGCACGTTCGCGTAGTGCGCCTTCTTCGCGTCGGGATCCTGAAGATCATCGTAGCCCTTCAGAAGTCCGTAGACCATCATCATGCCGGATACGGCGCCGCAGACCTCGCGGAGCCTGCCGATACCGCCGCCGAAGGAGGAGGCAAGCCGCGCCGCCGTCTTTTCATCCATACCGAGCTCATCGGCATAGGCAAGCACGACCGCCTGCGCGCAGTTTGCGCCGTCGGTGAAATACTGCAGAGCTTTTTCTTCGTGTGTCATAGCGTTTCGATCTTGGCGGTCAGTTCGTTCAGCCAATCGCCTTCATAGAGCTCGATGAGACCTGCGTCGCACGCGGCGGCAAGCTTCGGATTGATCGGGATGCGGCAGACGGTCTTGACGCCGTTTTCTTCCGCAACCTTTTCGATGTGGCTGTCGCCGAACAGGTTGTGGCGCTTTCCGCAGTCGGGGCACTCGAAGTAGCTGTAGTTTTCGACGACGCCGAGCACGGGGATGTTCATCATGTTCGCCATGTTGACCGCCTTCTGCACGACCATGCCGACAAGCTCCTGCGGGGAGGTGACGACGACGACGCCGTCGATCGGCAGAGACTGGAACACGGTCAGCGGCACGTCGCCCGTTCCCGGAGGCATGTCGATGAACATGATATCGACGTCCTTCCAGATGACGTCGGTCCAGAACTGCTTGACGGTTCCGGCGATGATCGGTCCGCGCCACACGACGGGATCGGTCTCGTTTTCCAGAAGGAGATTGATCGACATCATATCGACGCCGAGCTTGGAGGTGACGGGGAAGATGCCGATGTCGCTGCCGGTCGCCTTTTCGTGGACGCCGAACGCGTTCGGGATCGACGGACCGGTGATATCCGCGTCGAGGATCGCAACGTGATCGCCGTTGCGCATCGCGTTGACGGCTAAAAGAGAGGTGACGAGGGATTTGCCGACGCCGCCCTTGCCGCTCAGCACGGCAACGACCTTCTTCACCGAGGAGAAGTTGTTGAGCTTTGCGCGGAATTCGTTTTCTTCGGTCCGTTCGGAGCAGTTCTGCGCGCAGCCAGAACAGTCATGGGTACATTCGCTCATGCGTTGATGATTCCTTTCCGGCGCCTTTAAGCCTTGGACGCCTTGGCTTTTTTCTGTCGTTTGGGCTGTTTGGGAATTTCGCCCGCGGCGGTCAGCGCGATCTTGGTCGCAACCGGACCGACCAGTTCATAGACCAGTGTGGCAAACAGCACGATCGCCACGATCTGGGAGGAAATACCGGCGCTGTGCAGCTCTGGGTTTGCGGCGACGGACTGCGCCATACCGATGGCGACGCCCGCCTGCGGCAGCAGCGTAATGCCGAGATAGTGCCGGACGGTTCGTTCGGACTTTGAAAGCATCGCGCCGAAGAACGCGCCGAAATACTTACCGAGCGAACGCGCGGCAAGGTACACGACGCCCATGACGCCGACGATCGGCAGAATGGTCAGATCCAGCTCCGCGCCCGAAAGCACGAAAAACAGCATAAAGAGCGGCGGCGTCCATTGCTCGGTGCCGTCGAGGATATGCACACAAGCAGCGAGCTGAGATCCAGCAGATCGGAGAACGCCACGCCGAGGATAACCGCGGTGATCATCAGGCACAGGCGGTTCGCCCGCGAATGGAAAACCCGCATGCAGAGCGCCAGGATCGCGCCGAGGATCGCGCCGATGCCGATCGACATTGCGATCTCCAGAAGCGGCTTCAGGAGCGCTTCATGGACAGTGATCGCAGCGCCGGTGCTCATGGACTTCGCCAGCGAGAAGCAGACGGAGAAGATCATCAGACCGATCGCGTCGTCGAACGCCACGACGGGCAGCAGCGTGTCGGTCACGGGACCTTTCGCGCGATATTGACGGACGACCATCAGCGTTGCGGCAGGCGCCGTCGCCGCGGCGATCGCGCCCAAAAGCAGCGCCATCGAGATGCGGTGCGTGTCGCTTTCGTTCGGGATCAGCAGCAGAGCGCCGATGACGAACAGCACGGTCGTGAACGCCTGAACGAGTGTAATGATGATCACGCGCACGCCGAGCTTCTTGATATAGGACAGCTTGAACTCGCCG
>CADAPG010000100.1 GCA_902789675.1 uncultured Eubacteriales bacterium
CCCCCTTTACACAAGGGGGCCAAGACGCGAATCGGGAAGCGCGCAATCTGCCTATGTAATGAAGCGGCAGCGGAGTGGAGAGTCCCCTACGGATTCGAGCTGCAGCAGGGCTGCCTTTCGCGTGATTCCCGCCGCAAAGCCGGTGAGTGAGCCGTCCGTTCCGAGCGCGCGGTGGCAGGGGATGAAGAGCAGCAGCGGGTTCTTGTGCAGCGCGTTCCCGACGGCGCGGGCGTGGCGCGGCGAAAGCCCCATCGAAACGGCAAGCGCGCCGTAGGAGACCGTTTTGCCGTAGGGGATCCTTCCGATCGCCGCCCACACCGCCTTCTGAAACGCCGTGCCCTGCGGCGCAAGCGGCGGCACCGGTCCCGGATCGCGCCCCGCAAAATACCGGTCGAGCCAGTCCTTCGCTTCGCAAAGCACCGGCGTGGACGGTTCGGTTTTTTGGGAACCCTCGGCAAAGGACGCAAAAACAAGCGCGCCGTTTTCTTCCGCGACGCGCAAAATGCCAAGAGGAGAGCGATAGAAAAATGCGTTATTCAAAGCGGTTTGCCTTCCAGGGCGTGGGATAGATCGTGATCTGAAAATCGCCCTTGTCCGTCCGCGCATAGGCGGTGTCCGGATCGAGCGCGGGCACGAAGACCTCGTCCGCCTCAACCTTGTTCGGCGTCACAAGAAAGAGCTGTTCGCCGGATGCGGACAGGTTGAAGCCGGTGCAGTACGGATCGTCGTCGGACGCCGCGGTACCGCCGGTGCAGTACAGAACGAGGAATTCGCCGGGCTTCAGCACCGTGCCGTCCGGGAAGCGGTAACGGAACGGGTGCTTGATCTCGGTCGAAAAGCCGTAACCGGAAAGGTCGATGTCCTTGTCGGTGGGGTTATAAATCTCGACCCAGTCGACCGTGCCGTAGACGGGATGGTCGTACGAGCCGCGGTTCGAGGTCATGACCTCGGAGAACTGCGGCAGCCCGGTGGGTTTCGGCAAAAGCAGCGCCGCGACGGTGACGCCCGCGACGAGCACGACAAGAACGGCGATGAGGATCAGCGCGCCCTTGCGCGTGAATCCGATCCGTTCCTTTTGAAATTCGTTCTCAAACGAGAGATCTTCGACATTGTTTTCCATACCCGTATTATACATGAAAAAAACTGTTTTCACAAGGGAAAATCCGTGGTATAATAAATTATTCCGGAAAGGCGGTACGCGTATGCAAAAGTATTTATTGTCGCTGGATCAGGGCACGACGAGCTCGCGCGCGATCCTCTTTGATCTTTCGGGAAAGATCATCACCTCTGCGCAGTTCGAGTTTGCGCAGCATTATCCGATGCCCGGCTATGTCGAGCACGACGCAAACGAGATCCTGAAAACCGAGCTGGACGCCGTGCGCGAGGTTCTGAAAAAAGCGGACGTCAAGCCCGGCGAGGTCGCCGCGATCGGCGTGACCAACCAGCGCGAAACGACGATCGTCTGGGAGAAGACGACGGGCAAGCCCGTGCATCCGGCGATCGTGTGGCAGTGCCGCCGCACCGCGCCGCTGTGCGAGCAGCTGATCCGCGAAGGGCTTCGCGACTACATTGCGCAGTCGACGGGACTTCTCATCGACGCGTATTTCTCCGCGACCAAGCTGCGCTACATCCTGGACGCCGTTCCGAACGGACAGATGCTTGCGGAATCCGGCAACCTCCTGTTCGGCACGGTCGACACGTGGCTCATCTGGAACCTCACGGGCGCGCACGTCACGGACTACAGCAACGCGTCCAGAACCATGCTCTACAACATCCATACGCTCAGATACGATCCGGTCATCATGCACCGGCTGAACATCCCGGCGTGCATGCTGCCGGAGGTCCTTCCGTCCGCGCACATCTACGGCTACGTGAAGGACGGCATCGAGGGGCTGGAAGCGCTTGCGGGCGTTCCGGTCTCCGGCTGCGCGGGCGATCAGCAGGCGGCGCTGTTCGGACAGGCGTGCTTCGAGCCGGGGCAGGCAAAGTGCACGTACGGCACCGGCGGCTTTCTGATGATGCAGACGGGCGAAACGCCGGTCGCGAGCAAGAACCGCCTTCTGACCACGATCGCGTGGGGCGTAAACGGCAAGGTCCGCTACGCTTTGGAGGGCAGCATCTTCAACGCGGGCAGCTCGATCAAGTGGCTCCGCGACGAGGTCGGGCTGATCTCCTCGGCAAGCGAGATCGACCGGCTTGCCGAATCCGTTCCGGACGCGGGCGGGGCGTACTTCGTCTCCGCGTTCACGGGGCTCGGCGCGCCGCATTGGGACATGTACGCGCGCGGCGCGCTGGTCGGCGTCACCCGCGCCACGAACCGGGCGCACATTGCGCGCGCGGTGCTCGAGGGCATCGTCTATCAGGTGGGCGATCTTGCCCGCACGATGGAGTTCGACAGCGACCGGAAGCTCGAGGAGCTCAAGGTCGACGGCGGCGCGTCCGTGTCGAACGTGATGATGCAGTTCCAGGCGGACATGCTCGACGTGCCGGTCAACCGTCCGAAGTGCGTCGAATCGACGGCGCTCGGCGCAGCGTACCTCGCGGCGATCGGCGTGGGGCTCTATCGGGACGAGAGCGACGTCATGCGGTACTGGGAGAGCGAGCGCATCTTTAAGCCGCAGATGAGCAACGTCGAGCGCGCGAACCGTCAGCGCGGCTGGACGAAGGCGGTCGAAAAGGCAAAGAACTGGGAAGATTGATCCGAAGGGAGATAAAAAATATGACGATCAAAGAAACAAGACCCTATGTGGACTGGGAAACCATCGGAAACTTCATCGTCGACGCGTTCGTCGCGTACGGCGTGCCGCGTGAGGATGCGGAAATCTGCGCGGACGTTCTGATGGAGAGCGACCGCCGCGGCATCGAGAGCCACGGCGTCAACCGCTTCAAGCCGATCTATCTGGATCGCATCAAGGCGGGCATCCTGAACCCCGTGACCGAGTACGAAGTGCTCAGAGAGACCCCGACGACCGCGGTCGTCGACGGACACGACGGCATGGGCATGGTCATCAGTAAGCGCGCCATGCAGACCGCGATCGACAAGGCAAAGAAATACGGCATGGGCATGGTCGCGGTGCGCAATTCCTCGCACTACGGCATCGCGGGCTACTGGGCCACGATGGCGACCAAGCAGGGACTCATCGGCATCACCGGCACGAACGCGCGTCCGTCGATCGCGCCGACCTTCGGCGTGGAGAACATGCTCGGCACGAACCCGCTGACGATCGCGCTGCCGACCGACGAGGAATTCCCGTTCTGCATCGACTGCGCAACGAGCATCACGCAGCGCGGCAAGATCGAGTATTACGCCAGAAACGACAAACCGACCCCCGCGGGCATGGTCATCGGAAGAGACGGCTCGGCGCTGACCGACAGTAAGCAGATCCTCATCGACCTTACCAAGGGCGCGGCGGCGCTCGCTCCGCTCGGCGGCATCGGCGAGGAGCTTGCGGGCTACAAGGGCTACGGCTACGCAACGGTCGTGGAGATCCTCTCCGCGGCGCTGCAGGCGGGCAGCTACATGAAGATGCTGACCGGCATGGACGAGAACGGCAACAAGCGCCCGTATCACCTCGGTCATTTCTTCATCGCGATCGACCCCGAAGCGTTCATGGGGCTCGACACGTTCAAGAAGATCTGCGGCGACATCCTCCGCGCGCTCAGAAATTCCGAGAAGGCGCCGGGCGAGGAGCGCATCTACACCGCGGGCGAAAAGGAATGGCTCGTGTGGCAGGACCGCAAGGACAAGGGCGTTCCCGTGAACGAAGCGGTGCAGAAGGAACTGATCTTCGTCCGCGACGAAAAGCATCTCGACTATCACTTCTCCTTCGAAAAATAAGCAATCGCGCAAAGCCGGATCGGTTTGATCCGGCTTTTTTCATGCGCGTGCGGACTTGCGAAAAACGCCGCGCCGTGCTATGATACATGCAAACATCCGTACAGGGGAGGATCGATCCGAAATGAAACTGATTCCGCGCACAAAGCTGTCGGAAAGCGCCAAAGCGGCGCGTTTTCAAAATAACTGGGTTGTCTGCATCCTGGTGACGCTGCTTCTGTTTGCGATCGCGTCCGGGCTGCAGTCGGTCGTTCTGGCGCCGGCGACGGTCGTGTTCCTGTTCCGCGACCCGGGCTTTACGGAGACGGTATACGGCGGAAACGTCGCGGACGCGCTGGAAAAGGTCTCGACCGTTCTGGAGCAGCTCCCGCCGTGGTATCTGCTTCTGAGCCTGTTTCTGACGTTCACGGTGATCCTCGTCTGTCTGTTCTACACGAAGAAGATCGATCGCCGTTCGCTTGCAAGCGCGGGATTTCGCGGCGCTGCGCCGATGAGGGAGTACCTGATCGGGTTTGCCGTCGGCGCGGTCATGCTGACGGCGGCGCTGCTGCTGTGCGTTGCGGTCGGCGCAGCAAGGATCGAAGGGATCTCCGCAGGGATCTCGTGGATCATCCTGCCGTTTCTTGCCGGGTATCTTGTGCAGGGCATGTCCGAGGAAGTGCTTTGCCGCGGCGTCCTGATGCAGAAGCTGTCGATCCGGTATGCGCCGATCGCCGCGATCCTGATCAACGCGGTATTCTTCGCCGCGCTGCATCTCCTGAATCCGGGGCTCACGCTGCTGGCAATTCTGAATCTGATCCTGTTCGGCGTCTTCGCTTCGCTCTATATGTGGAAGCGCGGAAACATCTGGGGCATTGCGGCGCTGCATTCGGCATGGAATTTCACGCAGGGCAATCTGTTCGGCGTGGAGGTCAGCGGCACGCCGCTGACGTCGTCCGTGTTCAGCGTGACGATGACGGAGAGCGGCAAATGGATCAACGGCGGATCGTTCGGACTCGAGGGCGGGCTTGCCGTCACGGCCGTTTACGTGATCGGCATCGTCGTTCTGCTGCTTATGCCCGTGCGCCGGGATGCGCGTCTCGACGCGTAACGGATCCGGCGCGACCGCTTGCCGGCCTGTTCTGCGGTTCCGGCGTCTCCGGCGGGTCGGTCCGAAAGGTTTTTCGCAGCGAACACTTGCAACACGGAAAAACCTGTGTTATAATAAGCAACGCGCCGTGTGCCCGTAGCTCAGCTGGATAGAGCGTCAGACTCCGACGCTAAAGGTCTAATTACCTTGAAAATCGAACATTTTTTGCATATGTGCCTGTAGCTCAGCTGGATAGAGTGTCAGACTCCGACTCTGAAGGCCAGAGGTTCGAATCCTCCCAGGCACGCCAGAAAAGCCCCTAAAACACTACGTTTTCGGGGCTTTTCTTATTCCCATTTTATGACACATGCCATGACACACATTGTTTTCCATTTGCATACTCACAAATAAAATGTATATTTCACAGTAAGATTTTTTCGCCTTTTTTGCCTTCAAACTACCTTCTGTGACACATTTTGACACATTTTCTACATAAAACATTGTACTGATACGCACCATCTCGGACTTATTGGATTATCTTTTGCCATTCACATCTTCACAAAGAAACACCTAAATCTGCATAACCCTTTTTCGCAAGTATTACCTCACTCAAAGAGACCGCCTCCATATTTTATCTTCTGTTTCGACAAAATAATATATTATCCATTTTTTCATTTTCAAAATCTGTCTGACTATCCGTGCTATAGGTGAGGGGCAAAATTCAAAACTCCCTCTCCTTGACAACTGAATAGCCAGTTTCGAGTAACAGCATAATGATACTTCCGCCTTGAACGCTTCACAGCATTGGGCGGCCCGGCGGGATGCGGGGGTTCGAGAGAACATGCGCGAGAACGGCGGCTCGAAACGGCACTTTGACAAACAACAAAGCAAGAAAAAGGAGTGCAGACAAATGACAAAAGTTAAGCTCGGTATTGAACGACCGGAAAGAACCTCCAAGTAAATAGCTCGGCGATTACCCCATGAGAGAGGCATTCCAAACGGAGTGCCTCTTTCATCTTTCCAGTTTAACCTGATGGAATACAAAGCTTGACGCTACTCTGTTTTCATTGATTCAGCCCCGCTCCTACGGGTTGGGCTGGAACTACGAAACGAAGGACAAAACGGCTCTGCCGTTGTCCTTGCGAGCATATCGAAAGTGAATACAGACATGACTTCAAGTATAGGGTTCAGTTCTGTCCTCCGGGTATTTATACCATTGTGACTACTTCCAGTGGTGCGTGGGCTTCTCTTTGGGGGAAACTGAAAAGCGGGATTGGCT
>CADAPG010000101.1 GCA_902789675.1 uncultured Eubacteriales bacterium
GCGCCGAGCACGCCGCCCTCGGTGACGTCATGCATGGCGTGCACGCCGCTGTGGATCGCGATCCTGCTTTCCGGTACCACGCTCAGATGCGAGGACAAAGACCTTGCGCGTGCAATGATATCGTCGGAAATACCCAATAGCCTATCCGAATGATCGGAAGCGATCAGCATCGTGCCTTCCAGTCCTGCCCATTTTGTCATAACGATCTCATCGCCGGGGTTGGCTCCGCACAGCATCTTTGCTTTCGGCGTCCGCGCAAGCACGGTCGTGCACGTCGTTACACGCGTAACGGCGTCTGTCACCTCCGTGTGCCCACCGACGATATCGACGCCGGCGTGCTCAGCGGCGTCCTCGAGGTCCGCGGCGATCATGGCAACGGTTTCCTCATCCGTGTCGGGAGGGAGGAGGAGCGTCACAAGAAGCGCAACGGGTTCGGCACCGCCCGCAGCGGCGTCGTTGCAGTTCACATGGACGGACAGCGCGCCGATATGCCGCGCATCCGCAGAAGTAATCGGATCGCAGCTTGTAATAATCAGGTCCCCGCCGAAATCGAGTGTAGCGCAATCCATGCCGATGCGTGGCGCACCGAACGACTCGCTGCGTGTCTTTTTGAACCGATCGAGGATCAGTCGTTCCAATGTATCGTTGTCTAACTTACCGAGTTTCATTTTCCGATTCGTTTCAGGAATTCTTCTTCGTTCAGCATGGGAATGCCGAGCGCCTGCGCCTTATCTGCCTTGCTGCCGGCATTTTCGCCGACGACGACGAACGAGGTGTTTTTCGATACGCTTCCGGCAGCTTTGCCGCCGTTCTGTTCGACGAGAGATTCCGCGTCTCTTCTCGACATTGTGGACAGCGTACCGGTGATTACAACGGTCATTCCTTTCAAAGGAAGATTGCCCGTATCTTCCATGACGGATTCTTCCGGGTGTACGCCGAGTTCCAAGAGACGGTCGACCTGATCCGCAATACGTGTATCCGCAAAAAACATCACGATCCCGTCCGCAACGATGTCGCCCACGTCGTCGATCGCGGCAAGTTCCTCGCGGGTCGCGTGGCGTACGGCGTCCAGTGTACCGAAGTGCCGCGCAAGATCCTTTGCGGTCTTGACGCCGACGTTCGGAATACCGAGTGCAAAGAGAAACGCAGCCAAAGGACGATGTTTGCTTGCTTCCAAAGCATCCAAAAGATTCTGCGCTTTCTTTGCGCCGAACCGATCGAGCGCGGAAAGCTGTTCGTGGGACAGCGCATACAGCTCGGGAATCGTGCTGATGCCGAATGCATCGATCAACTGTTCTGCGGTTTTTCCCGCAAAGGTATCGATATCCATTGCATCGCGCGAAGCGTAGTGCGACAGACGCGCCGCAATCTGCGGGCGGCAGGAAAGCGAATTTGTGCAGAACAGGTGCGCGCCGCGCATTTCGACATGTGCGCCGCATTGCGGACAAACTGTCGGTTTCTCGACGGGGCGCACCGGCGTATCGTCGGGAACAGCGCCGAGAATCTCCGGGATCACATCGTTGCTTCTGCGGATGAACACGCGGGAACCGATCCCGACGCGTTTCCGCTGTACGTCGTCCCAGTTGTTCAGGGTCGCTTTCCGGACCGTAACGCCGGAGAATTCGACCGGTTCGATATGCGCGAGCGGTGTCAGCTTTCCGGTGCGTCCGACTTCCCATGTGACGTCTTCGACCGTTGCGGTCAGTTCTTCCGCGGCAAATTTATATGCCATTGCCCAGCGCGGGAATTTCTCGGTTGCGCCGAGTTTTTCACGCAGCGCAAAATCGGTGACCTTCACGACCATTCCGTCGATCAAAAAATCGAGGGAATCTCTGCGCTGCTCGGCAAGATCGATCTCATGCATGATCTCATCCGGAGTTCTGAGCCAACGCACGAACGGACAGACGGGAAAGCCGTTCTCCTTGAGAAAGTCGAGCATTTCAGCCTGATCATTCAGCTCTTTGCCTTCGATAAATCCGATGTTATAGCAGAACACGTCAAGCTTTCTAGCCGCAGTAACGGCGGGATCCAGATTCCGCAGCGCACCGGCAGCGGCGTTGCGCGCGTTTTTCAGCGGCTCAGACGCCGTCTTGTTGTAGGCTTCCAGTACACTGAGACGCATGATACATTCGCCCTGCACCTCCATACGTCCTTTGAACGGAATGGACAGAGGGATCGTTCGGATCGTGCGCAGCTGCGGCAGAATCGCTTCGCCGACGACGCCGTTGCCGCGCGTAGCACCTTGAACAAGGATGCCGTTTTCATAGGTAAGATTCACGGTCAACCCGTCGAATTTGTATTCAAGCGCAAAGAGCGGCGGTTCGGGGGAAGCGGCTGTGACCTTGCGGATAAAATCCATTAAGCCTTCGCGCGTACGGACCTTGTCGAGGCTCCAAAGGCGTCCGAGATGCGTGTGCGATTCAAAGCTCTTTAACGGCGCGCCGCCGACGCGCAGTGTGGGGCTGTCCGGCAATACGACTCCGCTCTCCGCTTCAAGCTTTTGGAGTTCGTCGTACAGCTTGTCGTATTCCGCATCCGAAACAAGCGGCGCGTCATGCTCGTAATACGCCGCCGCATAGCGATTCAGAATTTCAACCAGTTCTTTCTGTCGATCCATAGCTTTACTCCAATACCGTCAGCGGAGCAAAGCCCGCCGCGAGTTTTTTGACTGTACCGTTGTCAAATCGGATCTGTACGATCATCGACGCGCCGATACCCTCCAGACCGAGGATCGTGCCGTCGCCGAATACCTTGTGCCGGACGCGATCGCCTGTCTTTCCTGCAAACGACTTCGCCTGCTTCGGCGGCTCCGGTTTTGTGCCGACGTCGACCTTTACAGGCTGCGTTGCTTTTTTGACGATGGGTGCGGCAAAGAAGGAAGATACGGAACCGCTGTCCCATCGCTTTTCCGACACAGGACGACGTGCACGGCGATCTTCCGGCATCTGAATCGTGTCGCCCATTTCGGTCAAAAAGCGGGAAGGAAGCGCAGCTTCGGTCCGCCCGTACAGCATCCGTGCCTTTGCATAGGAAAGGAACAGCTTCTTTTTTGCGCGCGTTACGCCGACATAGCAAAGTCTGCGTTCTTCTTCGAGTTTCTCATCGTCATAGCCCGATTGGCCGGAAGGGAAAAGCCCTTCTTCCATGCCGCACAAAAACACGTTCGGAAACTCAAGTCCCTTTGCCGCGTGCAGCGTCATCAGATTGACGCATCCGTTTGTTTCGTCAACATTGTCCGCCTGCGAAAAGAGCGCGACATTCGTCAGAAACGCCTGCAGTACGTTGCTGTCGTTTGCCGTATAGTTGTTTTCAAATTCCTCGATATAGCCCAAAAGCTCTTCTACGACTTCGGCGCGTGCTTCATAGTTTTCTTTTTTATCATCCCTCAGGTATGCATCATACCCGATTCGGTCCAGCAGTTCGCGCGTGAAATCGGCAAGCGGCATCGTTTCCAACAGCTCGTACAGCTTTTGATACAGATTCAAAAACGGCGTGAACTTTGCGGCGGTGCGTGCAGGGATATCGTCCGGCATGATCACGGCGGACATCAGCGGGATACCGCGGCGATGCGCGCTTTCGCCGAGCACGGCAATGCTCTGTGCGCCGATACCGCGGGACGGCATGTTGACCGCGCGCAGGAATGCTTCGTCGTCAGCGGGATTCAGCACAAGCCGCAGATACGAAAGGACGTCCTTGACTTCTGCGCGCGAGAAGAACGATACGCCGCCGTAGACCCGGTAGGGAATCAGGAAGCTCTTAAGCATCATTTCAAGGATACGGCTTTGCGCATGCGTGCGATAGAGGATCGCGTAATCGTCATACCGTGCACCGCTTCTTGCACCGCTTGCAATGCGCGAGCAGATATAATACGCCTCGTCGCGTTCGTCGGTCGCCTCGTGCACGTCGATCGGCTCGCCGCCCTTTTCCGCGGTCCAAAGTTTCTTTTCCTTACGGCCTTTGTTGTTGCGGATGACCGCGTTCGCCGCATCCAGGATCTTTTCGGTCGAGCGGTAATTCTGTTCGAGACGTATGACTTTGCAGCCCTCGAAATCTTTTTCAAATTCAAGGATATTCCGAATATCGGCGCCGCGCCACGCATAGATGCTCTGATCGTCGTCACCAACTACGCAGAGGTTCCGATGTATTTTTGCGAGCAAATTCACAATATGATACTGTGCAAGATTCGTGTCCTGATACTCGTCGACCAGAATATAACGGAACCGTTCGCGCCATTTCTCAAGCACGTCCGGGTTCTCCTCGAAGAGACGAATCGTGCAGAGCAGAAGATCGTCGAAGTCGAGCGCATTTGCGTCCCTGAGCCGTTTTTCATAAAGCTTGAACGCTTCCAGTACCTGGATCGGCTGACCGGTTTCGCGCAGAAAGGCGAGGGGGGAGAGGGAATGGTTTTTTGCATTCGAGAAGATCCCCGCCAGCATACGCTTCGTGAAGACCTTGTCGTTCAGGTTCATATCCTTGATGATATGTCCGATCAGCGACTGCTGATCCTGTTCATCATAGATGACAAAGGTTTTTCCGTAGCCGAGGCGGTCGATCTCCATAGACAGAAGCCGTGCGCAGAACCCGTGGAAGGTCGCGACCCAAATTGATCTTGCGTCGGTCTCCACAAGGGAATCGACGCGCTCACGCATCTCTTTTGCCGCCTTATTTGTAAAGGTCAGCGCAAGAATGCGGTACGGAGACACGCCCTTTTCTTCGATCAGATATGCGATTCGGTGCGTCAGAACGCGCGTTTTGCCGCTGCCCGCGCCGGCAAGGATCAGAAGAGGTCCTTCTGTGGTCGTGACCGCTTCACGCTGCGGCGGGTTGAGCTTGCTCAGATCCATCATTTCTCAGTTATGTTCCTTGGACAACGTGTCCCAGATATAGTTATAGATCGGTTCGCTGCCGGATTCCCAACGGCTGCGAAGCGACATTGCCTGTTCTTCGTTTGCAACTGCAAGCGAAACGGAAAAGATCACATGATCAGCTTCGGTCAGCAACAGATGAAGCATCACGCCGTTATCCGCCTTTTCAATGCGGCTCGAGATCTGCGTCTCGTGTAAAAAGTCGTTCCTGTGCGCTTCAAGATATGCGTCGAGCTTTTTGCGCTCATCCTGCGGAATGCTTTTCTCAAACATGGAAAGCGCTTCCCGACCGAGAGCGGTCACACCGAGACACGCGCCGAAAGGCTTGGGGACCTCTGTTAAAAGCCCGTCCTCGAGAAGCTCGCCGAGCGCTTCTTCAAAAGAAAAGTATTCCATCTCTGAATTGAGGATCGCCGTACGATATAGCTGCGAACGCGTCGGGATCGCGCCTGCACGGTCCGCTATATACAACAGGATCAGTTTATTTTTTGTTTCTCCGTGTGTAAAATAAGGCATTTCTTTCCTCCGATGCAACTTATTCTATCATACCGGAAATGTTTTCACAAGTGGAAAAACCACAAATGTCCCTGTAACTCTTTTGTAAAATATACAAGATATATCGAAAACGGTACTTTACAAAATCAATATGCTGTGGTATGATATCAAAAATTGAAGAGATCCTTTAATTCGGTACGAGATACCGGCAAGGTCGATATAAGCGCAAAAGGCGTATTCTGTCTTGCCGTACGTACGGCAAGATTTTTTTATGGGAGGACGCCGTGAACGAGCACATTCTGGTCGATGAAAAAGCGATGGATCGCATGCTGATGCGTCTTTCGCATGAGATTATCGAAAAGGACGAGAGCGCGGAAGAGCTTTACCTTGTCGGGATTCGCCGCAGAGGCGTTCCGCTTGCAAAGCGAATCAAAGCGAACATCGAGCGGTTCTCGGACATTCGCGTCAGTCTCGGAGCATTGGACATTACGCTGTATCGCGACGATCTGAAAGAACTGTTTCCGACGCCGCAGGTGCACGGAACGGATATCCCGTTCGACGTCAACGGCAAAGTGATCGTGCTTGTTGACGACGTGATCTACACGGGACGCACTGCGCGCGCGGCGATGGAGGCGATTATCCGGCTCGGAAGACCCGCTGCGATCCGGCTGTGCGTTGCGGTCGACCGCGGACACAGAGAGCTTCCGATCGCGGCAAATTTCGTCGGCAAGAACGTACCGACCGCGCGGATCGACGGCAGGAACGAGATCGCGCTGTTCCGGCGCGACGCATAAAGAGGAGATCAGCCGCAAAGCGGCTACTCAATAGACACATCATAATAAAAGGACACAGGGAGGTACATTATGAATCTGGTCTACAACATCAAGGACAAACCGAAGTTCGGTCAGGTACTGCTGTTTGCACTGCAGCAACTGCTCGCAATCATGGCAGCGACCATCGCGGTTCCGGCGATTGTCGGTCACGGTATGAGCTCCACCGCAGCGCTGTTCGGCGCAGGCATCGGTACGCTCGTTTATCTGCTCTTCACGAAGTTCAGAAGC
>CADAPG010000102.1 GCA_902789675.1 uncultured Eubacteriales bacterium
AAAGAAAGAAGCGCAATTGTTCGCAGACCTGCTTCTGGAAGGCGCGCGTACCGAAGAAGAACGTGCCGGACAATCGCCGCAGAATATTCCGATCCTGCTTGCGCATCTCACCGAAGCCGAGGCGATCAAGCTGTTTGCGAACACCTACCTTGCCGTGCGCGTCAGCTACTTCAACGAGCTCGACACCTATGCACAGACCAAGGGGCTCGACACGCAGATGATCATTGACGGCGTGTGCATGGACCCGCGCATCGGCGGTCACTACAACAACCCGTCCTTCGGCTACGGCGGCTACTGCCTGCCCAAGGACACCAAACAGCTGCTCGCGAACTACAAGGACGTCCCGCAGACCATGATCGAGGCGGTCGTCAAGTCGAACACCGTCCGCAAGGACTTCATCGCCGATCAGATCATCAAGCGCAACCCGCGCACCGTCGGCGTCTACCGTCTGACGATGAAATCGAACAGCGACAACTTCCGCGCGTCCGCGATCCAGGGCGTCATGAAGCGTATCAAGGCGAAGGGCATTCCGATCATCATCTATGAACCGACGCTGGAGAACGGCAGCGAGTTCTTCCGTTCCGAGGTTGTGAACGATCTCGACCGCTTCAAGAAGGAAAGCGACGTCATTCTTGCCAACCGCTTTGACGAGCACGTCCTCGGCGACGTCGCGGACAAGGTCTACACACGCGATCTGTTCCGCAGAGATTGAGATGAATAGGCTTTGCGAACAGCAATTTCATAAGCTCTACGGCAGAGATCCCGAAGGGCTCAGTTTCAGCCCCTATCGGGTCTGCCCGATCGGCGCGCACTCCGATCACAATCTCGGCAAAATCACCGGCTTTGCGATCGACCAGGGGATTCATATAGCCTACCGTCCCAAGGAAAACGGCGTGATCGAGCTGGTCTCCCTGCAGTTTCCGAAGCGGGCGCAGTGGCATATCGCCGCCGTTCCGAACAAACAAAACGATTGGGCGGACTATCTTCGCGGCGCGACATGGGCGCTTGCAAAGCGTCATCCGCTTTCCGTCGGGCTCTGCGGCGTGATCGAAGGCTCCCTTCCCATCGGCGGCTTATCGTCCTCGGCGGCGGTCACGCTGGCGTTTCTGTCCGCGCTCGTGAAAGTCAACGGCATCCGTCTGTCTTCGCGGGAGCTGATCGACACGGCGTATGACGCGGAAAAGAATTACGTCGGCGTCAACGTCGGCAAGCTGGACCAAAGCTGTGAGGTGCTCGGAAAAAAGGATCATCTGCTGTATCTCGATACCGCAGACGGCAGTTACGAGCTGATACCGACCAACCCCGGCATGAAGCCGTATCGGATCGCGATCTTCTTCAGCGGGCTCGAGCACAGCCTTTTGGGTTCAAAATACAACATGCGGGTGGACGAGCTTCGTGCCGGCGTGTACGCTCTTCAGGCGTTTGCCGGTATGGAATACGGCAAGTTTGCGGAAGCGAACGCACGGAATGTTCCGTACGAAGTCTTTCTGCAGTATCAGGATCGTTTGCCGGAACCCTGGGCAAAGCGCTGCGAGCATTGGTACACGGAGTTTCAGCGGGTCGAACAGGGCGCGGAAGCGTGGCGCAGAGGCGATCTTGAGGCCTTCGGTCGACTGTGCTTCAAATCCGGCAGGAGCAGCATCGTAAACTGGGAATCCGGCGCGCCCGAGCAGATCCGGCTCTATGAAATTCTGCGAAAGACCGACGGCGTTTACGGCGGACGGTTTTGCGGCGCAGGATTCAAAGGCTGCTGCATGGCGCTGATCGACCCGGCGTTTACAGAGTCCGTTGTGCGCACGGTCAGCGATGCGTATCGGAAAGACTTCCCGCATCTGAAAGACAAATACGCCGTGTTCATCACTGAAAGTGCAGACGGCGTAGGCGTGTGAGGTGCTGCTATGAAATGCTTGATCCTTGCCGCAGGCTATGCGACCCGGCTCTATCCGCTGACCGAGAACTTCCCGAAGCCGCTTTTGAAAGTCGGGGAAAAGGCAATCCTCGACCGCCTGATCGAGGACATCGATGCCGCGGGCCTTATTGACGAATACATCGTGATCACGAATCACAAGTTCGCGCCGCAATTTGAAACCTGGGCAAGCGCGCATTCGCTGCCGATCACGGTCGTGGATGACGGCACAAGCACCAACGAAACGCGGCTCGGTGCGGTCTGCGACATGCAGTATGCGATCGAACGGCTCTGTCTCGACGACGATCTGCTGATCATAGCGGGCGACAATCTTCTGGACTTTTCGCTGACGTCGTTTCTCCGCTATGCGCAGGAAAAAGGAACCTCCTGCACGATGCGTTATTATGAGCCGGACGAAAGCAGGCTGCGCAAATGCGGCGTGTCGGAGATCGACGATACCGAGCGATTGCTCTCTCTGGAGGAAAAGCCCGCCGAACCGAAATCGCATTGGTGCACGCCGCCGTTCTACTTTTACACAAAAGCGGACGCCGCGCGTATCCGGGATGCGATCAAAGACGGCTGCGGCACCGACGCCCCCGGCAGCCTTGTCGCCTGGATGTGCCGTCACAGCATCATGCACAGCATGGAAATGCCGGGCAGCCGCTACGACATCGGCAATCTCGAAAGCTATGAAACCGTACAGAAAACGTATAAAGGAATCAAAAGGTGAATCAAATGGGAAAACAGCATGTTGATCTGAACAACAAAACGACCCTCGTCACCGGCTCGCCCGGCTTTATCGGCGCGAATCTGGTGCTGCGGCTCCTCCAGGAACTCTCCGGCGGCACGGTCATTTCGTTCGACAATATGAACGACTACTATGATCCCGCCCTGAAGGAATACCGGCTCAGGCTGATCGAGCAGGCGGCGGAGACGTCACCGGTGAAGCACGTTTTTGTCAAAGGTTCGATCGCCGATAAGGCGCTGGTCGACCGTGTCTTCGCGGAGTACAAACCCGCGATCGTCGTAAATCTTGCCGCGCAGGCAGGCGTGCGCTATTCGATCGACCATCCGGACGTATACATCGAATCGAACCTGATCGGGTTCTATAACATTCTCGAAGCATGCCGTCACAATCCGGTGGAACACCTCGTCTATGCCTCGTCCTCCTCGGTCTACGGCGGCAACAAGAAGGTGCCGTTTTCGACCGACGACAAGGTGGACAACCCCGTGTCCCTCTATGCGGCGACGAAGAAGTCGAACGAGCTGCTGGCGCACAGCTACAGCAAGCTTTATAACATCCCTTCGACCGGGCTGCGTTTCTTTACCGTCTACGGTCCCGCAGGACGCCCGGATATGTTCTACTTCTCCGCCACGCAAAAGCTGGTCGCAGGCAAGACGATTCAGATCTTCAACTACGGCAACTGCAAGCGCGACTTCACCTATGTGGACGACATCGTGGAGGGCGTGATCCGCGTCATGCAGGGCACGCCGGAGAAGGCGACCGGCGAGGATGGGCTTCCCCTGCCTCCCTACGCGGTCTACAACATCGGCGGCGGCACGCCGGAGAACCTTTTGGACTACATCTCCACGCTGCAGGAAGAACTTGTCCGCGCCGGTGTTCTGCCCGCAGACTATGACTTCGCCGCCCACCGCGAGCTCGTCGGCATGCAGCCCGGCGACGTCCCCGTGACCTATGCGGACAGCGCCGCCCTTGAAGCCGACTACGGCTTCCGCCCGGCGATCGGCATCCGCGAAGGCCTCCGCAGATTTGCGGAATGGTATAAGGAGTACTATCAGGCGTAAGAAAACACAAAAGCGCCGGACGGGATGATCCCGTCCGGCGCTGTTTCTCAATTTATTCTTTCGGTTCCCCGATTTTCAGGTCCTGATACAGATCGCTCCTTTTCTTTCCGCGTCCGATGTCCTCGATGATCTTTGCTCCTTTCCGTTTTGCCTGAAACCCCTGTCTTGCATATCTGCCGATCTGATAGATCCACGCAAACGGTTTCAGCCATCTGTGTTTATGATATGCATTCCAGTTGTGTTCTCCCGCTTGCTGCAGATATCGGAAACCCCTTCTTCTCAGACGTGAAACGGTGCTCTCCACCTTCAGACCCGTTCCTCTTTTTTCCCCGAAATTGCCGGAAGACAGCAAGCTGTTCATCAGCATGGTACATAGTTCTTTGTCTGCATTTTTGCACCAAGTGATCCGATCCGACAGGCCGAGATACATCCGGCACATTTCTGTCACGGTGATTGCGAGAACAGCAAGACCCGTCTGTTCCGCTGCGGTACGGAAAGAGCTTTCCCACGCGGAATCATCCAGTTCCCGATCCACATACAGCATCCAATCGATAATCTGACGAAGTCCGAGACCCTCCCGCAGATGATGCGCAATGTGCGCGAGTAAAACCAATCCGTTTTCTTTAGGCGGAAGCATCGGAAACGCAGTGTGATAAAGGGTTCCCGTTTCTGCATGCTGCATTCCGTTAAAAATAAACGGATCCACATTAGCTCTGCAATCTCGGTCCGAAAAGAAACGATGCATCTCAAAGGAAATGCCGTCCTTGCGAACATCGACATGTCTCGGATATTTCGGATCATCCTCAACCGAATAGCCGTTATTCGCCAATAGGACCTCTGCCTGATCGAACAAATCCTGCGGGACTATAAAATCAATATCTCCCAGCGATCTCTGCGACGGTGTCGGATAATACACTGCCGCAGCGGTTCCCTTCAGAATTACCGTTGGAATGCCGTTTGCTTTCAAAAGGTCGCAAAGAGCGGATTGACAATGCAGAATGCGAATGAAATGCGCAGTAAACAACGTTGTTTTGTTTATCCATTCCCTCTGTTTTTCCGCCGGTACGGCAGCAGCCGCAACGCCCAATACCGATTGTCTTTCCGCTTCCTGTAAAACAGCGTCCCAATCCGTATCATCCGGAAAGATATAATCATTGTTCCAAAGCGTTTTCTGTATTGCCTGCAGTAAGATCTGCTCTGTCTGATCCATCGTTTCCTCCGCTGACAGGGGATCTCTCCCGATCACGGTTCCCAAGGCGTATACGCCTTGCCCTCCAAAATATCTGCAATCCGTTCGCAGGCATGACCGTCACCGTACGGATTGCACGCATGCGACATTTTTTCGTATTCCTCTTTGTTCTCCAGCAACAGCTTGAAGGTATTATAGATCGTTTCCTCATTTGTACCGACCAGTTTCAAAGTGCCGGCGTCGACGCCCTCCGGACGCTCCGTCGTATCACGCATGACCAGCACCGGAACGCCGTAGGACGGGCATTCCTCCTGGATCCCGCCGGAATCGGTCAGGCAAAGATAGGAGCGTGCCTCAAAGTTATGGCAGTCAAAGACCTCGATCGGCTCGATGATATGGATCTGCTTGCAATCGCCCAGTTCCTCATCCGCCGCCTGTCGCACGACCGGATTCATATGGATGGGATACACCGCCTTGCATTCCGGATGCTCGTCGAGGACGCGGCGAATGGCACGGAACATATGATGCATCGGTTCGCCGAGATTCTCGCGGCGGTGCGCCGTGATGAAGATCAGCTTGCTGTCGCCGACCCAATCCAATTCGGGATGTGAGTAATCCGCTTTCACCGTATGCTGCATCGCGTCGATGACCGTGTTGCCGGTGACATAGATATTCTCCGGCTTGCGACCTTCGCGCAGCAGATTATCGCGTGCAAGCGGCGTCGGCGCAAAGTTGTACTGTGAGATGATCGACACGGCTTCTCGGTTGAATTCCTCCGGATACGGGCTGTAGATATTGTAGGTCCGAAGTCCTGCTTCCACGTGACCGACCGGGATCTGCAGATAGAAGCATGCAAGCGCCGTAACGAACGTCGTACTGGTGTCGCCGTGGACAAGAACGACGTCCGGCTTTTCCTTCTCCAGCACCGCCTTGATCCCGTTCAGGATATTGGTCGTAATGTCAAACAGCGTCTGCCGGTCCTTCATGATGTTCAGGTCGTAATCCGGCATGACGCCGAATGTTTCCAGCACCTGATCCAGCATCTGCCGGTGCTGCGCTGTCACGCATACGACGACCTGCAGCCCTGCCCGCTTTTTCATTTCATTGACCAACGGACAAATCTTGATTGCTTCCGGTCGCGTGCCGAATACGGTCATGAT
>CADAPG010000103.1 GCA_902789675.1 uncultured Eubacteriales bacterium
TTCATCGGGGTTGATGCCCTTGAACGGCTCTTTGCCGGTGATGTTCTTGACCATCTCCTGGACCGCCGGGATACGGGACGAACCGCCGACGAGGATGACTTTGTTGATATCGCTGTTAGAAAGCCCTGCATCTGCCATAGCCTTCTGGACGCAGACACGCGTCTTGTCGACGAGGTCCGCGGTCAGTTCGTTGAACTTTGCGCGGGTGATCGTGCAGTCGAGGTGCAGCGGACCGGCGGGTCCCTGCGTGATGAACGGGATGTTCACATTGCTCTGGGTCATGCCGGAAAGCTCAATCTTTGCCTTCTCCGCCGCTTCCTTGAGGCGCTGCAGTGCCATCTTGTCCTTGCGGAGATCGATGCCGTTGTTGCGCAGGAAGTCGGACGCGATGTAGTCGATCAGACGCTGGTCGAAGTCGTCGCCGCCGAGACGGTTGTTGCCCGCGGTCGCAAGCACTTCAAAGACGCCGTCGCCGATCTCGAGGATCGAGACGTCGAACGTGCCGCCGCCGAGGTCGTAGACCAGGATCTTCTGGTTGGTTTCCTTATCGAGACCGTACGCCAGCGACGCCGCCGTCGGCTCGTTGATGATACGGAGCACTTCGAGACCCGCGATCCTGCCCGCGTCCTTCGTTGCCTGACGCTGGCTGTCGGTGAAGTATGCCGGCACGGTGATGACCGCCTGCGTGACGGTCTCGCCGAGGTACGCTTCCGCGTCCTGCTTCAGCTTCTGCAGGATCATCGCCGAGATCTCCTGCGGCGTGTAGTCCTTGCCGTCGATGTGGACTTTGTATGCCGAGCCCATCTCACGCTTGATCGAGGAGACGGTCCGGTCAGGATTCGTGATCGCCTGACGCTTTGCAATGGAGCCGACGAGACGTTCGTTGCCCTTGAACGCAACGACGGACGGGGTGGTTCTTGCGCCTTCCGCGTTGGGGATGACGACGGGATCGCCGCCCTCCAGGATCGCGACGCAGGAATTGGTGGTGCCCAGGTCAATACCGATAATCTTACTCATATGTTTATACCTCCGAGTTCTTTGAAGATTTTTCTTTTTATTCTATGCAAACAAGCTTCCGATACTTGTTTTTGCCTTATTCAGAGACCTTCACCATGCTGTGGCGAATGATCTTTTCCTTTACCTTGTAGCCCTTCTGGAAGGTCTGCACGACGTTGCCGCTCTCGAGCCCATCGACCGCTTCGGTCATCACCGCGTTGTGCAGCTCGGGATCGAATGCGCCGTCCGACGGGATCTCCTCGAGCCCTTCCTTTTTCAGGATCTCGGCAAACTTCTTATGCACGAGCTTCACGCCGTCCGCCCATCCGTCCGCATTCGGATCGCTTTCCGCGACCCGGTCGAAATCGTCCAGCACCGGCAGCAGCGCCTTGATGCAGTCGCGCTTGCCTTCGTCGTAGCTGTCTGCGCGGACCGTTGCGTTCCGTTTGCGGAAGTTGTCGAAATCCGCCTGGTTGCGCTGCAGGAGCGCGATCGTGTCGTCCAGCTTTTTCTGCAGCTCGTCGATGTGCTTCTTGACCGTTTCAAGCTCCTCCTGCGTCATCGTGACGACGTCCGGCGCCTGCGCTTCGGTCTGTTCCTCTGCGGCTTCGCTGACCGCTTCGGGCTTCTTCTCCGGTTCAACCGGCTTGTTCTTCTTGGAAGCCAAGTTCCTACTCCTCCTTCAAAAACGATTGTAACACCGTACCGAGATTGGTCTGTACATTCTTCAGAATGCTCAAAACCCTTGCGTAGTCCATGCGCGTCGGTCCGATCACGCCGAAGCTGCCGACCGGCGTTCCGTTCACGCGATAGCTCGCGGTGACCACGCTGCAGTCCTGAAAGCCTTCCTGTTCGTTCTCGCTGCCGATCGTGACCGTGAACTCCATGTTCGACGCTTTTTTCAGCATCCGGTACATATCGTCCTTCTGCTCGACCGTCGCAAGGAACGTCTTCGCCTTATTGACGTCGCTGTACTCCGGGTACTCAAGCATGTTCGTCGCGCCGGAAAGCTCGACCATGCGCCGGTCGCTCGACTGGCTCTCGCAAAGCCTTGCAAGCAGCGATTCGACGAAATCCGCACGGGCGGAAAGCTCGCCGCCGAGCTCGCGCACAAGCTTCGACGAGACCGTCGACATCCGGCAATCAGAAAACCTTGCGGTGATCGCCTTACTGATGCGGTCCAACTCCTCGGGTCCGATATCCTCGGGGATGTCGATCACCGTGTTCTGGGACACGCCCGCGTCGGTGACGACGACCGCAAGCGCCTTGCCGATCGTCAGCGGGATCAGCTGCAGATGGCGGAGGCGGTTCACGCCGATGTCCGGCATCATCACGACCGCCGTGTAGTGCGTGATCTCCGAAAGCGCCTTTGCCGTGGAGCGCAGCACCGCGTCGACGCCGTGGACGTGCTCGCGGAAGTAGCCGTAAAGCAGCTTGGATTCCTCGTCAGAAAGGTGCGCGCGCTGCATCATCTGATCGACGTACAGACGGTATGCCTTCTCCGACGGGATGCGCCCCGCGCTTGTGTGCGGCTGCGCAAGGTAGCCGAGCGTTTCAAGGTCCGCCATCTCGTTGCGGATCGTCGCGGACGACCATTTCATGCCGCCGCGGCTCAATGCCTTGGAGCCCACCGGACTTGCCGAAAGAATGTACTCATCAACGATCGCACGCAGGATCTGCAGCTTTCTTTGATCCAGTTCCATGCGATCGCCTCCTTTCCTTTAGCACTCCGTTTGTTCGAGTGCTAATCACTATGCATAAGATACCACTATCATGCACAATAGTCAAGTGAACTAAGGGGGAACATTGTGACACAAAAGTGAAAAATGTCAATATGACCTGCTGTACCGCGCAATTCACGCCGAATGCAGTTCCCGGCGGGCTGCCGGGGTCGGCAGCCCCTACGATCCGCTTACACAAAAGCCGTATCCTCTCTTGCAGGGGACGCCGACCCCGGCGTCCCGATAAGCCGCAAGTCAATTCACGGATCCGCGAAAAGCGTTTCGCTTTTCTGCGTGTACGCCTCATCCGGCTCAGCAAGCCTCGCCACCTTCTCCCCGAAGGAGAAGACAAGGGAGCGCGCACTTTTCGCCAACGATCCGTAGGAGCGGATATTATCCGCCCGCCGAAGCACCGCAACGACGGAACGGGAAGATGAAATCTTCCCCTACGGCTAAAACGCTTTGCAGGGGACGCCGACCCCGGCGTCCCGCGCTTGTCTTTCCCCTTCTTTTTTGATAAAATTGCCGCACGCACCCGACAATTCGGCTTCCCCGATTGTATGTATAGTGAAAGGAGGGCAAGGCAATATGAAGAATCCTTTGTTGCGTACGGACAAAGAGATCGCGGAGCTCTATGCGCGCCACAAGAGCACGGTCTGGCGAGTCTGCTTTGCTTACCTCAAGAACCCTGCCGATACGGAGGACGCCGTTTCGGAGACCTTTATCCGGCTGATCAGAAGCGCTCCCGCGTTCGAGAGTGAGGAACATGAAAAGGCATGGCTCATCCGCACCGCGTCGAACGTGTGCAAAAACCAGTTGAAGCATTGGTGGCGGAAGCGCGAGGACATCGACCGCTGTTACGATCTGCCCGATGCAAAGCCCATCGAAGCGAACGAGGTCCTGGAGACGGTTCTGGCGCTTCCGGACCGGTATAAAGCCGCAGTGTATCTCTATTATTACGAGGGTTATACCGGCGCGGAGATCGCAGGGATTCTCAAAAAGCCGCAATCGACCGTCCGCAATCAGCTTCGCGAGGCGCGCGCAATTCTCAAAGAAAGGTTAGGTGACGATTTCGATGAAAAATGACTGTATCGTTGCTGCATGGAACACGATCGAACCGAGCGGCGCGCAGGATGCGCGGGTGCTTTCCGCGATCCTTTCCGCGAACCGTTCCGAAGGCAAAAGAAATGAGAAAACGATGCTGCATACAAAAAAGCTGCTGATCCCCGCCGTTGCTCTTTTGCTGCTTGCCGTCGTCGGCGTTGTGGGAATTCGACTGAATTGGTTTACCGCAAGCCGGGAGCCCATAGAAGCGGAAAGCGAAGGCGCGCCGGTCAACGACACGGAATGCAAGGTGCCGAACCCCATTCTGGATGAAGAACTCGACGCCGCGTTCGGATACTTGTTCCCGACCGAAATTGAAAAAGGTTATGTTCTGACCGAGGAAGGCTTCAATTTATACAGCGACAGCGCCGACGCGCTTCACGCCGAGCATCGCGTATTGAAGGCAACCTATTACAACGAAGAATTGGACGATACGCTGCTTATCGAGGTCGCGCCGAGCGCCTATTTCGGCGGATACCTCAAAAACACGCCCTACGGCGTCGTGCAGTACGGAGACCCGCAGACCGATGGGACGCGGTCCTCCATGATCTTTTTCGAGAACGACGGGATCACGATCCTATACCAGTTCGGAAAAACGGATATCGCCGCAATGAATGCGGAAGCCGCCGAACGCTTCTACGCCATGGTCCACTCGGCAAGATGCTTCTGCCGCATCTCCCCCGCCGAAAGCGAGGAAAACGACGAAATTGATATTGACGGATAATGCGCTCCTTTATGATAACAGCCGCCCGGTCGGACGGCTGTTTGTTATCTGTAAAAATGTATAACGCATAAATAGTATCAGGGAAACAAATCGCGATTCGAAACATATTTTACCAAAATAACACAACTATTTTGCAATAATCTGATAAAATGCATATATAGTCGATAGAATCATGTTCTGTCAGAATCGGAGAGGTTTATCCCATGAATGCAAAACGCGGATTATGCTTTGTTTTATGCCTGTGTCTGCTCCTTGCTGCAGGATTCGGCTGTGTGCGGTCAGCCGTGCAAACACAACCGTCATCCGAAGCGGGTGAACAGCCGTCGCAATCCGCCGGGCAAGCGCAGCCGTCGCCCGGCAATGACTCAGCCATCCCGTCCGAACCGGTTGACTGTACGTCGGAAACCGTCGACCGACAGGACGCTGATTCTGTTTCGCCGACGCCGCTGTATGAGGGAGACGGATTGAAAATCTACTATGCCTCCCGTCTGGATAAGCCCGGCATTTGTGTGGAAGCACGGAACTGGAACAATACGTATGCCAGATTTCAGGAGCTTCCTTTTACCGAAGGACTGACCGAGCTCGTTTTTACCGGGATCGAAACAAAGTCCGACTGGGATCGGGCAGAAGCGTTTGTGTATCTCCGTTATCTCGATAACACGGGAACGGAGCGGATCATCTGCGCCGATCACAGCGCGCCCGAATACACGGTGGTATATCCCCTGTCAACGGAAGCCGGGCTGGAGCTAAGCGAAGAACAGCGCGGGCTGTTCGACGATCTGCTTTTGATCGGGTATCTCTATGAGAGCGTTCACGCAGAAGCAAACCGGTTATCCAATCCGGATGAATGGGAAAGCCTGTGTCAAGAATGTATACTGGACGCTCTCTTTTATAACTACGTGGACGTTCTTCCTCCCTACCTGCACGGAGAAGGGACGATAGAGAACCAATTCGGCGACAAAGGCGCCATTGTCTCGCAAAAGGAGCTTGAAGACTTCTTCCAAAGCACGGTCGGACGTCCGTGTATGATACCCGACGGGCAACACGCGGATGATGAGGATACATGGAAAGATGTACCGGCAGGAACGATTCCGATTCTTCCGTCGGATAATAATGATATAGGACATGTGCGGCAGGCGGTTATGGAACCGGACGGTACCATTTGCCTGTATGGTTACAGAAGCGGGTTTGAGGTGCTGTATGAGAGCGTCATCTGCCGCATTCGCCCTGTCGACGGCTATCTGGGCGGTCAGGTACTATCCACGGAGATCTACCCCGTATACTACATGCATGAGGATCCTTCGATAACGCTTTTATCTTTCGATCAATAAAACACCCCTGCTTGAATAAGCCGCATAAAGAATGCTATCGCAAAAAGTCGATCAGCTTCCTCTGGCGAAAGTCGCGCAGGACGGAATCGAGATGGTCCATGCCGAGCGGCGTGAGGCGCAGACAGGCGGGATCGGAACGGTCCCAGAATCCGAAGCGGTCGTTCTTGTCATAGGCTTCGCGGTAGGTCTCGATCACGTCGCAGCCGAAGCGATCGAAAAATGCTTTGCGGTCGATGCCTTCTACAAGGCGCAGACCGAGCATGACCGACTCGAACATCTGCTCAAAGGTGTTCGTGATGATGCGCTCCGCGCGCGGAAGCTTCCCTTTTTCAATCTTTTTGAGATAGGCGGGAATGCTCGCGTCGTTGCTGAACCGCACCCAAAAACCATCCTCGATCATGGATGAATGCGCCGCCGCGCCGAGCCCAAGATACGGTTCGTTGTGCCAATAGATCAGGTTATGACGGCATTCAAATCCCGGCTTTGCGAAATTCGATACCTCGTAGCGCATAAAGCCGAGCTGCTCCAAAAGATCCATGCCCGCGTCCTCCATGTCCGCGACGGCGTCCGGATCGGGCAGCGTTTCGCGTCCGGCAATTACGTCATCGTAAAGCGGCGTGCCCTCCTCCAGAATCAGCGAATATGCGGAGATGTGCGTGGGCCCGAGCGCGGCGACGGTGCGGATCGCATCGAGATACTCCGCCTGCCCCTGCCCCGGCAGCCCGTGCATCAGGTCGATGTTGATATTCGTAAAGCCCGCGTCACGCGCGGCAGAATAGGTCGCAAGAAATTCCTCAAAGCTATGTACGCGCCCGATGCGCTTCAAAAGGTCGTTCTGCGTCGCCTGCAAGCCGATCGAAAGGCGGTTGAAGCCCGCATCGCGCAGCCTTTTCAGCCCCTCGAACCCGATCGTTTTCGGGTTGCACTCGATCGAGATCTCCGCGTCCGGCTCGACGGGAAACGCGGTTCTGATCGCATCGAGGATCGCGCAAAGGTCCTCCGGCGGCAGGATCGTCGGCGTGCCCCCGCCGAAGAATACGGTTTTCACGCGCGCGTCCGGGAACTTTGCCCGGGACAGCGCAATTTCCTGTTCCAAGGCAGAGCGATACCGCCCCGCGGTTTCGTCGATCGGAATCGAGCAGAAATCGCAGTAGCGGCATTTTTTCACGCAATATGGGATATGTACGTAGACGCCGATCATCCGTTGATGCGCAGCACGCTCATGAAGGCGTCGCTCGGCACGGCGACGGAGCCGACCTGCCGCATGCGCTTCTTGCCTTCCTTCTGCTTTTCGAGGAGCTTCTTTTTGCGCGTGATATCGCCGCCGTAGCACTTCGCCAGAACGTCCTTGCGGACCGCCTTAACCGTCTCGCGGGCGATGATCTTGCTGCCGATCGCCGCCTGGATCGGGATCTCGAACTGCTGACGCGGAATGACGTCCTTGAGCTTTTCGGCAACGGCGCGTCCCTTGCTGTACGCGCGGTCCTTATGCACGATCGTGGTCAGCGCGTCGCACATCTC
>CADAPG010000104.1 GCA_902789675.1 uncultured Eubacteriales bacterium
GAACGATGATGACCGTGCACGAGGTCAGCAAAAGGACCGGCGTTTCGATCCGCACGCTGCAGTATTACGATTCGATCGGGCTGCTGCATCCGACGGCGGTGACGGAGGCGGGGTACCGGCTGTACGACGAAGCGGCGCTTTTGACGCTGCAGCAGATCCTGCTGTTCCGGGAACTGGAATTTCCGCTGAAGGAGATCAAATCGATCCTTTCCGATCCGGATTACGACCGGGAGCGGGCGATGGAACAGCAGCTTCAGCTGCTGAAACTGCGGCGCGAACGGCTCGACCGCATCATCGGACTCCTCGAACGACAGCAAACCAAGGGAGGAAACATCATGGACTTTACGGCATTCGATACGGAACAGCTCGAACGGTACAAACGGGAAGCAAAGGCGATGTGGGGACACACGCCGGAGTACCGCGATTTTGAGCAAAAGAACCTGACCGCCGAACAGGAAAAGACCGCGGGCGCGGGGCTGATGGCGGTATTCAGGGACTTTGCGGCGGTCAAGGACGGCGCGCCGGACGCCCCGGAAGCGCAGGCGGCGGTTCAAAAGCTGCAGGACTATATCTCCGCAAACTTCTATCACTGCCCGAAGAACGTGCTTTCCGGGCTCGGAAAGATGTACGGCGCGGGCGGCGACTTCACCAAAAACATCGACGCCTATGCCGGCGAGGGCACGGCGGCGTTTGCGTCGAAAGCGATCGAAGCGTACTGCAGATAAAACGAAACCCCGTGACGGTCTCACGGGGCTTTTTCGTTATTCGATTCCGTACGGGGCGAGGAAGGCGAGGATGTCTTCGACCGGGAACGCCGCGTCCGAAACGATCCGGTTTTTGCCGAAGCAGCGCCACCGCGCAACGGTGTGGATATAGCCCGCGCCGATCGGGGTTTCACGAACGATCCGACCGTCCCCGCGTAAAGAAAACCACTGGTACGGCGATTGATCCGGGTCGTATCCTTCGCGCACAAAGCGGAAGCGCAGCACCTCCGGCGCGGGATCGTCGGCGTCGACGAGCAGCTCCGTCACACAGGCAAAGCACGGCGCATAGGTCTGCGCAGTCTGATCCTCCGGAACCGAAACGAGCGCAAGAAAACCCTCAAAGCTTTCCCGCGGCAGTTCGACACGCGCGCCGTTTCGTTCGATCAGCAGATGAAAGGAGTCCATCTCCTCGGGATGGGCGGGGCAGGGGTACTGGATCGCCGGCGCCATATAATACGCCTCGTACAGAAGATAGAGATATGCGACCTGTTCCGGGGTCAGCGCTTGGACGCTGCGATAAACAGAATCGTCCGCATCGGCGCGGATCGCCGTGCCGTCCGGATTGATCCAGTAGGTGCAAACATCGTCGTCGATATAATACGTCGTTCCGACGACGTCCCAAACCGAGGTGGAGGAGCGGCACAGATCGCCCTTCCGCACGGTAAATCGCGGCGTTTGTATATAGAATACGGCGTTCGGATCGGCTTCGTATTCCCGCGAGAACAGCAGCGCGTCGAGTGCGTTCCATTCCGCTTCGTCGTCGATGCAGCGACCCAGTGAGCAGTTGTCCCAATCGCCGTCGCGGTCGTAAGTCGTCCAGACGCTGAGATCGTCCGAAAACCGCGTCGGGTTTGCGCGGCGGTCGACGGTATGCGGGGTCAAGCCGTCAAAGAGCACCGTCCATGCTCGCTCTCCGTCAAAATCGTTGGCGCCCGTTTCATAGAGCGATACCGCGATCGCATACGATTCGTCGTTCGGCTCGTCGCCGAGGACGGCGGACGCGTAGGGCATGGCGGGAACTGCGGTCGGTTCGGGCGTCGGTTCGGACGTCGGCGCGGCAGTCGGTTCGGACGTCGGCTCGATCGTCGGTTCGGGCGGCACGGACGGTTCCCTGCAGCTGCACGCGCAGAATAGAAGCGCAAGGAAGAGGAAAAGGATCGATCGTTTCATGTCTGCGCCTCCCTGCTGTGTATTCAGCGGATCCTGCCGCTGGCTTCAAGGACCTTGATGTCCGGCTCGCAGAGGAACGGCTCGCCTGCGGCCTTGAGCGCGTTGTTGACGTCCTTCAGCCCGCTGCCGGTGGAGATGACCGTGACGGTCTCATCCGGGCGGATCACGCCTTCTCTGACGGCTCTTACGACGCCTGCCGTGGCGGTCACGCCCGCGGGCTCGCCGAACACGCCCTCGGTTCTTCCGAGGAGCCGCATCGCCGCAAGGATCTCGTCGTCGGTGACGGCGATCCAGCGTCCGCCGCTGTTCTTAACCGCGCGCAGCGCCTTCTTCGGATTTCTCGGCACGCCCACGGCAATCGAATCCGCCAGCGTGTTTTCGGGCGTGGGCACGAGGTCGCGGTTGTTGTTTGCCGCGTCCACAAACGGGCAGCAGCCGGTGGACTGCACGCCGAGGATCTTCGGGATGCGGTCGATCATGCCCATCTCAAATAGATCATGGAAGCCGTTGTAGACGCCGCCGATCGTGCAGCCGTCGCCGACGGACACCGCCACCCAGTCGGTGGGTTCCCAGTTGAGCTGTTCCGCGATCTCCAGCGCGACGGTCTTTTTGCCCTCGGTTAAAATCGGGTTGATGCCCGCGTTGCGGTTGTAGAAGCCCCACTTTTCGATCGCGGCTTTCGATAGCTCAAAGGTCTGCCGATAGTCGCCTTTCACGGAGATCACGTTCGCCCCGAAGATCAGAAGCTGCGCGACCTTGCCCTTCGGCGCACGCTCCGGCACGAAGATGACGGTTTTCAAGCCCATCCGCGCCGCGTTGCCCGCGCAGGAGGAAGCCGCGTTTCCGGTGGAGGAGCAGCAGATCGTGTCGTAGCCGAGCTCCAGAGCCTTTGCGACCGCAACGCCGCTTGCGCGGTCCTTTAGTGACGCGGTCGGGTTGATGCCGTCGTCCTTGATGAAAAGCTTTTTTAAGCCCAGCTCGTCGCCGAGCCGCAGGCTTTCGTAAAGCGGCGTCCAGCCGATGCGAAGGAATTTCGATAAGCCCTCGCCCTTGAGCGGCATCAGCGCACGGTAGCGCCACATGCTGTTGTCGCGATCACGCTGTAAGCTTTCGCGGTTCAGCTCCTTTTTGACCTCGTCATAGTCGAACAGAATGTCGAGGATGCCCTTTTCCCCGCAGGCGGGGCAGGTCATAAGCTCCGGTCCGTAGGGATATTCTTTGCCGCAGAGGGTGCAGCGATAGCCGTATACGCGTCTCATAAAACTCTCCTTTTTCGGTTCTCTTTTTATCATACAACGCCGCGGACCGGTTTGCAAGCAAAACAAAAGCACTCCGCGCATAAAGCGAAGTGCCGTTCGTAAAGATTGTGTCATTCTGAGGAGACATGGCGACGAAGAATCTTTTGCAAGAAACAGGGATACTGAAAAAACTAAAGCTCCTGGGAGATCCATCGGAGAAGACTCTTTGCGGTTGTAAGCTGCTTCGGACTCATTCCATGCAGAATTTCTGCGACATTTCGCCATTCGGCGTCCTCGTGGAGAACAGTTCCGACAAGAAACATATCCGGTGTTGTATCAAGCGCTGATGCAAGTTTCATGATGACTTCCAAAGAAGGAATCGAGGTTGCACGCTCAATACAGGACAAGTATTTATCGTTGATTCCGGCAGCTTCACAAACCTGTACCTGTTTCAAGCCGAGTTCTTTTCTGCGCCTTGCAATGCGCCGACCGATTTCTTGATAATCCAATTCCATTTACCTGCCCTCCTTTCTGTTAGTATTGACGAAAACGATTATGTGATAAACAATTTACAAACGGAAATACGACTTGACATAGGAAAATTGACAACTTATAATATAAAATGCAACTTGAAATAAGAATGATAGGAGAACAACATGAAACGGTTTATTACTTGGATACTGGTTCTGCTCATGGTAATCGGAATAATCAGCTGCTCATCCATGCAAACGATTGTGGATGAGACAAAGGACACAATCAAAGAAGAATTTCAAAAAGAAAAGGACAAGAATTCTGCAGAGGATTCGAAAGCAACAGAAAAACCCGAACTGGAGCCCGTATCAGAACACGAAGCTGAATCCGAGCCGGAACCGGAATCTGTTTCGTCGCCGGAAACAGCAAAGAGCAGCTTTGATCAGTCTGCTAAAATTGACGAGACAGTCCTCGTAGATTCGCAGGGGGTCAAGATCACAGCGACGGAACTGACATTCGAGAAGTACTACGGTGCCGTGTTGTCACTGTTGATTGAAAATTCCAATGAATTTGATATTACAGTAGTCTCCGGTTCGATTTCATCTGACTGGAACTATGTCAACGGTTACATGGCGGGAGGTTATGTTTATGAGGAAGTTGCGGCAGGAAAGAAAGCAATATCTCAAATGCGGATTGATTTGGACAAACTGAAACTGCTCGGAATGAAAGGAATCTCTGAAATCGGAATTGCTTTTTTAGTGCAGAAAGAAGATCATTCGACGCTCCTGGAATCCGATATCGTTTCCATAGAAACTTCATTCAAGGGCGATTCGGATACAGGTTTTATAGATACGATTCAAGATAGTTCTTTACAAAAAGAATTCGGACTTAAGGTTGATTACATATCGGAAGAGATACCTTTTGAAAGCAACATCATAAGTATCGAATCTGTGTCCTTGATTACAAACAGTTCTGCTGAACAAAGAATCTTTCTGGATGTAAACAATCATTCAGATCAGCCTATTCGGGTGCAGACAAGCAATATCGTAATCAATGGCGTGGTGATAGAAAATGGGATATGGAACAGCGAAATGATTGCTCCCGGGAAAAAGAGCATTATCGAGATTAATTATCAATCTATGGCGTGTGATGAAAATTTGATTTCTCTTTTGGGAATTTCGCCGCTATGCAGCGCAGAAATAGCAATCAATGTGAACGACAAAGAAGGCAATTCTATTGAGCAGCCTGATCCGCTTCAGATAAGACTGTCTGATAAGGATGTTTCAGCGATAGATCAAGCTGTAGAGGTATACAATGAGAATGATGTCAGAATCCTGTATTTGGGCACAGTGAAAGATTCTCAGGCGTATTCAGATGATATGTATATCGCGTTTTTGGTAACCAACAACGCAGCAGATGACAGACGTATCGATATAGAGTATAATTCACTATCCGTAAATGGTTTCATGGCAAACAGTCTGGATTTTGACGGAACAGTTAAAGCGGGGAAAACGGGATTGTTGATTCTGGAATTGATGGATCCGTCGAAAATACATATAAATGCACCGGATGAGATTGAGTCTATAGAATTTGGTTTTGAGATCAAAGATGTCAAACACCACAAGATTGCAAACGGAACGGTAACTGTTAATTTGGCGGACTGAACAAATGAAATGAATGATTCGTGCATCGGCATGGCTTTTGCGGAGGTCAACCGATGACGAAAGAACTTCCGACGGATCTTTCCGGTCTTCCGAACGGGTTTTGAACAGCTCCGATTTTTTCAAAAAAGATGCAGCATTTTCCGGTTTCGCTGTGGCTGATCATCAGAAGGGTACAACGAAAAGCGGACCATGTTTACAAAACGGCGAGTTTGTGATAGTATCCTATACAGACAATACAACTTGCGACAGGGATTACAGGAGGTCATTATGAAACGGTTTGTTGCATGGATTCTGCTGCTTGTATTTGCAGTCGGCTTGCTCGGCTGCGGAACAGCGCAGCAAAAAGATCGGGAAACAGAGAAACCGACGGATAACACAGCCGTCACAACGGCAAAACCTGAGCCGGAGCCCGTGCAGGATACGGTTGAGCCCACAGAAGAGCCGGAAGCGGACGCGCCTGAAAACGGGATC
>CADAPG010000105.1 GCA_902789675.1 uncultured Eubacteriales bacterium
GTTCCGAGCAGGATCGGCAGATGAATCTTTGCATACTCCAGCACATCCCTCGCCGCTACCATAAAAATGACCATCCCAACCGGGATGGTCATTTTTATTGCGGCTGATCATCGATTCTCACTGGCGCGAAGCGTCCGTTCGTATACGCGGCTTTGCCGCGTCGCCGGAGATTCTTCCGCTATCTAAGCAATCAGAAGATTCTCCGTAACGGATCGCCGCTACATTCTTTTCGCTGTCTCTTCATTATAGAAAATACTAATGGACTTTTTGCAAATTGCGGTGTCTGTATGTATGAGAAAAATCTTACTGTCCCATAAAAGGCATTGATAATATGAAAACTTGATATCGTCGCTTTTTATCGTCACTTTTTTATCGTCACTTTTGAACAGCGGCAATACAAGCGTGCTTCGGTCGGGTTCGGAGGAGACCAGAATTGTCGGTTCGCTCCAGCCCTGCTGTTTCCAGACAGAAAAGATATTCGGAATACCGCTGCCTGCGCGTTCGCCGATATCGATCAGATTGAACATCTTCATCATCGTACCGTTGCGCGGATCGGAGATGCCGCCGGAAGGCGCGGCGGAGCATACAATCAAAGGTCTCGACGGCGGCGTTTCCTACGAGGTGCGCGTCCGCGCGTACGTGACGACGCTCTTGCTGATGCAAGTCGAAACAAACATTTACGGCGAATACAGCGATCCGCTGACGGTCGCCGTACCGTAAGCGACAGGCACGAAAAACCGACAGGAACACTGAAAAACGCTCCCGATTTGGGAGCGTTTTTGCTGTAATCCGACACACCAATCAAAAGTAACTGATTTTAACGCGCTTGCCCATTGTGCGAAGCGCCTCGGACAACTCGTCGACAAGACGCATTTTGATGTGGAAATTGATCGGCAGGTTCGGGTCCTGATGTGCAGGATTGACCGCCCGTCCGACGTAGAAATTGATGTCTGTCGCTTCCTCGAACAGCAGGCGGCAGATCATCGAAGCGCCGTCACGCCCATAACTCCACGTCTCATACTGCGCGTTTTCGCCGATAAAGTCGTGCGCGTACTCAACCACCCGGCTCATCGTGATTACACCCTCGGTAACGAGATCGACGCCTTCGAGCTCGGACGTCGGCGGGATACCCCCGACCATCTCCCCGGAGCCTGTGCGCAGCGGTACCCGGAGGTGTTTTGCAGCAATCGATGCCGTCGTGCCGCCGCAGATGATGTGTTTGCCTTCCTTTGAGAAGAACAGGTTCATCATGCGTTCGGCGTCGTCCGGATCGCTCGGCGGTCCGAACAGGATGTTCATCGGCTCCCGCTTACGGATCGCAATCACGCAGGCGGTCGCATCGTCGCGCGGTTCGCCGGCGTAGAGACTCCAGCATTCATCGATGAGCATCGTCGACAGCGTCTTTGCATTGTATCCCGCAAGCGAGATTGTCTCCATAAACCGGATAATATCGTCGCGCGTCCAGTCCATGTTGTACGCTTCCTCGGCGCTTGCGTGCGGGCAGCCGTCGGACATGGCAATGAACAGATCTCCTTCCTCGAGACGGATGCGCGAGCGCAGGATCTTTTTATCCCCGACGATCATTTCCTGCGTCGGGTAGTCGTAGTTCTGCCCGTTGCGCAAAAGGATCAGCTGCGGGTTGTCGTACTGGATCACGTCGGCGTAGGTGTTGTTCATCAGATGTACGATCGTGAATGTCGAATATGCGACGCCGTGCTTTGAATCGACCGGAAGGGTCGCCGCGATCGTACGGACACAGTCCTCGACCGAGAGTCCTTCCGCCATCATCGTGGAAATGATTTTCGAAGTCAGGGTCGAGAGAATGCTTGCCTTGACGCCGCTGCCGAGCCCGTCGGCCAGCACGATGACTGTGGAATTGTCGTCCGATGCGATGTCCACATGGTCGCCGCAGAGCTGTTCGCCCGCGTGCAGGATGCTTTTATAGCCGATATCGGCGCAAAGATCATTCATCGGCGATCGACTCCTTCAGCTTTGCAAGCGCGATCTTTGTTTCCGCGGCGGTCTCGCCGAGCAGCGATGCGATCTCCTGCACGATGCGCATCTGCTTTTCAACGACCTTGTCTGCGACCTCTACCGTTTGCTGCGTAATCTTCTCTTTCTTTTCACGCTCGGTTTCCTCGTTCGTGATGTCGCGCATCGAACAGACCATCATACGGCTTTCGCGATCCTGTACGATGATCTGCTCCACGTACCGCCGGTATTCGGCGAGGTACATGTGCTGATTGACGACGCTGCGTCCGGTGTTCTGCACGGTCATGAACGGAAGCGGATCGAGGATGCGCACGACCTGATCGCCGAGCACGTCGTCCGCGGAACGCAGGTTCATCAGCTTCAATGCCGCGTTGTTGATCTGCTGCACCTCGAACCGATCATTGATAACGACAAGCGCGATCGGCGAGTTCTTGACGATCGTATCGGAGAAGCTTTCCGCCTTGTCCTTCAAAAACGGCAGGCACATCGAAATCTCCGCCTTGCCCTGACAGACGGCAATCGCTTTTTCACGGCAGGAATTGTATCCGCACGAACCGCAGTTCAGCTCCTGCGCGGGACTGTATTTGCCCATCTCGCGCAGCACGGCGCGGATCTCGGACTCGGACGGCTTTGTCTCGTGCCGGTCGATCGGCGAAAAGCTCTTGCGGATCGAAATCGAATCGGGCTGTTCCACGTTGAAGTCTCTGCTGCCCGCGTAGTCGCTGACAGCGACGTAATCGCTGATCGGGCTGCGGCTGTGGTATTTTTCCATGACCGGACCGCCGACGCAGCTGCCCGCGCACGCCGACATTTCGATGAAGCAGCGGTGGATCTTGCCGCTTTCGATGTCCTTCAGCGCCGCGATGCAGTTTTCGACACCGTCGAGCGCGAGATAGCTGTAATCCTTGCGCTCGCGCACCATCGTCTTTAAGATGCCGCCGGTCGTCGGGAAGAAGCGCGCGCGGCTCTCGTCGCTCTCGTCGCGCTCTGGCTCGATCGCGATGCCCTCCGCTTCCAGCCATTCGGACAGCTCCTCGAAGGTCAGCACCGCATCGACGATACCCGCATAAAGCTCCGCCTCGTCTTTCTTGGCGACACACGGTCCGATGAAGACGGTCTTGGCATTCGGAATCCTCCGCTTTATGTCCTGGCAGTGCGCCTGCATCGGTGAGAGCACGTCGGCAAGATAAGGCAGCAGCGACGGGAAGTATTTCTGAATCAGCAGGTTGATCGAATGACAACACGAAGAAATGACCACATCGCGTCCCTCTTCGCTCAAAAGACGGTCATACTCGCGCTTGACGATCGTTGCGCCGATCGCGGTTTCCTCCGCATCGTAAAAGCCGAGTTTTTTCAGTGCGCAGCGTACGGATTCGATGCCTGCGCCTTCATAGTTTGCGATAAACGACGGAGCCAGACTCACCACAACCGGGTCGCCGCTCTGAATCAGTACGCGCACCTTTTCGACGCTGCTTGCAATCTGCTTGGCGTTCTGCGGACAGACAACAAAACAGTGTCCGCACAGGATACATTCATCCCCGATGATGTGCGCCTGATTGCCCGAAAAGCGGATGGATTTGACCGGACAGTGACGAATGCACTTGTAACAATTCTTACAGTTGGATTTTTTCAGCATCAGACAGCTTGACATTTGCTTCCCCCCCTCGCAAAAAAGACTCGTTTATAATTTATTTTATCACATCCGGCATGCAGTCTGCAATCATTCTTTGCCTTTTTATCCGGTTAACTGATACGATCCTGCAGCATGCCAGTTTGATTTCTCATCCGGACAAACCGGCTTGCGGGGTGATCCGGTGCGACCCGTTTCACACTTTCCGGTGCGGTTTCCGTTTAAAAACAGTGTTTGAATCCGTCTTTGTGAATTGACAAGATCGACCGTGACTAGTAAGATAAGATCAGAAAAACATTTCTGCTGCACCCATCAGCAAATAACCGAAAGACGAGAAAGCAAATGATTACAAACGACAAAGGAATCGTAGAATTAAAACATTTCATTCTGCGCGAAGTATGCCGTCTGGCATGGGAAGGCCGGTTAAATCCGGAAGAGACCGAAAAGATTGTCTATGAGGTCAGTCCCGGACCAAAGCCTCAGTATCGCTGCTGCATCTATAAGGAGCGGGAGATCGTTCGCGGGCGTATCCGTCTGGCAGAGGGACTGAGTCCGGAAGCGGGTTCGCCCACCAGGAACGTGGTAGCCGTCATCCCGTCCGCCTGCGACGACTGCCCCATTCAGGATTATTTCGTCACGGATATCTGCCGCTTTTGCCTGGGCAAGGCGTGTCTCAACTCCTGCCGATTCGGTGCAATTTCCGCCGGCGATACCAAGATGCGCATCGATCCGAACAAGTGCAAGTCCTGCGGTCTGTGCGCCAAAGCCTGCGCGTACGGCGCTATCATCCATCAGGAGCGTCCCTGCAAGAAGGCGTGCCCCGTGGGGGCCATATCTTACGATGAAGCGGGTATCTGCCGGATCGACGAAAGCAAGTGCATCCACTGCGGGCACTGCATCCACAGCTGCCCTTTCGGCGCGATCGGTTCCAAAATCTTTGCCGCGGACATCATTCGCGCCATCCGTGAAGGCAAGCGCGTCATCGCGATGTGCGCCCCGGCTTCGGAAGGTCAGTTCGGCAAGGACATCGGTATGGCCGCGATCCGCAGCGCTTTGAAAAAAGCCGGGTTTGCGGATATGGTGGAAGTCGGTCTGGGCGGGGATATGACTGCCGCTTATGAGGCGTTGGAATGGATCGAAGCGCGGAAGGAAGGACGAATCATGACCACTTCGTGCTGTCCGGCGTTCATTTCGATGCTGCGGCATCATTACCCGGCTCTGTATGAGAAAAACAAGTCCTCCACGGTTTCTCCGATGGTGGCGGTGTCCCGGTATCTCAAACACCTTGATCCGGACTGCATTACCGTATTCATCGGTCCGTGCATTGCAAAAAAGGGAGAAACCGTGAACGAGCTGATCAAAGACACGCCCGATTACGCAATGACCTACGGAGAGATTGTGGCCATGCTGGACGCAAAAGGCGTTGCGATAGAACCGGTTGAAGAAAGCTATCAGGAATCGTCCGTGTTCGGCAAACGGTTCGCAAGCAGCGGCGGCGTAGCCGGCGCCGTCATGGAAGTCATGAAAGAACTGGGCGAGGACACTTCCGACATCCGTCTCATGACCTGCGCCGGCGGCGAGGAGTGTAAAAAAGCCATGACGCTGCTGAAAGTGGGAAAACTGAACGTCGATTTCGTGGAAGGAATGATTTGCAACGGCGGATGCGTTGGCGGACCGTCCAAGCATCAGGCCGAAAACGTCGTGCTGCGGGACAGAGAGGATCTGCTGGGCAAGGCGGATGACAGGAGGATTCTGGAAAACCTGAAAAACTATCCGATGGGTGAATTCTCAATGCTTCGCGACGGCAGCATACCGGAGGAGATTCCGCCGTTTATATCTCGCTGAACAGAAACATAAAGGCGGGGTAAATGCGGAGAGCGATATTCTCCGCCGCGATCTTTTCCGGATCGGATCCTGAACAGCATATAAAAAAGTCCGCCGTACGGCGGACTTTTTGTGTATCAGAACGATATTACATCAGCTTGCGGAACATCGCTTCGAACTCGGCAAGCGTTGCGGGACGCGGATTTGCGCAGGCGTCTGCCGCCGCGGATTTGCACAGGAAGGGGAGATCCTCTTCCCTGAGCTTTTCAAGCTTCGTCGGGATGCCGACGTCAACGGAAAGCTGACGGACCGCGTCGATCGCCGCTTTACGATAGGTCGGCTGATCCATCCCCTCGGTGTTCACGCCGAACGCTTCCGCGATCGCCTTGAACTTTTCTCCGGTTGCTTCCTGATTGAACTCCATAACGATCGGCAGCATCATTGCGCAGGCGACGCCGTGCGGCGTGTCATAGACCGCGCCGAGCGTATGCGCCATCGAGTGGGCGATGCCGAGTCCGACGTTCGAATACGCCATTGCCGTAACGTACTGCGCAAGCGCCATGCCCTCGCGTCCGTCCGGATCGTTCTGAACCGCCTTGCGGAGGTTCTTCGCGATCAGCTGGATCGCTTCGAGGTTCAGACAGTCGGAAAGCTCCCACGCGGCAGCGGTGGTGTAGCCCTCGATCGCATGGGTCAGCGCGTCCATACCGGTGGATGCAGTCAGTCCCTTAGGCATCGATGCCATCATATCCGGATCGACGACCGCGACGTCGGGAATGTCGTTCGGGTCGACGCAGACGAACTTGCGCTTTTTTTCGACGTCGGTAATGACGTAGTTGATCGTGGATTCCGCGCCCGTACCGCCGGTAGTCGGAACCGCGATCGTGAAGACCGTGCGGTGTCTGGTCGGCGCAACGCCTTCGAGCGAGCGGACGTCATAGAATTCGGGATTGTTGACGATGATGCCGATGCCCTTTCCGGTGTCCATCGAGGAGCCGCCGCCGATCGTGATCATGAAGTCTGCGCCGGAAGCGCGGTACGCGTCGACGCCGTGCTGCACGTTTTCGATCGTGGGATTCGGCTTGATGTCGGAATAGAGCTCGAACGCGATTCCGTTCTGCTCCAGAAGGTCGGTGACGCGTTTGGTCACGCCGAAGCGAACGAGGTCAGGA
>CADAPG010000106.1 GCA_902789675.1 uncultured Eubacteriales bacterium
GGCGTCGAAGCCGCGGCGTACACGATGGTCGCGATGAACGAATCGGCGATGGAACCCGAGGATCTTCCGACGATCGATTTCCACCTGACCCGCCCGTTCCTCTTTGTGATCGAAGCGCGGGACGGCACGGTGCTGTTCATCGGCACGGTGACAAACCCGACGCCCGCGGAATGACGGATCTGCCCTCGCGAGGGTGCGTATTTGCGGAGGGCTTCTCTCCTATCGTCGCCTGACGGCGACACTTCCCTCGTCAGAGGGAAGTGGGCGGACGCGCCGGGGGATCGTCCCCTGTCGGGGGTGCGAATTTGCGAAGCGCTTCTCTCCTATCGTCGCCTGAAGGCGACACTTCCCTCGTCAGAGGGAAGCGGGCGGGCGCGTCTCCCCTGTCGGAACATGCACGGCTTCCCCGCTTTCCGTTTGCCCTTTCTTCGGTCGGAAAGCGTTATGAAAGGAACCGCTTAACCGCGGTTCCTTTTGCGTCTGCGGATTGACGGCGCGGATTGTATATGTTATACTGTTTTCGGATCAAATACAGGAGGGGGACCCTATGAAACCGTTTCGCAAAGCATTGATTCTTCTGGTTGTCGCCGTGATGCTTGTCCCGCTGCTCGTCGGCTGCGGCAGCAAGAAGTTCAAGGTCGAGCATGTGCTGATGAATTCGATCATGGGCGGCGGATATCTGATCGAAGGAACGTATCAGGGAAAGTCGTACCGGCTGCCGCTGAACAGCTTCGAAGGCTGTAAGGCGACCGATCTGTCCTTTGCGTCGCAGCAGGTCACGCTGTCCGCAACCAGCGGCGGCTACCTCACCGTGTCGGACGGCATCAATCTGAATCTGACCGACGAAGCCGGCGAAAAGCACACCGTCTTCATCGGCGAAGGCGCCGAGTTTGACGTCGTGACGGACGGCGATACCCTAAAGCTTGTGCTGCCGTAACCCGCGTATACGCAAAAAACGCCGGAAAACTCCGGCGTTTTTCTGTTGTTCGGATCAGAAATCGCGGTACAGCGCGACGAGGTTTTTGAGCACCTGCACGGAGAGGTCCATGCCCTCGACGGTGATGTGCTCGTAGGGACCGTGGAAGGCGTAGCCGCCGGTGCCGAGGTTCGGGCACGGCAGTCCCATGAAGCTCAGCCTTGCGCCGTCCGTGCCGCCGCGGATCGGCTGCACTTTGGGCGTGACGCCCGCCTCCTCCATCGCCTTCTCGGCGTTTTCGATGAGGTGCATGCAGGGCTCGATCTTTTCCTTCATGTTGCGGTACTGGTCGCGGATCGAAAGCTCGACCGTGCCCGCGCCGTACGTCGCGTTGACGACCTCGGCAATCTTTTGAAGCGTCAGCTTGCGGCGCTCGAAGGAATCGAAATCGTGATCGCGGATGATGTAGCTTAGTTTCGCCTCCTCCGTCGTGCCGGAAAGGTCCGTGAGGTGCCAGAAGCCCTGATAGCCCGCCGTGTCGCGCGGGGTCTGTCCCTTCGGCAGCATGCCGTTGATCTCGCACGCGACCAGAAGCGCATTGATCATCTTGTCCTTTGCCTCGCCGGGATGGATGTTGAACCCGTGGATCGCAAACACAGCGCCTGCGGCGTTGAAGTTCTCGTATTCGAGCTCGCTCTCGGCACCGCCGTCGCAGGTGTAACCGAAGTCCGCGCCGAAGCGTTCGACGTCGAAGTGGTCCGCGCCGCTGCCGACCTCCTCGTCCGGCGTGAAGCAGACGCAGATCTTGCCGTGCGGCGTTCCCTCCCTGATGATCTCGTCGAGCATCGTGACGATCTCCGCAACGCCCGCCTTGTCGTCCGCGCCGAGAAGCGTCGTGCCGTCGGTGACGATCAGCGTGCGTCCCTTTAAGCCCGCAAGGTGCGGAAACTGCGCGTTCGTAAGCGTTCTTCCGGAAGTGCCCAGCGCGACGTCGCCGCCGTCGTAGTTTTCGATGATGCGGGGACGGACATTCTCGCCGGAGAAGTCCGGCGCGGTGTCCATATGCGCGATGAAGCCGAGCCGCGGCGCGTTTTCATATCCCTCCGTGGCGGGCAGCGTGCCGTACACATAGCACATGCCGTCGACCTCCGCGTCCTGAACGCCGATCGCTCTGAGCTCGTCGACCAGCAGGTTCGCAAGGTCGAACTCGCGCGCGGCGGTCGGGACCGTCGTGCTCTCCTCGTCGCTCGTGGTGTGCACGGCGACGTACTTCAGTAACCGTTCGTATGCTTTCATATGCTTCTCCTTTCGGATGTTATCCCCGGTTCCCCATGACCTTGACGGTGAACCGCCGCGAGCGCGGTCCGTCAAACTCCGCAAAGTACACCGCCTGCCACTGTCCCAGCACCGGCTCGCCGTCGTCGATCATGATCGTGACGCTGCTGCCGATGACGCTTGCCTTCAGATGCGCCGCGCTGTTGCCCTCGGCATGGCGGAACTCCGCGCGGTCCGGATAGGTCTTGTTCAGCGCGAACAGCAGGTCGTTTTTCACGTTCGGATCGGTGTTCTCGTTGATCGTCACGCCCGCGGTGGTGTGCGGACAATAAACCGTCATCATTCCGTCGAACACGCCGCTCTGCCTGCACGCGTCGCGCACTTGCTCGGTGATATCGATAAATCCCTCCTTGGGGGTCTCCAAACGGTATTCGTACAGCATGAAACCGCCTCCCTTCCATTATCTGTATTGTACCATTCCGAAGGCAAACAAGCAAGCACGAAAAAAGGACGGAATGCATCCGTCCTTATTGGTTTGTTTGCAATGACGGTTCTCAGCCGAAAATCCTGGAAAACGCATCGAGACCGGTGTCGCGGATCCACTTGACCGCCGCCTCGATCGGTCCCTTCAGAACGCCGGTCAGGACCAGCACCAGCAGAATGATCACGATCGCCAGCACGACGATCAGCTTGCACCAGTAGGACCGCGCAAAGTTCTTGCGGTTCATGTTCTGCCCCGCAAAGGAGAAGATGATCAGCAGAATGAAGCCGATCACCGGGATCGAGAACAGAATGCCGTATCCGAAATACGCCCACGGACTTAACGGACGGTTCTCCCGCGCAAGCTCCGGCTCCTCATAGTATTCGGGTTCGTATGCGGGCGGCGCTTCGCGCTGCGGCTCCGTGCGCGGGCTGTACGGCGGCTCCGGCTCCGTCATCCGCTTTGCGGAATGGATCACCCTGGAACTGCCGACCGGACGGTCGAATCCGGATCCCGCAGGCGTCGGCGGAACGAACGGCGCAGCCGCCGGCTCCGGCTCGGGCTCGAACACGGGTTCCGGCTCGTATGCGGGCGCAGGCTCCGGCGCAAAGGCAGGTTCCGGCTCGTATGCGGGCGCAGGCTCCGGCGCAAAAGTAGGTTCCGGCTCGTATGCGGGCGCAGGCTCCGGCGCAAAGGTAGGCTCCGGCTCGTATGCGGGCGCAGGCTCCGGCGCAAAGGCGGGTTCCGGCTCGTATGCGGGCGCAGGCTCCGGCGCAAAGGCGGGTTCGGGTTCGGGGATCGGCGTCGCTCTTCTCACGCTCTGACCGCACCGGTTGCAAAACGCCGCGTCATTCGGCAGTTCTTTTCCGCAGTTGCTGCAAAACATAGGGATCCCTCCTGTGTTCTGCGGACGCACGCGTCCGCTGATACCATATATTATAGGTCGGTTCCGCGCCGCTGTCAACACAAAAGCCGGGTCCTGCGCGGACCTTATTCCGCAAACGACAAAAGCAGACGATCCTTTTGCGCCGAAGAACCGTCATTTGGATCCTCGGATCCCCCGTTCCTGCCGCCTGCAATCGAAAGGACCGCCGGCGATTCGGCGGTCCGTGTCGGTTTTGGCGTCAAACGCCGCGCGTTATGTTTGCATCCGCAGCTTTCGGCATTCATGATTCTTTTGTTTTGCTTTGCGGGTTCCCGGATGACCCCGCAATCTCTTCATCCGTCAATTTGCCGTGAAAGGAAAAGCCGCCGTCCAGCAACTCTCTTGCTTCGGCAATATCGTCCGGATGCAGATACCGGATTACGTTCTCCTTCCGCACATGCTTCGAAAGCATCCCGGACCAAAGCCAGTATGCGGCATTTTTCGTGGATGGATCATCCCTTTCATCCGGTCCCTGCACGATTTTCAGAACATCCTCGCGTGAAAGCGGAACCGCAAACCAGCCGCAGCCCTCGCTGCAATCGTTATACTGCAAAAGATACGGCACGTCGTTTTCATGGCAGAAGAACAGCCAATCCTGCCATTGGTATCCGCTGCGACCTCCGCCGCCCTCGCTCCTCCGTTCGTGAATTCGAAACACATACCGCGTCCCATGATCGTCATGCATGGCGAGAACGCGCCCATATTCCCGATCAGAGGCGGTTTCTCCGATCTCCGGCTTTTGCGTTGACGCCTCCGTATCGGCCATTCGTCGCTTCAGCCCTTCCGTCAAAAACGATCTGACTTTGTTTTCATCTGCGGGCAGGTAAATCTGAATTGAACTGTTGAACCAGAAGTTTGCCTGCAGCCAGACAATAAACCGGCTTTGATCGTAGTTGTGAACGAGTTCCTCCGGCATCGGACGCGAATATCCGCCTGCCGCCATGCGATTGCCTTCTCCGTCGTTTGAGCAATTCACCATGACGGTACCGTCTGGCTGAATACGCAAATCGACCGTATCGCCATGTTCTCCGCCGGAAAACCGCATGTGTTTTTTTCGGTCATCGTCATATTGGATCAGCTTCTGAACCGCCTCGTTATTTTTGACGTCATCTGCGGAAAGCCTCTTTGTTTTGCCAAATCCGAATCCTCTGCCCGAGGGGCTGGCGGCGTTCAATATTGCAGCGATCGCATCCCAGGAGGCGTTTGCAAAGAAGCCGGTGGGAATCACAAAATAATGATTACTGCCATGGGATTCCTCGTAATTTACCACGTAACCATCTTTTACAACACATACATCCAGGGTTTCACAAGCATCGTACTGCATACAGGGGTTAAAATACAAATGAAGGATCGGAAACCGCACGATTTTTTGATAGCAGTCTTTGCAAACACAATCTGCCAGGTCTTTAAACACCAGTTCTGTCAAGGGAACTCTGCTTCTGCAGCGGGAACACAGTCCCGTCGGTCCTGTCGGTTCTCTGTATTTCGGCTCTTTGTATCGTTCGGCTTTCAAAATGATCTGATTCGCCGCGTTTGCACAATCCCTGCAAAACCGATGATCCCCGATCCAGACACAATCCTGCTCTCCGATCTGTTTTTTACAGCGTGCACAGGTATATGTCTGCTCCCGCTTGTACACAGGCTCCTGAACCGGTTTTTTCAAATCGCCTTCCATGTACCGCTTCGCACAGACGTCGCAGTAACGCTTGCCGTCAGCGATCAGAATCTCGGTGCCTTTCAAGTCGGATAGCCGCGTGCTGCAGCCGGCACATACGGGGCTTCCCGCACCGATCGTATCCCGATAGCGAGGCAGCTTCGGAACGAAAAAGCTGAGAGTAAGCAGAATGCCGCCG
>CADAPG010000107.1 GCA_902789675.1 uncultured Eubacteriales bacterium
AACACAGCCGTCACAACGGCAAAACCTGAGCCGGAGCCCGTGCAGGATACGGTTGAGCCCACAGAAGAGCCGGAAGCGGACGCGCCTGAAAACGGGATCTGGAACGCCGATACGCTGTTTACGCTCGGCACCGTGAACGGCGACGCCTATGAGAGCACGTTCCTCGGATACGGGATCAGATTGGAGAATTGGACGTTTGCGGACGAGAAACAGATCGCGGAGGCGAATAATTGGGGCGAACAGTATTTATCATCCGATATTCAGGAGCTCATCGATCAAAGCGAAACGTTCACCGAAATGTTTGCCGAATCGGAAGACGGTATGGCGAATATCAATATTCAGTACCAAAAGAAAGCAATCTATAAGTCAATAGAATTGGATGCGATGATCGACATGATCATCCCGGAGATGAAGAATACGTTTGAGCAAGCCGGATATACGAATCTGGTCATAAAGAAAACGAAGGTTACGCTGGGCGGGGATGAGTATACGGGCGCAAACATCACCGGCGAAGTGTACGGCGTTCCTGTTTATCAGAGGCAGGTATACATCCAGCGAGGAGAATACGTGGCTTATATCACGCTGACCTGTTTTGTTGAGAATACGCTCGACAGCATCGTCGCATGTTTCTATAAGCTCTGATATCGACGCAAAAAAAGAGGGCTGTCTCATGAAGGGGCAGCCCTCTTCCATATAATTACATCCATATAATTAACATTGATAGTATCATTCAGTATAATTACATCGATGTAATTACATCCATTTAATAACATCAATATAATTACATCAATATAGTTACATCCATGTAATTACATAGATATTATTATATACGACGTCGACGCGCAAAATCCTTTTTTTGAATTGTGAAATTTTTCCCGAAATTGTTTCACAATTCGCCGGCAGAGCGGCGGAGAAACTTCGCCGTTTCACGGCTTGCGTTCCTTTGCAAAATCATGTATAATATATTCATAAAAATAAACTGAGGGAGTGTGGCTTTATGGATCGGAAACGGCAGACTGCTGACGAGGAACGGCACGGAATTTTATGAAAACGGCGCGGTTGCGGTAGAGGGACGCTATGTGAAGGAGGTCGGCGAAACGGCGGCGCTTCGGGCAAAGTACCCGGACGCGGAATGGATCGACGCAAACGGCGGCGTGATCATGCCGGGCCTTATCAACATGCATAACCACATCTACAGCGCGTTTGCAAGAGGGCTTTCTATCCGCGGCTACAATCCGCATAACTTCAACGACATCTTAGAGGGCATGTGGTGGAAGATCGACCGCTGCCTGACGAAGGAAAACGATTACTGGTCCGCAAAGGCGGTCTATGCCGACTGCATCAAAAACGGCGTCACGACCGTATTCGACCACCACGCAAGCTTTTTCGACATTCCGGGCTCCTTGGACGAGATCCATGCAGCCGCAAAGGAATTCGGCGTGCGCACCTCGCTCTGCTATGAGGTAAGCGATCGCGACGGCGAGGAAAAGCGCATGCAGTCGATCCTTGAAAACGAGCGCTTCATCAAAAAGGCGGCGGCGGACGAAAGCGACATGGTGAAGGGCATGATGGGTCTGCACGCGGCGTTCACGCTCTCCGACAAGACCTTGGAGGACTGCCTTGTGCACGGCGGAAAGGAAGCGGGCTTCCACGTGCACTGCGCCGAGGGACCGGGGGACCTGCAGGATTCTCTGGACAAATACGGCAAGCGCATCATCAACCGGTTTTACGACGCGGGAATCCTCGGCAACAAGACGCTTGCGATCCACTGCGTGCACATCAACAAGGCGGAGATGGAGCTGTTGAAGGCGACGGACACCGCGGTCGTGCACAATCCGGAATCGAACATGGGCAACGCGGTCGGCTGCGGTCCGGTCATCCACATGAAAAAGCTCGGATTGCTTTTAGGTCTCGGCACCGACGGATACACGAACGACATGCTTGAAAGCTACAAGGTCGGCAACATCATCCACAAGCACCACCTTTGCGATCCGACGGTCGCGTGGGGCGAGATCCCCGATATGCTGTTCAACGGAAACGCAGCGATCGCGGGACGGTATTTCAACGCGCCTCTGGGCATTCTGAAGCCCGGCGCGTACGCAGACGTCATCGTCACGGATTACGACCCGCTGACGCCGATGGACGGCAGCAATGCGAACTCGCACATCCTGTTCGGCATGAACGGAAGAAGCGTCGTCACCACGATGTGCAACGGCAAAGTTTTGATGAAGGATCGCAAGCTCCTGGTTTGCGACGAAACCGAACTCATGGCAAAGTGCCGCGAGAGCGCAAAGAAGCTCTGGGCGGCGGTGAACGCATAAAAAGGAGGTCACTATGTCCGATCGAATGACGCCGATCCCGTTTCGGGAACTGATGGAATGGGTTCTCAAAGAATACAAAACCGGCAGCGTGTTCGGGGTGAAGCGCCCCTATAAACCCGTGCCGGGCAAGATGCTTTCGATCTTCGGCGAGACGATGGAAACGCCGTTCGGTCCCGCCGCGGGTCCGAATACGCAGCTTACGCAGAACATCCTTGCCGCGTACTATGCGGGCAGCCGGTTCTTTGAGCTCAAGACCGTGCAGATCATGGACGGCGACGAGCTTGCCGCCTGCATCGGAAAGCCCTGTATCGTGGCGAAGGACGAGTGCTACAACTGCGAGTGGTCGACCGAACTCACCGTGCCCGAAGCGCTCGAGGAGTACGTCAAGGCATGGTTCATGCTGAAGCTGTTCACGAAGGAATTCGGTTGGGGCGATCCGAACGGATTCATCTTCAATATGAGCGTCGGCTACGACTTTGCGGGCATCACGTCCCCGAAGATCGACGCGTTCATCGAAGGCTTAAAGGACGCAAGCCGTACCGCGATCTGGGCAGAATGTATGGACTGGACGCGGGCAAATCTCGACCGGTTCGAGCATATCGACGAACGCTATCTTGCCTCGATCAATCCGCACGTGTGCACCTCGATCACGCTGTCCACGCTCCACGGCTGCCCGCCGCAGGAGATCGAGCGGATCGCAGGGTATCTGATCGACACGAAGAAGCTGAACACGTTCGTGAAGTGCAACCCGACGATTCTGGGCTACGCCTACGCGCGTAAGACGCTTGACGAGCTCGGCTTCGACTATATCGTGTTCGACGAGCACCATTTCAACGAGGATCTGCAGTATAAGGATGCCGTTCCGATGTTTAAGCGCCTCCTCAAAAAGGCAGCGGAAAACGGCGTGACCTTCGGGCTGAAGCTTTCCAACACCTTCCCGGTCGACGTCACGCGCGGCGAGCTTCCGAGCAACGAAATGTACATGTCCGGGCGCTCGCTCTATCCGCTGACGATCGAGATGGCAAAGCGCATGAGCGAGGAATTCGACGGCAAGCTCCGGCTGTCGTTCTCGGGCGGCATCGATGCGTTCAACATCGCGGACCTGTTCAAAGCCGGTATCTGGCCGATCACGCTTGCCACGACGATCCTGAAGCCCGGCGGGTATCAGCGTTTGCAGCAGCTCGGCAAAATCGTCGACGCGATCCCCTACGAGCCGTTCACGGGCGTCAGGGTCGGCGCCGTTGCGCTGCTCAGCCGTCAGGCGCGCGCATCCGTGCGCAACACAAAGCCCGTAAAGCCGCAGCCGGAACGCAAGCTCAAGGACAAAGTTCCGCTGTTCGACTGTTTCACCGCGCCCTGCACGCACGGCTGTCCGATTCATCAGGACATTCCGCAGTATATCGAGCTTGTCGGCAAGGGAGACTGTGACGGGGCTTTGAAGCTCATCGTCGAAAAGAATCCGCTGCCGTTCATCACCGGCACGATCTGCCCGCACCGCTGTGCGGACAAGTGCACAAGACACTTTTACGAGGAGTCGATCCGCATCCGCAGGGCAAAGCTGACCGCCGCGGAAAACGGACTTCCGGCACTTCTGAAGACCCTGAAACCCGCAGAGCCGAACGGCAAAAAGGTCGCCGTGATCGGCGGCGGTCCCGCGGGCATGGCGGCGGCGTTCTTCCTGGCGCGGCAGGGCGCGTCCGTCACGCTGTTTGAAAAGCGCGCAAAGCTCGGCGGCGTCGTACGCTATGTCATTCCGGAATTCCGCATCGGTTCGGACGCGATCGACAACGATGAGAAGATCCTTCGCGCAATGGGCGTCGAGATCCGCACGAACACCGAAGCGCCGAAAGCGGACGCGCTGTTTGCGGAGGATTATACCGATATCGTCTACGCGATCGGCGCGTGGGCGGAAGGGAAGATGAAGCTTGAAGCGGGCGAAGCAATGAACGTGATCCGCTTCCTGGAGGAAAGCAAGGCGGGCACGCTGGGCGATCTCGGCGAAAACGTGATCGTCATCGGCGGCGGCAACACCGCCATGGACGCGGCGCGCGCCGCAAAACGCGCAAAGGGCGTGAAAAACGTGCGGCTCGTCTATCGCCGCACGGCAAAGCAGATGCCCGCGGACGAGGAGGAGCTGGAGCTTGCGAAGGAGGACGGCGTGATCTTCTGCGAGCTGCTTGCGCCGGTCGCGCTCGAAAACGGAACGCTTCTCTGCAATGTGATGCGGCTCGGCGAGCCGGACGCATCCGGCAGACGCAGCCCGGTCGAAACCGGCGAACAGGCGAAGCTGCCCTGCGACACGCTGATCGCGGCGGTCGGCGAAAAGGTCGAGACCGCGATCTTCACGGAAAACGGCGTCGCGCTTGACGCGCGCGGCAGGGTGCAGACCGATGCGAACCTACAAACCTCCCGCGAGCATGTCTATGTGATCGGCGACGCAAGCCGCGGACCCGCCACCGTCGTGGAGGGCATTCGGGACGCGCGGACCGTTGCGGACGCGATCGTCGGCACATATGCGTATGCGATCCCCGAAGCCGCGCAGACGACCGAAGAAGCGTGCTTTATGAAGCAGGGCATATTGAAGGATTACGAGCAGGCGGAAAAGGAGCGCGAGCGCTGTCTGAACTGCGGAACGGTGTGCGAATGCTGCGTACAGGTGTGCCCGAACCGTGCAAACGTTGCGATCCGCGTGCCCGGCAAAGCGAAGCCGCAGATCCTGCACGTCGACCGGATGTGCAACGAGTGCGGCAACTGCCTCGTGTTCTGCCCGTACGATTCGAAGCCGTACAAGGAGAAGTTCACGCTGTTCGCGACCGAAGCCGAATTCATGGGGTCCGAAAACAAGGGCTTCCTGCCTATATCCGACCGCGTTGTGAAGCTGCGGCTTGACGGCGTCGGCACGGTCGATCTCGACCGCGACGCGATCGATCCGGACGCGAAGGCGCTGATCGAAACGGTTCTTTCTGATTACCACTACTTGATCGGCTGAACGCCGAAAGGAGAGGCTTATGGCGACCTTTACGGTCAACGGACGGGCGGTGACCTGTCCCGAAAACAAAAAACTGATCCGCTTTCTGCGGGACGATCTCAAGCTCACGAGCGTCAAAAACGGCTGCTCGGAGGGCGCGTGCGGCACGTGCACCGTGCTGATCGACGGCAAGGCGACGAAAGCCTGCGTGCAGCAGACCGACCGCATGGAGGGAAAGCAGATCGTCACCTGCGAGGGGCTGACCCCGCGCGAGCGCGAAGTCTATGCCTACGCGTTCACCGAAGCGGGCGCGGTCCAGTGCGGCTTCTGTACGCCCGGCATGGTGATGGCGGCAAAGGGACTGCTGGATCGCAATCCGGAACCGACGATTTCGGACGTGAAGAACGCGATCCGCATGAACATCTGCCGCTGCACCGGCTATAAGAAGATCGAGGAAGCGATCCTGCTTGCGGCAAAGACGTTCCGCGAGGGCGGGGAGGTTCCGAGGCGCGTGTTGAAGGGCATTGTGGGCGAAAACCTCGACCGCGTGGATGCGCCCGCTAAGGCGCTCGGCGACGCGAAATACGCCGACGATCTCTATCTTGACGGCATGCTTTTCGGTACGGCGAAGCGCAGCGACTATCCGCGTGCGCGCGTGCTTTCGATCGACACGAGCGCGGCAAAGGCGGCGCCCGGCGTGGTATGTGTGCTGACGGCAAAGGACATCCCCGGCACGGTCAAGATCGGACATCTCAAACAGGATTACGACGTGATGATCCCGGAGGGCTCGATCACGCACTTTTTGGGCGACGCGATCGCTTTGATCGCCGCCGAAACCGAGGAACAGGCGCGCGCGGCGGCGGCGCTCGTTAAAGTGGAGTATGAGGAGCTTCCGCCCGTACTGAACATGATGGACGGATTGAAGGACGAGATCCTCGTCCACGCGTCGAACGGCACGAACGTGCTTTCGCACGAGCATTTGGTCCGCGGCAACGCCGGGGAGGTCATCAAAAACAGCAAATACGTCGTGACGCATCGCTATTCCACGCCGCC
>CADAPG010000108.1 GCA_902789675.1 uncultured Eubacteriales bacterium
GAAGCCGGTCTCGCACATATAGACGAGCGTGTCGAGCTCATAGCCCTCGTTCGGCGTGACCGTGACCGTGACGGTCTCGCCCGCTGCCGCAACGTCCTTGTCGACCGTGACCGTGCCGTTCTTGTCTGTATCGTTGACGGTCACGAAGAACTTCGTACGCTCCGCGTAGATGCAGCCGTCGTGCCAGTCGTCGCCGCCGTCATAGTTCGGACGGAAGTAGACGGTATAGACGCCGCTCTGCGGGATCTCACCCGTATAATCGCCGTAGTTGTTGTCGAAGCCGCTCGGGAACCAGGTCTGATCCGTGACGCCGTCCGGCGAATACACGATCTTGAACTGGCTGTGGAAGGGCTTGCTGGTGCGAAGCAGCGGGAGCTCGATCATGTATTCCTCGGTCTCCGCGCCGGTGCGGGTCATCTTGAACTCCGGCATGACCGACCAGCCGGTCATGGTGCCGGCAAGGTAGTAGCCCTCGTCCTCGGTGACAGTCGGATCGTCGCCGCCGCCGATATCGCCAAAGACATCCCAGGTGCCGCCGCCGCTGTCCCACGTACCGTCGGTGACCTTATACCAGTTCTTATCGGACGGAACGGTGAGGTCCGCTGTCTGATTCCACTTGTTGTTCCAGTTGTTGTCCGTCGTCGCCGGATTCATGCGGCAGAAGATGACGTTTGTATACGGATTCGTGATCTCTGCGCCGTAGATATTGGTTTCGCCGTCGACCAAGCTCATGCTGTACCAGTGCTCGCCGCCGCCGAAGGTATAGACCGCAAAGCGCGCGCCGTCGTTCATCCAGTTCGAAGCCGGCGTCAGATACAGCATCTGCGACGAGGTTTCCGGCGGGATGGGCGCATCGCCGGTGGTGGTCTCATACACGACCGCAACGCCCGTCGGACCGACGTTGCCGAAGATCCTGCCGTTCTGCACGCCGAAGGTGTTGCCGGTGACAGAATCCTTATAGACACCGTCGCTCATCAGATGCGCATCGAGCTCGACCCAGCCCGCGCCGTCGAGCTTCACAATCGAAACGCCCGCATCGCCGCCGGAGGTACCGCGCTCGATCCAGGTGATCTTGGCGTCCTGATCATAGGACAGCCATTCGCCCTTGCCGTCGTAATGGTTCTTGAACGCGTTGACCGCCGCGACCGCCGGGGATTTCCAGGACGTATCGGAGCTTACAACGCCCATGCGCTCGTTCGGTCTTGCAAGGAACAGCGCGGTGGAATCGGCTCTTGCGCCGACGATGCCCCACGTCTTGACAATCTTTGCGGAGGAAACGCCGGTCGAACCGCCATCCTCATAGGTGTCGTGCGATTCCGCCCAGATAACGTAATCCTTCGGCGAATTGCCGCGGGTATAATCGGAAACCGCCAGAAGCCCCGCGTTCTGATCAACGACCGCGCCGCGCGCCGTGTTGCCCGCCTGGCTGTCGGTGAGGCCCATGTAGGTGATAAACTCGTTGACCCACGCGTCGGAACCGGAGCCGCTCAGCGATTCGCCGTAGATATACAGGTTGTTCGCGCCCGCGTAGCTGCGCACGCCATTCAGGATATACGGCCAAAAGTCGCTGCCGCAGCCGGAATCGCCGGGGAGCTCGATGTGCTTTGCCGCGTCAAAGCGGAAGCCGTCGACGCCGCAGTCCACGCACTCCTTGAGGAAATCCAGCACCATGTTCTGCACGTCGAGGTTTCCGGTGTTCAGGTCCGGCATCGAAAGGTGGTACTGCGTCATGGTGTACCGGCTGTCGTCGTTCGTGCCGTTCTCGCTCGTGTGATACAGGTTCTTGCTGCCGTCCGGATCCTGCAGACGGTCCGCAACCTGATCGCTGACGTTGTACGTACCGTTCACGGTATAGCCGCCGCCGGTGATGTTTGCGGTGTGGTTTGCAACGACGTCAACGATTACGTAGATGCCTTGCTCCTGCGCCGCGTTGCAGAGCGCGACCAGGTCCGCCTTGGAGCCGAGCCACGAGCCGTTCTCGCCCACAACGCAGAAGTCCAGCGGCTGATAGAGCTTCCACCAGTTTCCGCCGGTGTCATTCCACGAGGCGTTGTAGTCCTTCGGCGGCTGTACCGGCGAAGTCTGTACCGCTGCGTAGCCCGCCGCCTTGATGTCCGGCAGCGCTTCTCTGATCTCGTCGAACGACCAGTCGAAGCAGTGCAGGATCGCGCCGCCCTGTACGATCGCCTGATCGATGGGACCGCTCTCCGCGACCGTCGTCTTCGGCGCGAAGATCGTCGGCACCAGGCTCAGCACCATCAGCAGTGCGAGCAGAACCGACAGCAGTTTACGATTCATATGCTTCATTCCGAAACTACCCTCCCTTTTTCAGTCACGTGGATGATCATCCACATCCATACATAATATATTTTAGTACGTTTGTGTTGCGTTCGCAATAGTTTATGTTCATTTTCTGTTCACTTTTTCAAAAAAACAGCGCCCGGGGTGTTTCCCCGAGCGCAGTCCTTCGTTCTTATTCGAATGTAATTGCTTCCGTCCAGAATTCGTTGCCGTAGATGTCCGTGAGGCAGTAGGTGACCTCGCATTCGAGACCGCCGAGATCCATATATCCCACGGTCAGCGCGTTCTTCACGACGATCTGCTTGCCGTAGATGTAGCTGTTCTGATAGGAACCGTCCGCACCGTAGCAGTCGAAGATGAAGTCGATCTTGTCCCCCGCCTTCAGCTGGATAAAGCCCTTCGAAAGCGTCGGCGTTTCGGATTCGTCATAGACCGGCTGCACGCCTGCGACATAGCCGTATTCGTGATCCTCGATCTCGTTGTCGAACACGATGAACATATAGTACCGCTCGCCGTTCAGAAGGATCGGAACGTAGCCGATCTCCGCCCAGTTCTTTCCGTCTTCGACGTGCTGCATGAAGTAGTACGCCACCGGCTGCTTGTTCACGGTCAGCCACGCATTGTCGAACTTGATGCGGAGGTCGCCGTCCTCGTTGCGCATGCCCTCGCCGTTCGCGTCCAGAATGTCCGCGTTGTCCATGCCGAGGTCGACGTAGTGATCGCCTTCCTTGGCGAACACGTTGATCCGGATCGACTTCACAAGATCCCACTTCTCCTTGCTCAGTTCGAGAACGTATTCGTCGTTCTTTTCGGTGAGCTCCATGTCCGCAACGGTCAGGCTGTTCTGTTCATAGTAGTCCTTGTTCGCAAGGGCTCTGCCGGAATCGAACCAGCTCGAAGAATCGCCGCCGAGGATGCCGCCCAAAAAGTCCATTGCGCCGCCGGAGGACGAGCCGCCGTACAGCGATTCGGACCCGCCGAACAGTGAGGACAGCGAATCGTTGCTGCCGGAGCCGCCGAGGTAGCCGCCCAACAGCGTCGAAAGGATATCGCCCGAGGAGGACGACGGTGTGCTCTCATACCCGCCGAACAGCGAGCCGAACGGGGAGCTCGTCGTGCCGCCCGTTGCGATCTGACCGCCTGCGGCAAGGCTCGCGAAGCTCTTGATGCAGCGCGAATACTCGCCGGAGATGCCGATGTTGTTGTACAGCGCGACCGCGGAATTCATGCTCTTGAAGCTCGAATACGGGAAGTAGATCGACACACCGTTCGAGTTCTTCATCGAGACGGACGTGCGGTTGTACTTCACGCAGCCCTTCAGCGCCTTTGCGAGCGCGTTCGCCTTGCTGCTGCCGATGCGGCTTGCAAAGTCGATGACGTCGATGTGATTGACCTTCGCGGAAACGCCGAACTCGCGCGCGTCGGCGCGGGCATCCGCAACGGTCTTGTATTCCTTGTCGTCGAGCATCTTGCCGATCTCGCCGGAGAACGCCTCAAACGCCTCCGGAACCGTGCCCGCAAACTCCGCAAGGTCCACGATGGAAAGCGTCGTGTTGCAGCCGGGATAGTTCTTTCTGCTGACGTCGGTGAAGTCGTCGATCAGCGTCTTTGCAAGCTCCACCGTCTTGATCGAGGTGTTGTTCGAAAGCGCGGACAGCCAGTTCGTATAGTACCAGCCGGTGCCGGGCTCCGCTTCCTCGGACGCGATCAGGTAATCCGCGTACGGTTCCGTCACGACCGCGGTCTCGAGCGTTCCCATCAGGCACGCGTCGAAACCGACGAAATCGAACTTCACGCCGCCCTTCTTCAGCGCGCTGTTGATCTTGTCGAGTGTCATCGTGCCGGACGCCGTCTGATCGTAGCCGTAGCCGGAGATCGCGCCGCCGCCGTGATCCCACAGGATCAGCATGTAGCGGTTCGCCGGATAGTTCTTCGCGCAGAACTGAATGAAATCGACGAGCGTGTTCGGGTCGACCATGCTCTTCTTGCCGACGCTCTTATCGAGGATCTGCAGCCCGCGGCTCGTCACGCGGTAGCGCTGATTCGTCTTGTTCGAAATGACCGAGTTGTTCCACTTCTTTGCGCCGCCCGTTTCGACGATGATGTTGACCTTGTCGTCGTTCAGGTTTGCGTGCAGCATCTCGTTGAGGTCCGCCGTCGCCATGCTGTGCTCGCTCTCGAGGTCGCTGCCGCAAAGGTAGACCATCAGCGTGACGGTGTCCTTGCCGCTGCCCTTGATCTTCGTGTAGCGGTCGCGCGCCTTGTTCGAGACGGTCAGGCTTGCTTCCGTCGAAGACGTGCTTGCGGAGACCGCCGCCGGCGCGCTGTTGTCCGTCGCGTCAAACGGGTCCTCGCTGCTGCTTCCGAACAGCTGCGAAAGGAAATCGGACGCATAGCCCTGCTGCACGGAGTCGTCCGGGAGCGTTTCGCTGCCGCCGATGTCCTGCGTATAGTCGTTTCCGCTCTGCGAATAGCCGGAACCGACGTCGTTCTGCGTGATGCCGCTCTGCTCCGAGGTGATGTCCGACAATGCGCATGTGCAGCCGCCGCAGCCGCCGAAGACGCAGGATGCAAGGGCGATGATCAGAACGACCGCGAGGATGATCAACAGGATCTTGCCGAACTTGCCGCCGCGGCTTACGCCGCCGGTCGCGCCCGCGCCGCCGAGGGTGCTGAACACGTTCTGTCCCTGCGTTTCCTGCTGCTCGGTGAACTGGCTCTGCGTATTCTGCGTGTTCTGGCTCTGCGAGCTCTGGTTCTGCGAGCTCTGGTTCTGCGCGCCGCCGAACATCGAGAAGATATTGCCGCTCGGCGCGCTGCTTCCGGTGGGCTTTGCGCCGCCCTGCGTCCTTCTTCCCTGATAGCCGTCCTTCCTGCCGGCAGGACCGTTCGTCTCAACCGGCTTGTCGTCGCGGCGGTTCAGGCTCGCAGTGCCGGAGATGATCTTTTTTCTGCGCTTGTTGTCTTCCATCCAGTTTATATAATATCATTTTTTCTGCGGAAAGAAAAGCCTTTTTTTCGGATTCTGTCGACACGGCGCAAAAAAGCCCGGAATCGCACCGGGCGTGGCTTGTCTGATTTTCACTTGCTGCCTTTTGTCTCTCGGTTTCGGTTGTCAGGGGAACGTGAAAAGCACATCAACGCCGACCTTTCTCTGATGAGGAAGGTGTCACCGCAAGGTGACGAAAGGAGAGCTACATCACGCCTGCGGCGCATGGCGAAGCAAGCAAAAACGCCCGAAGGGAGATCCCTCCGGGCGTGCGTTGCAAATGCGTTTACTTAAGCTCTGCGAAATACTTGATGGTGCGGACCATCTGCGAGGTGTAGCTGTTCTCGTTGTCGTACCAGGACACGACCTGCACCTGATAGGTGTCGTCGTCGATCTTCTGGACCATGGTCTGGTTCGCGTCGAACAGCGAGCCGTAGGTCATGCCGATGATGTCACTGGAAACGAGCTTCTCGGTGGTGTAGCCGAAGGATTCGCTCGACTGCGCCTTCATTGCCGCGTTGACCGCTTCCTTGGTGACGTCCTTGCCCTTGACG
>CADAPG010000109.1 GCA_902789675.1 uncultured Eubacteriales bacterium
GTTCATGTCGCTGAAGGTCGAGGACTACATCGACCTCGGCACGCACGGCATGTTCATCTGCTCGGTCACCGAAGCGCGCGTCATCAACCGCGTCGAGACGATGACCTATACCTACTACCAGAAGAACGTCAAGCCGAAGCCCGCAACCGAGGGCAAGAAGGGCTGGGTCTGCAAGGTCTGCGGCTATGTCTACGAGGGCGACGAGCTGCCTGAGGACTTCATCTGCCCGCTGTGCAAGCACGGCGCCGCGGACTTCGAGCCGATCCGGTAAGCATCACAAAAACGATAAGGGCTCCCCGCGCGGGGAGCTCTTTTTTGCGGAAGATCGGCGCAAAAGCGGGAAAGAAGTTGCGCGCGGGCGTGGACAAATGCGGAAAAATGTGGTATACCTCGGATGAAACGGACCATTCTGAAAAATTGCATTGTGACATTGGTGATTCTGGCAGCGATCCTTCTGCTCTGCATCTGCGGATCGAAAACGAGGGAGCAGAGGTCGGCAGAGGTAACGCCCGCGCCGACGGATACGCCCGCGCCGACGGATACGCCGACGCCGGAACCGACCGCGGAGCCCACACCGGAGCCGACGCCGGAGCCGACGCCGGAACCGACGCCTACGCCGGAGCCCACGCCGGAACCCACGCCCACGCCGGAGCCTACGCCGACGCCTGTGCCCACGCCGTTTTCGATCGTCTGGATGAGCGACACGCAGGTCCTTGCACGCAGCTATCCGGAGGTTTTCTGCAGCATGCGCGATTGGATCCTGCAGGAAAAGGAACGGCTGAACATCGCCTTCGTCGCGCATACGGGCGACGTTGTGGACGGCACGGCGGACTTTATGTGGGACCGGGCGACGGAAGCGCTTGTGCCGATCTTTCAGGAGATCCCGGGCATGATCGCAAGCGGGAATCATGACATCACGAAGAATCTGAAGACCGGTCTGTTCACCAAACGCCCCTATGCGCAGGCGGTGCTGAAAGAGGGGCAGCTGTATGAGGACGGCATGGCGGCGTATGTGACCTTCAATGCCGGCGGAGAGCAGTTCCTTGTGTTCGGCATGGGATACGGCACGCGCGGATATAAGGTGCTCCGCTGGATCCGCAGCGTTCTGGATCAGTATCCGGACGCAACCGTTCTGTTCCTTGTGCATTACGGACTGCAGACAAACGGACGGTACAGCGGGCAGGCAAACGAAGTGGTCGAAAAGGTCGTCCCGTATTATCCGAATATGCGCCTGCTGCTGTGCGGACATGAGCACGGAACGCTGATGCGGACCGATTGGTTCGACGACGACGGGGACGGCGTGAAGGAACGCTCCTTTACGGCGATGATGTTCAATGTGCAGGACGATCTGAAGGAGGGGCTCGGGTTTATGCGGATCCTGACCTTCTATCCGGAGGATCGGCATATCGAGGTCAGAACGTACTCGCCGTGGTACGATATTTGGGGATATCCGAAGAATGATCCGGAAATGGATACGTTTTCGCTGGAGAACGCCTATTGAGCGGAGACGCATCCAACAGACGGTTGAATCGATTCTTTTTCGGCGCGCTGTAAACGGGCGCGCCGTTCTGCTATCCTGTGTACAGAACGAAACAGGAGGATAAAACAATGGAATTCGGAAAACAATTCAAGGAGCTCCGCACGGCGCGCGGGCTCACGCAGGAGACCGTCGCGGAAAAATTAGGCGTGACGGGACAGGCGGTCAGCCGCTGGGAACGCGGCGAAACGCTGCCGGATATCTCGCTGCTGCCGGAGATCTCCGCGTATTTCGGCGTTACGATCGACGCGCTGTTCGCGCTGAGTGACGACACCCGCATGGACCGCATTCAGAACATGATCTGGGACGTCAGGGTGTTCGATCCCGCCGTGGTCGAAACCGAACGGCGGTTTCTGATCGAAAAGGGCATGAAAGAGCCCGAGAACCCGAAGCCCTATACGCTGCTTGCCGACATGGAGAATCATCTTGCCAAGCAGTGCAGCGAACGTGCCGAGCTTGCCGCAAAGGAAGCGATCCGCCGCGATCCGTATAACCGCGAAGCGTACGGCGAACTGAGCAACGCCATGGGCGGACGCGCTGCGGACTGGTACTGCTGGACGCATCACAGGCTGATCGGGTTCTGGAAAGAGCACATCAAAGCGCATCCGGACGCGTCCCGCGCATATCTGTATCTGATTGACGTTCTGATCGACGACCAGCGCTTTGACGAGGCGCGCGAAGCGGTCAAAGAAATGGCAAAACACGAGATGACCTTCCGCGTGCCGCTCTATGAGGGCAATATCGAGTGGTTTGCAGGGAACCGGGACCTTGCCATGCAGCATTGGAACCGCATGTGCGAACAGTAGTGGATGACCTGGCTGTCTATGGGCGACGTGTATGCCCGCGCGGGACAATTTGAGCAGGCGATCGCCATGTACGAAAAAGCGATGGAGATCCAGAAGCCGCCGCGGATGGTGGACGCGCTCGAAGCGATTGCACAGGTCTGCGAGCGCATGGGCGATCCGCAGCGCGGGATCGAAGCGCTCGAGCGGGAGATTGTCATCCTCAAAGAGGATATTAACACGACCTGCGGCGAAACGGTCGATTACGTCCGCCGCGAGATCGAACGGCTCAAGGCGCTGCGATAAAACCGAAGCAAAACAAGGCGGGAGCGATCCCGCTTTTTGTTATACGACGACTGCACCCCGGTTCACAGAGAACCACACCCCCGGTTCACAGAGAACCCCCACCCCGGTTCAGAGGGAACCGTCCCCCGGTTCAGAGAGAACCGGGAAATAAATAATAATAGTAAAAGAATAATGGGCGACGTCCCGTCAGTCTGTCATAACGCGCGCGAGAGACATGACACGACGGGACAGGGGAGAGCCGATTCAGAACAGCAGGGAAAGAAGCCCGACGATAATCGAAGCGCCGATCCCGTAGACGAGCACCGGACCCGCGATCGTGAAGAGCTTTGCGCCGACGCCGAGCACGAAGCCCTCGGGGCGGTATTCCATGGCGGGCGCGGCGATCGCGTTTGCAAAGCCCGTGATCGGCACGACCGTGCCCGCGCCCGCAAACGACGCGATCCGGTCGAACACGCCGAGCCCGGTCAATAGCGCGGTCAGGAAGATCAGCGTCATCGAGCTCACGGTCGAAGCGTCCTGATCGGAAAGCGGGATCAGCTTTGCAAGGTCGTGAATGCCCTGCCCGAGCACGCAGATGAGGCCGCCGACCAGAAACGCTTTGAGACACTGCAGCGCGGCAGGACTTTTCGGTGCGCGCCGCGCGACTTCCTTCCGATACGCTTTTGCGTCGAACGGCTGTTTCACGGGCGTACGCCTTTCTCCCTGCGCTCCGGCGCGCGCGTTTCACGGTCGGCGGGCAGCTTTTCGCCGCCGCAGCCGTGCGGATGGATGGGATAGAGTACGGTATGATGGGGCATAGATACCTCCGAAGAATTGAACTTTATGTTACTGTGTGCAAAACGGCGATAAAAAATACCCGAAGGGTGTGTGCTCCTTCGGGTATTGATTTGTTTGATTCAATTCATCGGATACGTCTCGATGATCCACGCTTTCCATGCGGCAAACTCCGTATCAAAATCCGTACCGAACGCTTCGTCAAACGTCTTTTTTTCAAAACAGTAATTGCTGACCGCTTCAAAACCGTATTGTCGGTCCAGCCAGCCGACGAATGCGGCGGCCATGATCACGCTCATGGAGGAGTCCTGTTCATAGGTCTCCGGCGAACCGGAAAACGGCGTGGTTCTGTTCAGCGGAACGCTTTCAAATACGGTGCCCCATCGTTTGCTTGGGAATCCCTTCTCGAAGCAGTAACGGGAGATGACGTCGAACTGAATACGGAGATCGTCGTTGGTTGCGTTCTCGTATGTGCCGCCTGCGGCATAATACAGATCGTAATACGGCGCGGATGCGGAGGGATCGAGCATTGTCAGCATCTCTGTATACGGATTGACGCAGACCGCCGTATACCATGCAAGACCGATCTGACCCCATGCGGTGTGCGGCGTATCCATCAGCGCATACATATAAAGCGCATCGCGGTGCCAGTATGCGTTGCAGAGGTTCAGCAGAATGCGGTCCGGCTCGTTGCGATAAAGGTATTTGTCATCCGTGCGGATGTTGATCTCCACCATCTTGTCTGCGCTGTTCGTCGGGTAGGCGTCTCCTGCGTTCCCTTTCAGGTAGCTGCGAAGGAAGTGAAGGCTTTTATCCGTTCGATCGATATACGCGGGAAGATACGTCTTCAACGGTTCACTGCCGTTTTGCAGCAACGGAATAAAGACGGACATATGGAATTGATCGTCCTGTACGTCGAGCGTCAGCGCTTCTTCCGCCTCGTCGGGAATGATGGCCTCGCCATAGCGGTCCGTGCCGGTGATGACAAGCGCGCGCGTCTCCGCGTCGTAGATCACGGTCGGCAGGTCGATCTGCTCCTGCAGCGCTTCCGCGGCCTCGGAGAGCTCCGTGATCGTCTGCGCATCGGCTTCCGACCGTTCTTCGAGCGCGCTGATCGTCTGCGCGTCCTGTGCGGACTTTTTCTGTGCATACTTTGCGATCGTGAACGCGGCAACCCCAGCTGCGAGCAGACCGCATACGGCTATGATCGCGATATTGCGGATGCGGCGGCGGGAATTGCGGACCTTCTTGAGATAGTCAATCTCCGGCTGCTCCGCAATCGGCGGTTCGGTGTTCGTCATCTCGCGATAGACCCTGCGGCAGTTCTCGCATTCGGACAGATGCGATGTTACTGCTTCGGTGGTCGCGGCCGAGGTCAGATGATCGATATAGGAAGGAAGCAGATCCTTTACGATTTCACAATTCAGTTTCGTTTTCATGACTTTCAATCTCCTTAATCAATTGCTGTTTGACACGATAGTAGGTAACGCGGGCCCAGTTTTCCGTCTGCCCGAGAATGGAGCCGATCTCGGAAAACGAGAGGGAGCCGAGCAGGCGAAGATAGAGGACTTCCCGCCCCGGATCGGGGATGCGGTGGATGGATCTCAGGATATCCTCGCGACCCATTCTGGCGAGGACGTCGCTTTCGGCGGAAGGTGCGGTGACGGTTTCGGTTTCCGGCAGAGGGACAGGCGCCTTTTTCCTTCTGCGGTATTCGTTGAGCCAGACATTCTTCGCAATGCCGAACAGGAATGTCGTGATCTTTGAGGATCCGTCGAAACGGTCGATGCACTTGACCGCCTGATAGAACGTTTCCTGCGTCAGCTCTTCCGCAAGCTCTGCGCTTCCGGTTTTTGCGTACAGAAATCGGTATACGGAAGCGGAATGCTCCCGGTAGACGGCTTCCAGATCCATCACTCGCTCACCTCCTTTCTGCATCGTAAATGTCGGTGCAGCGCATTTCGTTACAGCAATCGGATAATATATTATCTTTTCTGATCTGTTCCTTATCAGTATATCTCACGCGCCCGCGCGTGGCAATGCCGCGCCGTATCGGCGCGAGTCGGTCAAAAGAGGGGGACCGCGGCACACATTCTTAAAATATATCGAAAAAAACTGAAAATTTTTCTTGACATACTTGACTTGCTTTGTTAATATATTCGGTGTGCCATTGGGTGGAACTGCGTCACAGCCCCGACATCAGAACGCCGAATGCAGCAAAGATTTATAAAATTTATATATTGGAGGAATCGCCATGAAGTCCTATATGGCAAAGGGCGAAACCGTTGAGCGCAGCTGGTATGTCGTGGATGCGACGGACATGGTTCTGGGCCGTCTGTCCAGCCAGGTCGCTGCGATCCTTCGCGGTAAGCATAAGCCCATCTTTACGCCTCACGTTGATTGCGGTGACCACGTGATCATCATCAACGCCGAGAAGGTCCGTCTGACCGGCAAGAAGCTGGATCAGAAGACCCACATCCACCACACCGGTTTCCCGGGCGGAATCAAGGAAGTCAAGTATCGCACCCTGCTCGAGCAGAAGCCGGAGTTTGCGGTTTACGAATCCATCCGCCGCATGATGCCGAAAGGCCCGCTGGGCGACAAGATGCTCAAGAAGCTTCGCGTCTATGCAGGTCCGAACCACAATCACGAAGCACAGCAGCCCCAGGCGCTGGAACTCAAGTAATCGGAAAGGAGAAAGACTATGGCAAAGATCGCTTACATCGGCACCGGCAGACGCAAGAAGTCCGTCGCGCGCGTTCGTCTTCTCCCCGGCACCGGCAACATCACGATCAACAAGCGTGACATCGACGAGTATTTCGGTCTCGAAACCCTCAAGATGATCGTCCGTGCGCCCTTGGTTCTCACGAACCTTTCCGAAAAGTACGACGTGAACGTCAATGTTTACGGCGGCGGCACGACCGGTCAGGCAGGCGCAATCCGTCACGGCATTTCCCGTGCGCTGCTCACCGCCGATCCGGAGCTTCGCGGCACGCTGAAGAAGGCGGGTTTCCTTACCCGCGATCCGAGAATGAAGGAACGCAAAAAGTACGGTCTGCATGCAGCCCGTCGTAACCACCACCCGCTTCCTTGCGAAGCGGGTATTTTTTTGCGGGGAGCACGCGAAACAAGAAGGCTTTATCCGGAAACGATACGGTTGAAACACACGGTACGCTGTGTTATAATCGGGAAGGAAGCGGCACAGCGGGAATGAAGCCCTCCGGCGCACGTTTTCGATCAAGAGATCGGTAAAGGAGCAGCCTATGAAGAAACGGATCGCGATACTGATGGTATTTTGCCTGCTGCTTGCGGGATGCACCGCGCCGAAGGAGACGGAAGCGAACCCTTCCTTTGAGACGGCGACCGCACCCGCCGAAGCGACATCCGCGCCGGAACCGGAATCGACTGAGACGCCCGCGCCGGAACCGTCAAAGGGACAGATCTTCTTATACGGGGAAGAGCATTCCGATCCCGTGTTTTTGAATAAAGAGCTCGAGATCTGGGGCGAATTCTATGCAGAAGGCAACCGGGATCTGTTCATTGAGATGCCGTACTACACGGCGGAACTGCTGAACATCTGGATGCATGAGGATTCGGATCGGATTCTGGAGGGTATCTATTGGGATTGGAAGGGGACCCTGGCGTTTTCGACGGACTATCTCGGCTTTTTCAGGCAGATCAAACAGGATTATCCGGAAACCGTCTTTCACGGAACGGATGTCGGGCATCAGTATGATACCATCGGCGCACGCTATCTCGATATGCTGAAGGAGGCGGGCATGGAGGATTCGGAGGAATATGCCCGCGCAACAGAAACCATCGAGCAGGGAAAGAAATTCTACAGTCTCCATCGGTACGCTTACCGGGAAAACTGCATGGCGGAAAACTTTATCCGGGAATTCGACCGGCTCGCCGAGCCGCGCGGTACGGGGATCGGCTGCATGTCAAAAACCTGCGGTACGGCGATCCGATCCGGACGGACCGTATGGTAATTGCCGGAAAGGAATACGACTGCGACTATTACGGAACGGTCGATCTCGAATCAAAAATCCCTTCGTTGGGGGTCCGGTATCTGGAAGTCTGGAGCGTGGAAAACGCGTTCGAGGATCTTGCGCCCTACCCGGCAGTACAGGATGAAGACGGCGACAGATTCATCTGTATTCCCGATATGCCGGTGGAGCTTCAGCCGGGAACGGTGTATGTCGTTGACGTCGCGATGCAGGACGGATCGATCGATCACGGCGTTTACCGCTGCGACGGAACCCGTTTCGAAGGCGAACTGATCATCATACAGATCGATATTCCGGAAGCATAACAACCGCGAAACCGAAAGAGGTTCTTCCCGAAACGGCGGGGGAACCTCTTTTCTTTGCAATGCGCTTGCGAAAGCAGCACGGATGTGATAATATAATATTCGTAAAAATCTGTGCGGAGGCGGTCATTATGCGGATCCTGATCAAAAACGGAATGGTCGTACGGTCGACCGGAAGAAAGAAAGCGGACGTTCTCATCAAGGACGGCAAGATCAAAAGGATCGCGCCGGAGATCGACGCAAAGGCGGACCGCGTGATCGACGCAGCGGGCTGTTACATTTTCGCGGGATTCATCGACACGCATACGCATTTCGACCTCGATCTGGGCGTCACGGTCACGGCGGACAACTTCGAGACCGGCACCAAGGCGGCGGTCGTCGGCGGCACGACCACAGTGCTCGACTTTGCGACGCAGGACCACGGCATGACGATGCACGACGCGCTCGAGCTCTGGCACAAAAAGGCGGAGAAGAGCTCCTCGAATTACGGCTTCCACATGGCGGTTTCCGAGTGGAACGACGCGCGCAAAGCCGAGGTCGACGACATGTTCAAAGCGGGCGTCAGCTCGTTCAAGATGTACATGGTCTATGACGCGATGAAGGTCAACGACGGTCAGATCTACGACGCGCAGAAGTTCATCGGCGAACGCGGCGGCGTGATCGGCGTGCATTGCGAAAACTACGACGTGCTGCAGGCAAGGATCGCGGAGGAGAAGGCAAAGGGACACATGGACCCGACGGCGCACCCGGTCACGCGTCCGCAGGCGGTCGAAGCCGAAGGCGTGGCGCGGCTGATGCGGATCGCGGAGCTATCCGGATACCCCGCGTGGGTGGTGCATCTTTCCACGGCGGACGGACTCGAGGAGGTCCGCGCGGCAAGAAAGCGCGGGGTGGAGGTCTATGCCGAAACGTGCCCGCAGTACATCACGCTCGACGTAAAACGCTATGCCGATCCGGACGGCGCAAAGTTTGTGATGTCGCCGCCGCTTCGCGAGGCGAAGGATCGCGCCGCGATCCTCGACGGCATGAAAAAGAAGGATATCGACTTTATCGGCACGGATCACTGCTCGTTCACGATGGCGCAGAAGGCGCTGGGAAAGGACGATTTTTCGAAGATCCCGAACGGCGGCGCGGGGGTTCAGAACCGCGCGGAGCTTGTCTATACCTACGCGGTGAAAACCGGCGCGATCACTTTGGAACAGATGGCGCTTCTCATGAGCGAGCGGGCGGCGCGGCTGTTCGGCATGTTCCCTGAGAAGGGCGCGCTGCGCGTCGGCAGCGACGCGGACATCGTGATCTTCGATCCGGACGACAAACATACCATCTTGTGGAAAACGAATCTGCATGCCTGCGACAACTCGCCGTACGAGGGCATGGAAGTCCTCGGGCGCACGCGCGACGTGGTTCTGAACGGCGAGCTCGTCGTGGAGAACGGAACGCTTGTGAAGCCGTACTGCGGGAAATACGTGTTCCGCAAACCCTCGGAAAGGTACAGAAAATGAAGATCGCATTGGTACTGACGGCTGCCGGCAGCAGCAAGCGCTTCGGCAGCGACAAGCTGGCATATCCGATCGACGGAAAGCCGATGCTCCTGCATGCGCTGGAGCTCTATGACCGCCTTTCCGATCGGTTCGTTTCGCGCACCGTCGTGCTGAAGACCGGCGCGGAGGAGCGCCGCATGGTCGCCGAGCGCATGGAGTACATCGTTGCCGAGAATCCGGATCCGGAGCGCGGCATCGCTTCAAGCGTCGTGATCGGCACGGAGAGCGCCGTAAAGAGCGATCCGGACGGGATTCTGTATGCGGTGGGGGATCAGCCCCGCGTGACCGAAACGACCGTCAGCGCGCTTTTAGACGCGTTTTATAAAGATCCCACGCGCATCGTGGCGCCGGCGGCAAACGGCAGACGCGGCAATCCCGTGCTGTTTCCGAAAGATCTGTTCCCGGAACTGCTTGCGCTTTCCGGAGACGTCGGCGGCAGCCGGGTTATCGCAAAGCATCCCGATCGGCTCGTCACGGTCGAGACGCCGGCTGCGGAGCTTGACGACATCGACACGCGCGCCGCGAGCGAGGACCGATTTTACGTGCTGCACGGCAATATCCTGACCGTGCCGAAACTCGGCGAGCTTGACGCGGTGAAGGACGGGTACATCGTGCTGAACGCCGACGGCGTGATCGAGGGCGTCTTCGAGACGCTTCCCGAACGGTTCAAGGGCGGGATGCTTGCCGATTACGGCGACGCGCTCATCATGCAGTCGTTCTGCGACATGCACCTGCATGCGCCGCAGTACCCGATGCTCGGCATGGGCATGGACCTGCCGCTTCTGGATTGGCTGAACACCTACACGTTCCGCACCGAGGCGCGGTTTGCGGATTCCGATTACGCGCGGATGCACTATCGTTCGCTTGCCGAACGGCTCGTCGGCTACGGCACGACGCGGGTGTGCATGTTCTCCTCAATCCATGCGGACGCAACGCTGATCCTGATGGAGGAGCTGGAGCGCGCCGGGATCTCGGGCTTCGTCGGCAAGGTCAATATGGACCGCAACGGCGCCGACTATTACTGCGAGACGGCGGAGGAGAGCAAGCGCGAAACGCTCCGCTGGCTCGACGCGTGCGATCGCTTCAGCCGCATCCGTCCGATGATCACGCCGCGGTTCACGCCGTCCTGCTCGGACGAGCTGATGGAATGGCTCGGGAAGCTTGCAAACGAGCGGAATCTGCCGGTGCAGTCGCATCTGTCCGAGAACCTCAGCGAGATTCAATGGGTGAAGGAGCTGCATCCGGACTGCAAACAGTATTGGGAGACTTACGCAAAGTACGGGCTTTGGAAGAACGATACGCTGATGGCGCACTGCGTCCACAGCGACGAACGCGAACGCGCCGCGATCAGGGAGCATGGCGTGACGGTCGTGCACTGCGCGGATTCGAACACGAATCTTTCGAGCGGCGTCGCCGGGATACGCACGATGCTCGACGAAGGGATCAAGGTCGTGCTCGGCAGCGACATTGCGGGCGGCGCGCATCTTTCGATGCTGAACGTGATCCAGATGTCGATCCGCGCCTCGAAGATCAAACGGATCGAAAGCGGCTGGAAGACGCCGTTCCTCTCCGTGGCGGAGGGGTATTATCTCGGCACGACCGCAGGCGCGCTGTATTTCGGCGCAAAGCCGGGGTTCCGAAAGGGCGACAAGCTGCACGCCGTGGTCATCGACGACCGCGAATATCCGGACACCGGGCGGCTGACGCTGCGCGAACGCTTCGACCGCGCGGTCTATATCGCCGAGCCGAAGGACATCGTCGCGGTGTACGGCGAGGGAAAACGCCTGAAATAACGCATACAATCAAACGAAAATCACATCCTAACCGAAAAAAACGGGGGATGTGATTTTTTATGATGTGGACGGCGCGGATCGCGCTTCTGACGATTCTCTTGCTCACCGCGGGCGGGTGGTTCGACATGCTGCTGCCCAGATGGAAGAAACGGGCGGTTCTGCTTTTGCTGCCGGTCGTGTTCGGGCTGACCTTCGTTCCGACGCTGCGCACACCCACAGTGCGGCTCTGCTTTGCGTCGTGCGCGTTTGCGCTGCTGACCGCGGTCCTGAGCCCGACGGATCATCCGTTCGGCGCGCTCACGGCAGCGACATTCGGCGGCTATCTCGGGTGGAAGCTGTGCGATCTTCTGCCGCTGTTTCCGGAACAGGGGCTTCTGATCGCCGCGCCGGCGCTGGTGTTCGCCGCGCTCTTCTGCCGCGACGCAAACGCAAAGGCGCTCGCGATTGCCGCGGCGCCTTTCGGAATGCTGTTATGGAGAGCGTTCGGGGATTATACGCTGTTTCAGAGCGCGGTGCTGGAGCTCGGAAACGCAGATGCGATGACCGCCGAAGCGGTGGGGATGTCAGTTCTTCTGGCGGGCGGGTTTGTCCGCGACCGGCTGCTTTGCGCCGGAAAGCGCCTGCGCGCGCCCGCATAGCGCCGCGGCGATCAGCGCGGTCAGCGGCACGGCAAGGATCAGTCCGATGCTGCCGGAGATGCCGGTGATGACCTCATGCGTGATGTAATCGCCGGAGAGGATCGCCTTCCAGTCCCAGTTATAATACTTGATGAGAAGCAGATTGACGAGCGCGCCGCCGGTGAAGGCGAGGATCAGCGTGTTCGTCATCGTGCCGATCGCGTCGCGTCCGATGCGCATGCCGCTTTTGAAAAGCGCGGAAAAGCCCATGCCCGGATTGACGGTCTTGAGCTCGTTGACCGAGGACGAAATGCTCATCGCCACGTCCATGACCGCGCCGAGCGCTGAGATGATGATGCCGGACACGAACAGCCCGCGGATGTTGATCAGCGTGCCCTGATACTTTGCCTGGATCAGCGTGTCTGTCTCGGCGACGTTGTATTCCAGTCCGTCAAGATGCGCGATCCGGCTTGCGATCAGAGCGAAGACGCAGGCGACGGAGAACCCGGCGACTGTGCCGAGGATCGCGGAAAGCGTCTTGCGGGAGAGCCCGTCGAGCAGAAGGAAGCAGACGACCGTGACGAAGACGCACAGGAGCAGCGTGAACGGGATCGC
>CADAPG010000110.1 GCA_902789675.1 uncultured Eubacteriales bacterium
GATCGCGAGCCTCGCACCGGGTGCAAGCGAAGAGTTCACCGCAGAATACACGGTCACCGAAGCGGACATCCTCAACGGCGAAGTTGTGAACGTTGCAACGGCAATGGGCGACAGCCCCGATCCTGAGAATCCTGATGTACCGGTAACCCCGGGCGAAGACCCCGAACCGACGGAAAAGAAGAATGCGAAGCTGACGGTCACGAAGGAAACGACGAGCACGCCGACGGACGACGCATATGTCCTTGACGATACGATCACCTATAAGGTAACCGTTAAGAACGAAGGCAATGTGACGCTGACGAACATCGTTGTAACCGATGAACTGACGGGCGACGAGTGGACGATCGCGAGCCTCGCACCGGGTGCAAGCGAAGAGTTCACGGCGACCTACACCGTCACGGTGGATGACGTCGTCGCAGGCAGCGTCAAGAACGTTGCGGCAGCAACGGCGGTCGATCCGGAGGATCAGCCGGTTGCAGCGCAGGACGAGGTCGAAGATCCGACCAAGAAGAAGGACGGCAACGACGTTGATCCGGAACCGGGCGACGATGACGAAACGATGGATGCAGACGGTAAGAGCATCACGGTCGTGTACGACGGTAAGGCACATACCCTGACCGCGACGGCAACGGTAGCTGGCTCGACCATCTGGTACAGCACCGACGGCGGCGCAACGTGGACCACCACGCCGCCGAGCCGCACGGAAGTCGGCACCACGACCTACTCGATCAAGGCGACCCACCCGGCGTATGAAGACGTCGTGAAGGACGGCTACACGCTGACGGTTATCCCGAAAGATCTGACGATCACGATCGACGATGCGTCGAAGCTCTACAGCACCGAAGATCCTGACTTCACCTACACGGTCGAAGGACTTGTGGAAGGCGAGACGATTCCGGAAGACATCATCACGCTCTGGCGTGACGAAGGCGAGAACGTCGGCACCTACACGATCCACGGCAAGATCGGTCCGAAGTCGCTCATCCTGAATGCGTTCGAGAGAATAGCTTCCGGCATCCGCCTCGGCGCTAAGGCGAAGGGCGCAAGATCGGCGTTCAATGTGAATAACTACAACGTCATCTTCATCGAAGGCACCTTCGAGATCCTGCCGGCAACGGTCGTCGTCAAGGCAAACGATGCTACGAAGACGGAAGGCACGAAGGATCCTGAATTCACGGCGACGGTCACCGGTCTGCTGAACGGTGAAGATGAGAGCATCATCACCTACACGCTGACCCGTGAACCGGGCGAGAAGCCGGGCACGTACACCATCACGCCGAGCGGCGAAGAGGTGCAGGGCAACTACATCGTCGTGTTCGAGACCGGCACGCTGACCATCGTTCCGAAGCAGGGACTCGGCGACTTCTCGCTGGTCTGGCTCACCGACACGCTGCTGACGGCGGAAGGCGACCGTGCGGATGCGTTCAAGGCAATCATCAAGTACGTTGCAGAGAATGCGAAGAAGCTCGGAACGATCGCAATGCTCGATTCCGGCAACATGGTCGAGACCTACAACGACAGCGACACGTGGACGATGATGAAGGAAGAGCTCAAGCAGTTCAAGAAGCTCTATCCGGAACTCCCGTTCTACAGCGTAGCGGGTACGAAGGACGTCAACGGCGACGCGCTCGACAGCGAGGCATACCTTGCGGCAGAGCTGAATGCCGATACGTACACCTTCAAGAACGTCACGAAGGTCGACGGCGATGAGACGATCTGGTATCGTGAACTCAGAGAGCAGCCCGTGCTGGTGGTCGGTATCGGCTATCAGAAGCTTGCGGAGACCGACGAGGAGAAGGAGCGTCAGGATGAATGGCTGAAGTTCCTCAACAGAGCGATCGCCGCGAAGCAGGACGACTTCGTCATCCTCCTGGTCAACGACTACATCGACGAGAACGGCGAGCTTACCGAGTTCGGTGAACTGATCGAAGAAGAGCTCGTGAAGCACAACGACAACGTACGTCTCATCCTCTGCGGCAATGCAAACGGCGTTGCGAAGTGGGAGAAGAACTACGGCGGACGCAAGGTCACCGCGCTGATGTACAACTACATTGCGGACGCGGAGAAGGGCCTCGGCTTCGTCCGGATCCTGAGCTTCAACAGCGAAGACCAGAGCATCACCGTCAACACGGTCAACCCGTTCACCGATGCGCACGAGTACGACGAGCTGCATCCCGAAAAGGATCACTTCGTTATCTACAATGCGTTCTGAGAACGAATAAAAGCAAAAGCGCCTTCCCGAATCGGGAAGGCGCTTTTTCATCGGAACAAAAGCCCCGATCGACTTTGATCGGGGCGTTCGTTATTTCTTTTCCTGCGCGGCTTTCCACGCTTTGATTTGTTCGAGCCTTTCCTTGAAGCGGTTTTCCAGTCCTTGTTCGGTCGGCTCGTAATACACCTTGCCCAACAGCGAATCGGGAAGGCACCGCATGTCGGTCAGCTTATCGACGGCGTCGTGCGCGTACTGATAGCCCTTGCCGTAGCCGAGCTCCTTCATGAGCTTTGTCGGCGCGTTGCGGATGTGCAGCGGCACGGGCTCCGCAAGCTGCGTGATTGCGTCGCGTTTCGCGTTCTCATACGCCATATACAGCGCGTTTGACTTCGGCGCAAGGGAAAGGTATACGACCGCCTGCGTGAGGTGTACGGAGCATTCCGGCATGCCGATCAGGTGACACGCCTGAAACGCCGCGACGGCAAGCTCCAGCGCCCGCGGGTCCGCAAGCCCGACGTCCTCGCTTGCAAAGCGCGTCACGCGCCGCGCGATGTAGATCGGGTCCTCGCCCGCTTCAAGCATCCGCGCAAGCCAGTAGACCGCCGCGTCCGGGTCGGAATTGCGCATGGATTTGTGCAGCGCGGAGATCAGATTATAGTGCTCCTCGCCGGTCTTATCGTAGAGCAGCGATTTTTTGGATGTGCATTGCTCGACGGTGTCGACCGTTACCGTGGTGACGCCGTCGTCGTATTCGCCGTTCAGAACCGCCATCTCAAGCGTACTGAGCGCGGTCCTTGCGTCGCCGTTGGCAAATACCGCGATCATACGGAGTACGTCGTCGGAGATTTTGACCTTTTGATTTCCGAAGCCCTTCGGGCTGTCGATCGCGCGGCGCAGCAGCGTGAAGAGATCGTCTTCCGAAAGCGCTTTCAGAACAAAGACCTTGCAGCGGGAAAGAAGCGCGCCGTTGACCTCAAACGACGGGTTTTCGGTGGTCGCGCCGATGAGGATGATGCTGCCCTTCTCCACAAACGGCAGGAACGCGTCCTGCTGCGCCTTGTTGAAGCGGTGGATCTCGTCGACGAATACGATCGTCTTTTCGCCGAACATGCGGTTTTCGTCCGCCTGCTGCATCACGGTGCGGATCTCCTTGATGCCGCTCGTGACCGCGGAGAAGTTGATGAACTTCGCCTTCGTCTGGTTGGCGATCACGTGCGCGAGCGTCGTCTTGCCGACGCCGGGCGGTCCCCAGAAGATCATGGAGGACACCGCGTCCTGTTCGATGATGCGGCGCAGGATGCGGTTCGGACCCAAAAGATGCGTCTGTCCCACGATTTCGTCGATCGCCTCGGGACGCAGACGCGCCGCAAGCGGCTCTCTGAGCGTCGCGTTTAAAAGCGTTTGCTGCTCGTTCATAGCAATCTCCTTTTCAAAAGGTCGTAAAAAGCCGGGTTATGCCGGTTTGCGGGCGAATCTGCCGTCGTCCGGCTCCGTGATATCTTCCAGCATACGGCGCAGCAGCGCGTTTGCGCCGTCATAGTCGCTGCGCTGCAGCAGTTTTTCCAAAGAATCCTCGTTGTAAACGATGCGTGTAAACCAAAGCGCATGGTACAGCGTATAGATTTCCCAGCCGATGCGCTGCTCCGCCTCCGTCAGCTCCCGGACGGACAGATAGCCGTCAAGAAAAGCGGGGAACAGCCGTTCGCGATCTGATGCGGGCACGTTTTCCGGGAGATCCATTTCGTATGCGGTCAAAAGCCCCTCCAAAACAAGGTCGGAGACGAGGACCACGTCGCCCGCATTGTTATAGTCGAATACAAGCAGACCGTCCGGCGTGTCGATCAGGTTGTTGACCGATATATCGCCCTGCACGGCGGACTTCGGCAGCGCATCCCATTCGACGGTCAGCGCGGCGCGCTTTCGTTCGATGTGCGCTACGATCTGCGCCAAGAGGGACGGATCGATCCCGTCGGACTTTGCAAGCGTCAGAAACCGATCCATGCAATCGACGTCATTCTGTTCCGCGGCGGAAAACAGCGTGCCGCAGCCGATCCGATACCCGTGCGCCAGAGACAGCGTGTGGATCCGCGCAACCAGCGCGCCGATCCGGAAGGCGAGCGGCTCCGTGATCTCACGGATCTCCTCGCCGCAATACTCCTCGACGGTCGCGACGCAGGGAACACCCGAACAGGCGGTTTCGATACAGAAGTGTCCGTCCGAACGGTAGAAGCGCGGCGTCAGAATGCCGTTTTCGCGTAAAAAGGAAGCGAACGCGCATTGCTTTTCCGTGATATTCTGCTCCACAGAAAGCTCGGACAGCGCACCGTTCAGGAATTCGTGGACAAATTTCAGCACAAGGCGCCGTCCGTCCGTCGTTGTGACGCCGATGATGTGCTTGAAATATCCGTCCTCGTCTTCCTCGTGCAGAAAAACGGTCGGCTCTCCTTTAGACGCGGCAAGGCCAAACTGCGACAGCACCGCGTCCGGCGTCCATTGTGTCTCCATACGCTGCCCTCCTTTTTTCCTATTATAGCATATTTCGGGCTGTTTTCAATCGGATCGGTCAAATAAAGCGCTGCCCCGTTTGGGACAGCGCTTTGCATTTGGTTGCCGGATACCGATCAGTTGATACAAAAGCCCGATCCGAAATTGCATCGGATCGGGCTTTTTTTGATTGTTTTATCGGATCGCGGGTCGGATCACTTTTTGTTTGCTTCGGGCGTGTTGCCCTTCACAATGTCAGCGAACTGCGAGTAGCGCCAGATCGCGACCGCCGCTTTCTGCACCGTGTCGTCGGTGGTGTAAGCATCCAGCAGGATCTTCACAAAGCTCAGACCGGAACCGGTCAGCGTGACCGTACCGTTCTCCGT
>CADAPG010000111.1 GCA_902789675.1 uncultured Eubacteriales bacterium
TCCGCAACGCCGCCGTTGTTTTCCGCGCGGGTGTTTTCGATCGCCTGTTCGATGTCCTTGACCGGTTCATGTTCGTCCGGCTGCTGCATGAAGTAGCTGTCGGTCGTCGTGTCCGGATGCACGAGCCGGTACAGACCGTCCGCCACGCCGGGCACGGTGAAGCCGAGCGTCAGATAGACGATCGCGCACGCGGCGACGGCGATCGCGGCGTATCTCCAGAGTTTGACGGGAATCCGCTGCTTTTTGGGCAATCTGCGGTCCAGCCGCGCTTCGATCCGGTTCAGGGTATTTTGCTGCAGCACGGTATTCGGATCGACCGTTTCAAGCAGGCGTTCCGTTTCCTCCGTCGTCGGTTTTTCAAATTTTTGTTCAAAGGGTTTTTTCATTCCGCTTCTCCTTTCCATGTTTCTCTGATACGCTTCAGGGCTCTTCCCGCCCGCACCGCAACGGTGTTCGGGCGCATGCCGAGCCGCTCTCCGATGTCCGCACACGTCAGATCGAGCCAGTATTTCATCAGCAGGATCGACGCGTCGGGCTCGCCGAGCGCGCGGATCCGGTCGATCAGCTCTTCGCGGGAAAGCGCGCAAAGCGCTTCTTCCTCCGCGGAGCGTTCCGAAGCTGTCGCTTCCCACAGCGCGTCCTCCTGCGGGACCGGCATGCGGGCGCATTTTCTTTGATGATCGATCGCCCTGTGCTCGGCGGTCCTGATGAGATAGGCTTTCAGCGCGCCGTCCGAAAAATCGAGACGTTTGCGGTGCCGGTAGAGATAGTAGAATACGTCCGAAACGCATTCCTCAACGTCGTCCTCCGGATATCCCTTCAGCACCCGCCGCACGATGCAGTAGGCAAGTCCGCCGTACTGCCGCAGCAGCATCCGCGTTCCGGTTTCCGGATCGGTTTTCATCAGTTTTGAAAGATCGTTCACACGCGATCCTCCTTTCGTTTTTGAACATGTTCTGTAAAGGAAGCGTACGAAACAAAGAAAAAATGACAGAAAACGCAAAATTTCCGTTCTTCGGCACATGATAACAGGGAAAAGCATCGGATTTGCAACAGAAATATGTACGAAAAGAAAAGTTTTCCGCCGTATTCTTGCATCGTGTCCTGCTTGGCTGTATAATCAAAACAACAAAAAGAGGTGTATTATGAAGAAGGAATATAAGCCGATCGTCAATTCCGATCTCATCGGGGATTATATCACCATCGAGCTTCCCGGCTTTCCGGGCGCGCATCAGAAGCCGGAACAGTGCCGCATCCATTATTTGACCATGGGAAGCGGCGAGCCGCTGCTGCTCGTGCACTCGGTCGGACAGTCGGTCTATACGTGGCGCGAGCTGATGCCGAAGCTGGCGGATTCCTACTGCGTCGTGGCGATCGAACTGCCGGGCGCGGGTTATTCCGACCGGCCGTATTCGCTGAATTATTCGATGGACGAGATTGCGGACGTGATCGTGAAGTGTCTCGACGCGCTCGGCGTCAAAAAGACGCATGCGCTCGGCGTCACGATGGGCGCGGTTTATACGATGTACGCGGCCGCAAAGTATCCGGATCGCTTTATGAAGGTCGTCGCGCTGACGCCCGGCGGGATCACGGAGAAGATGCCCAAGAAGATCCGCAGGCTCGAAAAGCCGCTCGGCGCGTTCTATCGCGAGCTGTACAGCAAGAAGGATTTCAAAAAATACCTGCCGCTGTTCTATTACGACGGAACGATCTGTACCGACGAAGTGGTCGATCAGTATTTCAAAACCTGCGACGATCACGCGTCGCGGCAGGCGATCATGTATGCCATCCGCAACTTTGACGAGGAGTATGCGCTGGAAGCGATCAAAAAGGCGAACCGCGAATACTTCATCATCTGGGGCGAAGAGGACAGGCTGCAGCCGATGGAGCGGCTGTTTGAGCTTCGAAAGCTGCTGCCGAACAGCGTTTATCACGGGATCCGCAACACGGGGCACTGGATGCACGAGGAAAAAGCGGCGCAGATCGCGGAGGCGGTCGACCGCTACATCCGTTACGAGGGCGATCAAAAATGATCGAAACCTTTGCGCTCGGCGATACGGTGCGTATGAAAAAGCCGCACGCCTGCGGCTGCGATACGTGGACGATCACGCGCGTCGGCGCGGACGTCAAGATCATATGCGAAGGATGCGGACGCGTCGTGATGCTCGATCGTCTCGCATTTTTGAAATCGGCGAAAAAAATCATCGGAAAAGAGTCGGAATAAATGCCGGTAAGAAAGAAATTATCCGCCCTGCGGCGGGATGCGGAAAAACGGAACGAATCCATGAGCGGCGGCACGCTGTGGCGCGCGGCGGATTTTTTGGTATACCTTGTGCTGATCGTGCTGATCATGTTCTCCGTGCGCGCGGTGCTTCTGGATCCCGTGCGCGTGGACGGGAATTCCATGCTCGACACGCTGCAGAACGGTGAGATCATGCTGACGAACCGCATGGCGTACGCGTTCCGCTCGCCGAAGCGCGGCGACATCGTGCTTTGCTATTATCCGGACGCCTATTACGAGGATCAGTCGCTGAACTATGCGACGCGCGTCAAGCGCGTGGTCGCCGTCGGCGGCGATACGATCGAAACGCGGGACGGCGAGGTCTATGTGAACGGCGAAAAGGTCGACGAGCCGTATCTCACAAAGGACCGCATCGGGAATCAGTACATCCGGCCGCAGACGATCCCGGAGGGCAGCGTTTACGTGCTCGGCGACAACCGTTCGGTCAGCCGCGATTCGCGCTACGATACCGTCGGTCCGATCCCGCTCTGCCGCGTGGTCGGCAAGCCCGGCGTCGTCATGACGGTCAAGATGAATCCGATCAATATCAAGCTCCGTCTGATCTGACTATGAAAACACGCTCCGAACGGTATAAAAACGAACATCGCGCGCAGGGCTTCATGAGCTGGATGTTTTCCGGGCTTCTGGGACTTGCGCTTGTGTTATTTGTGCTGTTCGTCTGGTTTTCACCGGTGTATGTGGCGGACGCGTCGATGGCGCCGACGCTCAGGGAGGGCGATACGATCTTTTACGATCGGCTGTACCGGCATTTTCACGAGTTTCAGCGCGGCGACATGGTCGTGTTCCGCGATCCGGACACACAGGAGCTTCTCATCAAGCGCGTGGTCGCGCTCGGGGGAGAGACGATCGAGGCAAAGGACGGCGTGCTGATCATCGACGGCAAGTACGGACTCGACGAAGCGCGGTACAACCCTACCGCGCCGCTGGATATTCCGAGGATCTCCGTACCGGAAGGCGAGGTATTCGTGCTGTCCGACGACCGGAACTACGGCGAGGACAGCCGCAGAGAGACGATCGACTGCCTCGGTCCGGAGGAAATCGTCGGTCTCGTGCGCGTGCGGCTGCGCGATTTTACGGTTTTTCGCCGCTGACGCTTGACGAATCGACGCGATTTTGCTATGATTAGATCCGACGCAGGGGCGCCGAACGACCTTCGGCTGAGAAGCACCCTTGGAACCTGTTGGGTCATGCCATCGTAGGAAGCGTAAACCATAAGCTTTTCGGATGCCGTCCCGACGGGGCGGCATCTTATTTTACGGAGGGAAATGAAATGGAAATGCAGAACAAGAAAAAGATCACGACGCTGCAGCTTGTTGAAAGCGCGCTGATGATCGCGATCGCAACGGTGTGCAGCATGGTGAAGATCGACCTGCCGTTCGGCGGCGGCGTGACGATCCTGAGCATGCTTCCCATCATCATGATCAGCCATCGCTACGGCTGGAAATGGGGCGTGCTGGTTGCGTTCACGTACAGCGTCGGACAAATGCTTCTGGGACTGGACAACGTGGCGTATGCGAACTCCTTCTGGATGGGCGCAGGCATCGTCATGCTGGACTATATCATCGCATATACGGTGATCGGGCTTTCCGGCATCTTCGGCAAGGAAAGATGGTCGGTTGCCGTCGGTATCGCGGTAACGTTCACGCTGCGGTTCCTCTGCCATTATATGACCGGCGTATGGATCTGGGGCGTATGGATGCCGGAGGAATTCATGGGAATGAAGATGGTCAGTCCGTGGATCTATTCCGCGCTGTACAACGGATGGTACATGCTGTTTGAGCTGGTCGCAACCGAGATCGTCGCGATGCTGATCTATCATCCGCTGAAAGCGTATTTCCGCGGCGAGCAGCTTCCGATGTCTGCAAAGAAGGAAGCATAAGAAAAACGGAAAATCCGGGAGAGCAATCCGGGAGAGCGATCTCCCGGTTTTTTGTACGAATTTCGGCAGGAATTTTGCTATAAATAAGCAAAAATAAAGAATTGTTCACAATCCGTTTACGGTTCGGTGACATTGTTCCTTTATAATCAAGCCACATGATAAAAAACAGGAGGTGTATCCGAATGAAGCGATCGTATCGGATCGCCGCGGCCGCGCTCGGCTTTTTGCTGCTGATCGGTTGTTCGTCGCGGGCAGAGATCGTCGATTCCGCACCGGATACGGAAAAAATACAGATCGTCGGACAGCTCGAAACGGCGGCGCCTGCCGCTGTGCCGGAAGGACCGGCGGACGTCCGGGTAACGGATGAAGCAGCGCTTACGCCGGAGCCGGTCACCGTGACCGAAGCGCCGACGGAGCTTCCAACAGCAGCGACGACCGAAGCGCCGACGCCGGAGCCGACCGAAGCGCCGACGCCGGAACCGATTGATGCTCCGGCAGAAGCGTCGACCGTGCAGTCCATGGGGATCGTCGAGCCGAATCGTCCGAAGGCGGAGCTGCTCTGCGAGGTGGCGCAGTCGCTTCTGAACAAAGACTATCACCGCGGCGGCAAAAAGCCCGAAACCGGATTCGATCCGGGCGGGTTTGTGTATTACTGCCTGAATGCGGTCGGCGTCAAGGTTCGGCACAAGACGAGCAAGGGCTATTCCGAGAACGACAGCTGGGAACGCGTGGATTCGATCGGCGAGCTTGCGCCGGGCGATCTGTGCTTCTTCATGACGCCGGGCAATGAGAGCGTCAACTGCGTCG
>CADAPG010000112.1:0-823 GCA_902789675.1 uncultured Eubacteriales bacterium
GAGGGCGACGGCAAGTACGAGATCAACCCCGACGTCTGCATCGAGTGCGGCAACTGCGCGGAGGTTTGCCCCGTCGGCGCACCCAAAGCGGAATAATCAAACGACAGAAAAACGGCTCCGGGCAACCGGAGCTGTTTTTTGTTGCAAAAGCGCCGCGGGACTGTGTCATCCTGAGGAAGCGAAGCGACGAAGGATCTTTCAAGACCTTCGTCATGTATCTGCGCTGCGCGCCGTGAATGGCGCGGGGCGCGTGAATTGTCTTTCGGACAGGAGGCGGGCGCAGGTTATTCTTGCGAAAGCGGCGGGAATATGCTACCATAACGGTATGAAACCGCTGACCGCCAAGGAGGCAAAAACCGCAAAGAAACTGCTGCTCCGCTGCACCGAGGTGCTCCCCGAGGGCTTTCGCGTCGACCTTTCAATGGGCGAAGCTTTCGCGCGCGCTCGGGTCGAAGCGGCTGTGCGCGTTTGCGGCGGCGACGCTGTCGGAGCGGTTCCGGAAGCAGTTCGGCGAGCCGTTCCTGTTCTCCGAGCCCTGCATGACCTTTGAGCTTCTGTACCATTTGAACGCATATCTTTGCGTGAAGGGCTTTCGCCGCGTCCGTCACGTCACGACGCTGCTGTTCCGTCCGGCGCTGATCGAGCGCAAATGCCGTTCGATCGAGATCGACTCCGGCGACGTGTACCGGCTTACGCAGCGGATCGCGTTCCGGTACTTCTTCGGGATCCGCAGGGAATACCGCCGCACCGACCGCGACCCGTACGCAAAGCGGCGCGGGGATCGGTATATCCGCATTCCGTTCTACCGCCTGCGCGGCTGAAA
>CADAPG010000112.1:861-5834 GCA_902789675.1 uncultured Eubacteriales bacterium
CGCACGCCGCAGCCGAAACGCAAACTGACCGGACTGATCGTCGCGATCGTTGTGATCGTCGTTCTGGTCGTCCTGTTCGGTTCGGCATGCTCCTGCATGTGCGCCGTGAGCAGATGCATCGGCTCCGACGGCTGCATGCCGGTGTGCGGCGGGATTGAATGGCTGCCCGATCACAGCGACGCGTGGATGGAAACCGTTCCGCCGCAGACCGCCGCTCCGGAAACACCGCAGCCGGAGGACACGCCGGACCCAGTGATCTTTGACGGACAGACCTCTTTGAAAACGCCCGTGCCGCAAAACGACCCCGCGGGATGGGTGCGTCCCAAAAAGGTACAGCTCAGAAACGACGGCACGGACACCGTGACGGTGCTGGTGCTGATGAACGGCTCCGACCTCGAGACCGAGTATCAGGAGGCGACGAAGGACCTCACCGAAATGGTCCGCGCGCAGAAGAGCGATCGCGTGCATATCGTCGTCGAGACCGTCGGCACGCGCAGATGGTCGGGCAAATACGGGATCTCCTCGCGCAGATCGGAGCGGTATCTCGTCACGGACAGCGGGCTCACGCTGGTCGACGGCACGCTCGGGCAGCTCGACACGACGGTTCCTTCGACGCTTTCCGAATTCATCCGCTGGGGGGCGGAGAACTACCCCGCGGACCGCTATATCCTGCTTTTATGGGACCACGGCGGCGGGCCGGTCTACGGCTTCGGGTACGACGAGTTCCAGAGCTTCAATTCCGCGCTGACGATCGACGAGATGCAGATCGCGCTGCGGGACGGCGGGGTGTATTTCGACCTCATCGGCATGGACTGCTGTCTGATGTCGTCGCTCGAGGTCTGCTGCGCGCTCTATGAATACTGCGACTACACGCTGCTTTCCGAGGATTTCGAGCCGGACATCGGCTGGTCGCACGAAGGGTGGCTGACCGCGCTTGCGAAGGATCCCGCGATTGCAACGCCCGCGCTTGCAAAGATCGCGATCGACGATTCCGTCCGCGCATGCGAGACGAAATACGGCAAGGAAGACGGGCTGACGCTTGCGCTGATCGACGAATCCTACATGACGCTGCTGTATCCCGCGTGGGTGGAATTCGCCTACGCAAACGAAAACGCGCTGCTGTCCCAGAACTACAGCCAGCTTCGCGAATCGACGGGCCGCGCGCATCCGCGGCTTTCGCGGTCGGTCGGCAGCTGGGGCACGGGAAGCGAGTCGTATTCCCTGGAGGATTACTGCATCACCGACATCCTGTCGCTTGCCGCGAACATTCCGTCCGAGCGTTCGGATACGCTCTGCGCGGCGCTCGATTCGGCGATCGTGTATTACGGCGCGACGTCCGGCGAAACGACGCTTGCGGGGCTGTCGGTCACGCTGCCGTACGGCGATCGCACGTTCTACAGCGAACTGAAGCGCGTGTTCCGCAACGCGGGCTTCGACGCGGATTACATCGAATGGCTCGGCAAATTCGTTTCAGTTGACACAGGCGGGTTCTTCGACTTCGGCGGCTGGAGCGGCTGGGACGACTATACCGGCGGGTTCGACTGGAGCGATTGGTTCGACCTGTTCGGAAGCGGAAGAGATTATTCGGAGGACTGGGCGGGAGATTTCGATTTCGGCGATCTTCTGGACTGGCTCCTCGGAAACGGATGAAAGGAACGATTATGAAACGAGTATGGATCCTATGCGCGGTTCTGCTGCTCTGCCTGACGCTTGCCTGCGCGGCAAAGCCGGAGACCGTCGAACAAAAACCGGAAAACGTTACGGCGCCGCATGAGCTCGAACTGAAGCTCACGCTGCCGCTCGGACGCCGGAACGAAGCCGCAAAGACGCTGCCCGCCTATACCGCGGGGTTTGCCGCAAAGGACGGCGCGGCGCTGACCTTCACCGCCGCAAGCGGCGATCCCTCCGTTGCCGAAGGCGTGCTGAAGGACGGCACGCTGTACGTGATCGCGCGCGGCGCGGGCGAAACGAAGCTGACGGTGACCGCAAGGACCGAGGCTGGCGAAGAGGGTGCCGCGACCGTGTCCGTCAAGGTGCGCGACGCGCGGCGCATGCTTGTGCTGATCGTGCTCGGCGCGCTCTCCGTTGCGCTGCTGATCCTGATCGGAAAGCCCGCGGCGAAGAAGCCGGAGCAGGCGGAAGCGGCGGAGCCCGCCGAAAACGAGGAGCCGGAGGAGCCGACCGTGATCTTTGAAGAACCGAACGACAATCCCGAAAGGAGTTAAGCTATGATCCAGGAAACCGTTGAACGCTACCGTACCTATCTTGAAAAGCTTCGCGCGTATGAGCACGCGATGGGGCTGATGAGTTATGACATGAGCACCGTGATGCCGAAGGGCGCGGGTCCCGTCGTGGGCGACACGTTCGGCGTGCTCAGCGAGGCGATGTACGACATGGTCACCTCGCCCGAAACCGAGGCGATGCAGCGCGAGATCCTCGAGCATCGCGACGAGGTCGATTCCGCGATCGTCCGCACCGCCGAGCTTGCCATGGAGGAGCGCGCGCGCATCGCCTGCGTCCCGAAGGACGAGTACGTGCAGTACACGATCGACCGGACGACCGCCGATCAGGTCTGGCACGAGGCGAAGCTGAAGAGCGATTTTCAGATGTTCCTGCCGCATCTCGAAAAGCTGATCGCGGCGCAGAAGCGATTCGCGCTCTATTACAAGCCCGACGCGCCGGTGTACGACACGATGCTCGACGCGTACGAAAAGGGACTGAACACCGCGACGCTGGACAGGTTCTTCGCGACCGTGCGCGAGCGTCTTGTGCCCGTGATTGCAAAGATACAGAATCAGCCGGACGTTTCGTTCCTGCACCGGCACTATCCGATCGCCGAGCAGCGTATCTTTTCGGATTACCTGATGGACGTTCTGGGACTCGATCGGAAGTATTGCATCATCGGCGAGACCGAGCATCCGTTCACGACGAGCTTCACAAAATACGACGTGCGCATCACGACGCACTATCACGAGGACGCGGTCGAGGCGTCGATGTACAGCGTCATCCACGAAGGCGGTCACGCGACCTACGAGCGCAACATCGGCGACGACATCGCGCGGCTGCCGATCGGCGGCGGCGTTTCGATGAGCGTGCACGAGAGCCAGTCGCGCTTCTTCGAGAACATCATCGGCAGAAGCGAGCCGTTCATCGAGGCGATCTTCCCGAAGATGCAGGAGATCTTCAAGGAGCAGTTGAAGGACGTCACCGCGCACGAATTCTACGTCGCGGTCAACAAGGCGGAGCCGTCGCTCATCCGTACCGAGGCGGACGAGCTCACGTATTCGCTGCACGTCATGGTGCGCTATGAGCTCGAAAAGCGGCTGTTCAACGGCGATCTTGCGGCGAAGGATCTGCCGAAAGAGTGGAACCGCATGTACAAGGAATACCTCGGGATCGACGTGCCGGACGACCGCCGCGGCGTGCTGCAGGATTCGCACTGGGCAACCGGGCTGTTCGGGTACTTCCCGTCCTACGCGGTGGGCTCGGCGTACGGCGCGCAGCTCATCAAGCGCATGGAGCGGGATCTCGACGTCTGGACCTTTGTGCGCAAGGGCGATCTTCGGCCGATCGTCGCATGGCTCACCGAGCACATCTACCGCTTCGGCTGCAGGAAGGAGCCGGGCAAGCTGATGGAGGAGGCCTTCGGCGCGCCGTTCGACCCGACTTACTACACGGACTATCTGACGAAGAAATACAGCGAGCTGTATTGTCTCGATTGAATCAGATTCACGGAACGGCTTTGCGATTCGTTCGGAAAGGAATTGCCATGAAACGATTGTTTGTCATACTGCTTGCCGGACTTCTGCTGATCGGGTGCAGGGTTCAAAGCCACACGGAATCTCAGGCGTCGGCAGTACCGGAACCCACGGAAGCACCGACGCCGACAGCCGAACCGACGGTCACACCGGAGCCTGTACCGACGCCGCAGCCGCTGAGCGAAGAACGCCTTTGCGGCACGTGGGAGCTGGAGGAAGTGATTGAATCCGACGGTACCTATATCGGGATCCGGGAAAACAGGATTGAATCCCATCTGATCTTCAACGAGGACCATACCTATATCTATGATTGGAACGAGCCGTATGAGGCGACGCGGATCCAAAGGAACTGGAAGATCGTCGGCAACAATATCATTCCGCTGCCGGGAACGAACGATCCCTTCTTCTATGAACCCGAAACGGACCGGATCCTGTTCCGATCGGATGCGCGTACATACCGATACAGGAGAACAGACGCGTTTACGCTTCCGCCGTTTCGCGTACCGGAGGATACATCCGGCAAAACGGACGGGGTCATCGGCGTATGGCATCTGGTCCGGATCGAAAGCGAACAGCCAGACAGCAAGATCGACGGCTTAAACGCCTCGCTCGCCGCCGGACGGTATGCAATGCGCGTGCAGTTCAAGGAGATCGGCACAATGGCGTGGTACGAGGAGGAGGCCGGGAATCAGTTTCTGAACGCCGGATACAATTTCGTTCTCGACCGTGACGCGCATATGATCCGTGTCTTCCGAGAAGAATCGGACAATTATCCGTATTCGCTCGAGGGAAGCGTTCTCAAAATTCAGATCGGCGACGCCACCCTTGTGTTCGTCCGCAACCCCGAATCCTTCTCCGCCTGATTCGCGAACAAAACAGGGAAGCTCATCATCGAGCTTCCCTTTTCTGTCTGACCGGCATGGTATGCCTTACGGGACGATATGCCTTACGGGACGATATGCATTGCGGCGCGATATGTCTACGGCACGATATGCCTTGCGGCACGGTATGCCTTGCGGCGCGATATACCTTCGGCACGATATGCGCCTTCGGCGCGCAATGATGCCGCAGGGGCGGATCGCATCCGCTCGCAGCATCGGAATTCGTTACGCCGCGCCCCCGCTGTGTCATCCTGAGAAGCCGGGACGGCGACGAAGGATCTTTTCGTATTATAAATTGGCTGCGGTCGTGAATTGCGCTTCTGCAGCTATTCTT
>CADAPG010000113.1 GCA_902789675.1 uncultured Eubacteriales bacterium
CACAGGGGAGCCAAGCGATAGAAAAAAGACGGAGGATTGATGCGTTTCCTCCGTCAACTCATTATTGTTTGAAAACCACCCTTTAGAGAATAGCTCTTCTGCCTCCCTTATCAACAGCCTGCTCAGCGTGTCAAAAGATTTTTGACACGCTGAGAAAGAGGCGAAAAACTCGCCCCTTTCTTTTTTGATGCGCATCTGCTATACTGAACGCAGAAGACGAAGGGGAGGGATCCGCATGACGCCGATCGACAAGGAAGACTATTTGGAGCCGCGCTGTCTCCTGTGCGAGGAGCCGTACGGCGCGGAGGCAAAGATCAAGCCCGTGCCGCAGCAGCGGATCATGGAGAAGGTCGACGAATACATGTCCCGCCGCGATTACGCGGGCGTGGAGCGGCATCTCCTGTACTGGCTCGAGGAGGCAAGGCTCGGCAGGGACGAAAAGGGCGAGCTGATGATCCGCAACGAGCTCATCGGGCATTACCGCAAGACCGGCGAAAAGGACAAGTCGTTTGCGCAGGCGGACGCCGCGCTCGATCTGCTGGACCGGATGGACTTCGACGGCTCGATCTCGGCGGGCACGACGTACGTGAACGCCGCGACGGCGTTTCAGGCGTTCGGCGAAAACGCCCGTGCGATCGAAACGTTCGAAAAAGCCCGCGCGGTCTATGAAGCGATCCCCTCGCTGAAGCCGGCGCTTCTGGGCGGACTCTATAACAACATGGCGCTGTCGCTCGTTTCCCTGAAACGCTTTGACGAGGCGAACGGAATGTATCAAAAGGCGATCGAAACGATGGCGAACGCCGAGCACGGCGCGCTGGAGCAGGCGATCACGTATCTCAACATGGCGAACGCCGCCGAGGACGAGAAGGGGCTTCTGGACGCCTGCGAGACGATCGACGCATATCTCGAAACGGCGCAAAGGCTTTTGGACGCGCCGGGCATCCCGCACGAGGGATATTACGCGTTCGTGTGCGAAAAGTGCGCGCCGACCTTCGAATATTACGGCTGGTTTCAGGCGGCGAACGAACTGAACGAACGGGCGAGGGCATGGTATGAACGGACTTGAGCTTTCCGAACGGTTTTATGCGGAATGCGGAAAAACGATGCTCGAAGAGCAGTTTCCGGATCTGCTGCCGCATCTTGCGGTCGGGCTTTTCGGCAGCGGCTCCGAATGCGCGGGCTTCGACGACGAGCTGAGCCGCGATCACGATTTTGAACCGGGATTCATGCTGCTGCTGCCGGGCGAGGACGTCGTCGACCGACAGACGGCGTTTCGGCTCGAGCGCGCGTATGCAAAGCTCCCGAAGGAATTTCTGGGATTCCGGCGAAGTCAGGTTGCGCCGGTCGGCGGCGCGCGGCACGGCGTGATCCGCACGGCGGAGTTCTTTTCCGAAAAGGTCGGCGCGCCGGACGGGATCCTCACCGTTTCGCAATGGCTGACCGTGCCGGAGCAGGCATTGTTCGAGGCGACGAACGGCAGGCTGTTCTTCGACGGGTCCGGCGAGGTGACGCGCATCCGCGCGGGGCTTGCGCGCTATCCGGAAGACGTCCGCAAAAAGAAGCTTGCGGGGAACCTGCTTTTGATGGCGCAGGCGGGGCAGTACAACTATACGCGCTGTCTCCGTCACGGCGAGACCGGCGCGGCGCAGCTGGCGGCAGGGGAGTTCGTGCGCGCGCTGATGCGCGCGGCGTTTCTGCTGAACGGCGCGTACATGCCGTACTATAAATGGAGCTTCCGCGCGATGCGGGCTTTGCCGAAGCTCTCGCTGCTTGCAGAAACGGCGGAGTATCTCCTCACGACGGACAACGAACCGGAGATCGCCGAAACGAAGTACGACATGATCGAAGACGCCGCGGCGGACGTGATCGAAGAGCTGCAGGAGCAGGGGCTCACCAAAGCGATTTGCGGCGATCTTGAAAAGCACGCGTACTCGGTCAACGACGCGATCGCCGACGGCGGCATCCGCAACCTGCACATTCTCGCGGCGGTGTAACACGATCAGATGCACCGTAAGGTGCAATTCACGACGGAATCAATTCATGCGCATCGGCGCGTGAATTTGAGCATCTACCCTCCCGTCAGACTGCGTCTGACACCCTCCCTGACAAGGGCGGGTCGAAATACTCGGCATTTCCTTTGACCTCCCTCTGAGGAGGGAGGTGTCGGCGAACAGCCGACGGAGGGAGAGATGAACTGACGACAGAGCCGCATGAACAACTCCTCATGCGCTTCGTTACAGCGGCGCCGTCGCGCGCACCATGCTTTGCTGCTGCGGCAAGTCTTGCCCTCCCTGGGTAAGGGAGCGTGGGTTTTGCAAAGCAAAAGCCGGGAGGGTTGATCATGAATTGCGCCTTCGGCGCGTGAATTGTGCTTACGCACATGAAAGGAACGGATATGGAGATTCACGGATTACAGAAAATGACGCTTTTGGACTTCCCGGGACGCGTGGCGTGCACGGTGTTTTTGGGCGGATGCGATCTCCGCTGCCCGTTCTGTCACAACGCCGAGCTGATCGACGGCACCGCAAAGCCGGTCATGGACGACGCGGAGCTGCTCGCGTTCCTCGAAAAGCGCAGGGGGCTTCTGGACGGCGTCGCCTTCACCGGCGGCGAGCCGACGCTTCGGAAGGACCTGCCCGAGCTTATCCGGAAGATCCGCGCGCTGGGCTATCCCGTGAAGCTCGACACCAACGGCATGCACCCGGACCGGCTCAAAGCGATGCTCGACGAGGGGCTTCTGGACTATGTTGCGATGGACGTCAAGGGCGGACCGCATCATTATGCGCATATATGCGGTTTGGAAAAAATCGATCTTGCACCGATCAACGAGAGCATTTTCCTCCTGATGAACAGCAAAATCGACTACGAATTCCGCACGACCGTCGTCGACGAGCTGCACGATTTGTCAGACTTTACGGCGATTTCCGCGTGGATCGCGGGCGCGAAGGCGTATTATCTGCAAGCGTTTACGGACCGCGATACGGTGGTCTACGAGAACTTCCACGCGCCCACAAGGGAATGTATGGAGCTGTATGCCGCAGCTGTCCGTAAAACCGTACCGAACACCGCGCTGAGGGGCTTATAATCTGCCTTTTTGCGGTGTGCGCCTTTCGTATACGCTGCTTTGCATATGCAACGCATAAATACAAGATATTGTAGGATTTGTTAACAATCACCACTACATATTGACACAACGCCCCCGTTTGTGGTAAAGTTGCCTTGCTCGGAATTGCGGGTTCTGCCTGCGGCTCCACATTTTCAGCACTTTACCTCAGAGGGGGATTTTATTATGTACGAAGTCATTAAGAGAGACGGAAAGCTCGCTGAATTCTCGATCGGCAAGATCACGGCGGCGATCACAAAGGCGTTCGAAGCGACGGGGAAACAGTATCATCCGAGCGTGATCGAGCTTCTTGCGCTGCACGTGACGAGCGATTTTGAGAACAAGGTCAAGGACGACAAGATCATGGTCGAGGAGATCCAGGACAGCGTCGAAAAGGTGCTGTCGGAATCCGGCTATGCGGACGTCGCAAAGGCATACATCCTGTACCGCAAGCAGCGTGAGAAGATCCGCAACATCAACTCCACGATGCTGAACTACAAGGATCTTGTCGACAACTATCTGAAGATCAACGACTGGCGCGTCAAGGAGAACTCGACGGTCACGTATTCGGTCGGCGGTCTGATCCTCTCTAACTCCGGCGCGATCACGGCAAACTACTGGCTTTCCGAGATCTACGACAACGAGATCGCGGACGCGCACCGCAGCGGCGCGATCCATCTGCACGATCTTTCTATGCTCACCGGCTACTGCGCGGGCTGGAGCCTCAAGCAGCTCATCCAGGAAGGTCTGGGCGGCGTTCCCGGCAAGATCACGTCCTCGCCGGCAAGCCATCTTTCGACGCTGTGCAACCAGATGGTCAACTTCCTCGGCATCATGCAGAACGAGTGGGCGGGCGCGCAGGCGTTCTCGTCGTTCGATACGTACCTCGCGCCGTTCGTCAAGGTCGACAACCTTACCCAGAAGGAAGTCAAGCAGTGCGTCCAGTCGTTCATCTACGGCGTCAACACGCCGTCCCGCTGGGGCACGCAGGCGCCTTTTTCGAACATCACCCTCGACTGGACGGTTCCGAAGGATCTCGAGAACCTTCCCGCGATCGTCGGCGGCAAGGAGATGGATTTCACCTACGGCGACTGCAAGAAGGAAATGGACATGGTCAACAAGGCGTTCATCGAGGTTATGATCGAGGGCGACGCCAACGGCAGAGGCTTCCAGTATCCGATCCCGACGTACTCCATCACGCGCGACTTTGACTGGTCCGAGACCGAGAACAACAAGCTGCTCTTCGAGATGACCGCAAAGTACGGCACGCCGTATTTCTCGAACTACATCAACTCGGACATGGAGCCGAGCGACGTGCGTTCGATGTGCTGCCGTCTGCGCCTCGACCTTCGTGAGCTTCGCAAAAAGTCCGGCGGCTTCTTCGGCTCCGGCGAATCGACGGGCTCCGTCGGCGTGGTCACGATCAACATGCCGCGCATCGCGTACCTTGCAAAGGACGAGAAGGAATTCTATGCCGAGCTCGACAGGATGATGGACATCGCGGCGCGTTCTCTGAAGACCAAGCGCACCGTCATCACAAAGCTCCTCGACGCGGGTCTCTATCCGTACACCAAGCGCTACCTCGGCACGTTCAATAACCACTTCTCAACGATCGGTCTCATCGGCATGAACGAGGTCGGTCTGAACGCCAAGTGGCTCAGAAAGGATCTCACGCATCCCGAAACGCAGAAGTTCACCCGCGAGGTCCTGAACCACATGCGCGAGCGCCTCTCCGATTATCAGGAGAAGTACGGCGATCTCTACAACCTCGAAGCGACCCCCGCGGAATCCACGACGTACCGCTTCGCAGGACATCTTCTCCGCGCTGGACATCCAGGACGATCTGCAGACGCTGTACACCTCCGGCACCGTGTTCCACGCGTTCCTCGGCGAAAAGCTGCCCGACTGGAGAGCGGCGGCAAACCTCGTCCGCAAGATCGCGGAAAACTACAAGCTCCCGTACTATACGATATCGCCGACGTATTCGGTCTGCAAGGATCACGGCTACATCACGGGCGAGCACTTCACCTGCCCGATCTGCGGCCAGAAGACCGAGGTCTACTCCCGCATCACCGGCTACTACCGTCCGGTGCAGAACTGGAACGACGGCAAGGCGCAGGAGTTCAAGGACCGCAAGGTCTATAACATCGGACGTTCGCACCTCACCCATCAGGGTCCGAACCCCGCGCCCGTCGATGCAGTCGCCGAGGCGGCGGAGGAAGCGGTCGAAGCGGCGCCGTGCTGCCCGCCGCCCGCGCCGGAAGCGCCCAAGGCGGAGAACGCCTCGATCCTGCTGTTCAAGACGCCGACCTGCCCGAACTGCAAGCTCGCGACCGCGCTGCTCGAAAAAGCGGGCGTCGCGTTCACCGCGC
>CADAPG010000114.1 GCA_902789675.1 uncultured Eubacteriales bacterium
CCGCCTTTACGACGAGAACGGTGAACCCGGTGAGTGGAGCGAAGCGTTCTTCGAAACGGGGCTTCTCTCGCCGTCCGACTTTACGGCAAAGTGGATCACCGGCGATTACGTTCCGAACAGGAAGGAACGCTATCCGGTCGACTGCTTCCGAAAGGTCGTGCAGATTGCAAAGCCGGTCGCATCCGCGCGGCTGTACGCCACGGCGTGCGGGCTCTATGAAGCGCGGCTCGACGGAAAACGGATCGGCGATTTCTGTTTTGCGCCGGGGTATACGGACTATCGGAAGCGCGTGCAGTATCAGACCTACGATGTATCGGAACTGCTGCACACAGGTGAAAACGAACTGACCGTGCAGCTTGCCGACGGATGGTATCGCGGCAGCTGCGGCGCGTGGGGACGCAAAAACCAGTACGGTACGGAGACGAAGCTGCTCATGCAGCTGGAGATCGTCTATGCGGACGGCACAAGGGAAACCGTTGCGACCGACAAAACATGGCAGTGGTCGAACGACGGTCCGATCCGCTTTGCGGACAACAAGGACGGCGAGATCGTCGAAGAGTTCCGCACGCCGCTGTACACGGGGCACGCAAAGGAAACGAACCACGGCGTCGTGCCGAGCGCGTCGAACAACGTGCCGGTGACCGAGCATGAACGGTTCCGCCCGACGGTCACGACCGCGCCGAACGGGAAGAAGCTTCTGGACTTCGGGCAGAATATCGCAGGCTACATTGCGTTTTCCGTGAACGCCCGGATCGGGCAGCGCATGGTGTGGCGGTTCGGCGAGATGCTCGACGAGACCGGGAACCTCACGCAGAAGAACATTCAGCTTTCCAATAAAAAGATGACGACCCCGCTGCAGAAGATCGAAATCACCCTGGGCGAGGGGCTGAACGAATACAAGACGACGTTTGCGGTGTTCGGCTTCCGATTCGCGGAAGTGGAAACGGACGTTGCGCTCGATCCGGAGGATATCGAAGCGATCGCGGTCTATTCCGATCTCGAGCGGACGGGGGACTTTTCCTCGTCGAATCCGCTGCTGAACAGGCTCTTCGACGCCACGCTCTGGTCGGCGAAGGGCAATCATCTGGACATTCCGACCGACTGTCCGACGCGCGAACGCCACGGCTGGACCGGCGACGCGCAGCTGTTCTTCACGACGGCGTCGTACCTTTTCGATTTCGCGCCGTTTGCAAAGAAGTATCTGCACGACGTCTTCGACTGGCAGCGCAGAAACGGGCGGCTTCCGCACATTGCGCCGGACGGCGGCGCGGACTTCTACATGTGGACAATGAACGGCTCGGTCGGCTGGTCGGACGTGGGCGTGCTGATCCCGTGGCGCTACAGCGAGATCAACCGGGACGATTCGATTCTTGAAACCTTCTACGACGGCATGGCGCGCTATGCCCGGTTCATGGAGAAGCGCTGCGGCAGGAACATGCCGCTGTTCTCGAAGCGTTACGATCTTCCCGCGGAAGCGAAGAAGTATTTCGTCAACCGCGGACAGAGCTACGGCGAATGGGCGGAACCGGCTGACGTGGACGGCGGGTTCCATTGGCAGGACTTCGTCGCGCCGCATCCGGAGGTCAGTACGGCATATACCTGCCATGTGCTCGGACTGATGGCAAAGATCGCGAAAAAGCTCGGGCACGAAGCGGACGCGGCGGAGTTCCAAAGCTACAGCGACGGCTGCAGGGAAGCGTATCGCGCGCTTGTGAAAACCGATGCGTTCAGGCTCGACACCGACCGGCAGGCGCAGCTCGTCCGTTCGCTGTACTTTGATCTTCTGGACGAGGAACAGACCGTGTTTGCAAAGAAACGGCTCATTCAGGCGCTCGAGCATTACAGTTGGCGCCTCGGCACCGGGTTCCTCTCGACGCCGCTGATCCTGTACGTGCTCGCGTCGTACGATATCGAGGCGGCGTATAAGCTGCTTGAAAACGAACAGATCCCGGGATGGCTTTCTATGCCCAAGGGCGGCGCAACGACCGTCTGGGAAGCGTGGGAAGGTCCTGCGGGCGCGAAGGGCGGCATCGGCAGCCTGAATCACTATTCCAAGGGCGCGGTCGTCGAATGGCTGTTCACGACGATGTGCGGCATCCGGGTCGACGGCGAGAATCACTTTACGGTCGCGCCGCAGCCGGGCGGCAGCTTTACGCACGCGGAGGCGTCGTACAACAGCGTATTCGGCAGAATTGCAAGCGGTTGGGAGCGCAGGGACGGCAAAACGACCTATACGGTCGACGTGCCCGCAAACTGTGAAGCGGAGATCATTCTCCCCTCCGGCAGAACGGAGACCGTCGGCGCGGGATTGCATTTTTACACGGAGGAAGCATGAAACGGGTTCTTGCGATCGACATCGGCGCGTCGAGCGGACGGCATATCGTGGGTTGGCTCGAAAACGGACAGTGGCGGACCGACGAGGTCTACCGCTTTGAAAACGGCGTCACGGAGCGCGGCGGACATCTTTGCTGGGACATTGACGCGCTGCTCGACCATGTGAAAAAGGGCATTGCGCTTGCCAAGGCACGGTACGAGATCGAATCCCTCAGCATCGACACCTGGGGTGTGGACTATGTGCTTTTGAACGGGGATGAAACGATCTGTCCCGTGTACGCCTATCGCGATCGCCGCACGGAAGCAGTGATCGAAAAGGTGCATGAGAAGATGCCGTTTTCCGAACTGTACCGCCGCACCGGCATCCAGTTTCAGCCGTTCAATACGGTCTATCAGCTGGTTGCGGACAGGGAAGCGGGGCGGCTTGAGCAGGCGACCGATTTTCTGATGATCCCGGAATATCTCATGTACCGGCTCTGCGGTGCGAAAAGCCACGAGTACACCAACGCCACCACGACCGGTATGGTGAACGCAAAGACCGGTGAATACGATCCGGAGATCATAGACGCGTTGGAACTGCCGAAGCATTTGTTCCATCCCCTGCAGCAGCCGGGCACAGAAATCGGCATGTATGAGGGAATCAAGGTTGTCCTGTGCGCCACGCACGACACCGGCAGCGCGGTCGAGGGGATTCCGATGGAGGGGAATCAACCCTATATCTCCTCCGGCACATGGTCCCTGCTCGGCGCCAAAACGGAAAAGCCGATCACGGATGAAGCGTCGGAGATTGCCAACTGGTCCAACGAAGGCGGCGTGGGCTATACCCGGTACCAAAAGAACATCATGGGCATGTGGCTCGTAAACCGCCTGCGTGCCGAACTATGCCCCGAAACGCCGTGGAGCGAGATCACGGCGGAAGCGGAGGCGAGTACATTTGACGAAACGGTCGACGCCAACGCCAACGCGTTTTTAGCGCCGGAAAGCATGCAAGCCGCGTTCGATGCCGCGCTGCGCACAAAGCCGCAGACGGCGTGGGACTGCTTCCGCTGCGCGTACCGGTCTCTGGCACTGTCCTACAAACAGGCGATCGAAGAACTGGAGCGCAACACCGGCAAGACCTATGACAAGCTTTACATCGTCGGCGGCGGCGCAAAGAACGCGTTTTTGAACCGCCTGACCGAAGAAGCCACCGGCAAAACGGTACTCGCCCTGCCCATCGAGGCAACGGCGCTGGGAAATTTGAACATACAGATGGGGGCAGACAACCCCTCAGTCACCTGACGGTGCCAGCTCCCCTTGCACAGGGGAGCCAAGAAGGCTCAAACGACTTGTGCTTCCTTGCGCAGAGAAACCCGAAAGGTGGAAGCAACTTGCCTCCCCTGTGTAAGGGGAGGTGGCAGGCGAAGCCTGACGGAAGGGTTGCACATGAATTGCGCCGACACGCAGGATGACAAATCGGGGTGAGCGCGGTGCTTCCGGTGTCATCCTGAGGAGCAAGCCTAAGGATCCCGGAACGGAGCAGGATGGAAACGCACCCAAAAGCCTTCCCCTCTGAGGGGAAGGGGGACCGCTTGCGGTGGATGAGGTGGTACGCAGAAAAGCGCAGAGCTTTTCGCGGATTGAATGAATTGCGCCGATGGACATGAATTGACTTCGCCATGAAGAACAGAACGGAGGAAGGAATATGAGTTATACGGAAGCAAAGAACGCATACGCCGCTTACGGCGTAAACGTCGAACAGGCAATCGAGACCTTGAAGAACGTGCCGGTTTCCCTGCACTGCTGGCAGGGCGACGACGTGCGCGGCTTCGACACCGACCCGAATAAACCGCTGACCGGCGGCATTCAGACGACCGGCAATTACCCGGGCAGGGCGCGCACGCCCGACGAGCTGATGCAGGACCTCGACAAGGTTTTGAGCCTGATCCCCGGCAAGCCCAAGATGAATCTGCACGCAAGCTACGCGATCTTCGAGGACGGCGCATGGGCGGACCGCGACAAGCTGGAGCCGAAGCATTTTGAAAAATGGGTGCAGTTCTGCAAAGAGCGTAACCTTGGTTGCGATTTCAACCCGACGTTCTTTTCCCATCCGAACTGCGATCCGCTGACGCTGTCGAGCCCGAACGCGGACACGCGCAAGTTCTGGATCGAGCACGGCAGGGCGTGCATCCGCATTTCGTCCTACCTTGCGGAAGAATTGGGCGAGCCGTGCGTGATGAACATCTGGACCGGCGACGGCTTCAAGGACATCCCCGCCGACCGCATGGGACCGCGCGTACGCTACAAAGAAAGCATTGACGAAATCTTAAAGGAGCCGTATGATTTCCATAAGGTCAAGCCGTGCATCGAATCGAAGGTGTTCGGCATCGGCGTCGAGGCGTACACGGTGGG
>CADAPG010000115.1 GCA_902789675.1 uncultured Eubacteriales bacterium
CTTGCCGAAAGCAGCACCGCAAGGACCGCGACCGGGATCACGATCCACAGAACTCGTTTCTTCTTTTGTGCGCCGTTTTTCTTCATGCGTCCTCCGGAACAAATGCGTGCATCCTCATTGTATGCCCGGGATCCGAAAAAGTCAATCGCGCTTCGTGTCGGAAAAAACGCCCCGGAGGAGCGTTTCCGATCCGGACGGTCAAAAGATTCGGGCTCTGATACAATACAAAACGAGCAGGTGCAGCGGATAGAACAGATAGAACGCATATTTCAGCACCGGACCCTTAATGAATCCGCGTTTGCCGTTGTAAAGCGCAAGCGGAATAAATGCCAACCCCGCTTTCCACCGCGACCCCAGGATCATGATGCCGACAACGTCGCGCAGCAGTTCTCTGTCCTGCAGCGCGTACATCAGCATGATGAAGCAGAATCCGGAAATCCCGTAGTCGGCATGCAGAAAGTACGAGCCCACCAGCAGCACCAGAATCGAGCCGGCACGCAGAAACCATCGTTTTTCCAGTCCTTCATACGCGCAAATCCCGAGATAGCCCAAAAGCAGCGTAAAGAACACGTTCTGCTTGTGCAGGGTGAACCATACGCCGTACCGGAACAGATCGTACGGCACCTCGGACAGGATTGCGAAGATCAGCAGTCCGACGCCGTAGCGGACCTTGCTGCGCGTGTGCCGATGCCCTTCGACGATCAGAAACGCGAAGATCGGAAACGCCATTCTGCCGATGAACCGCATCAGTGTGTACAGCGTCACCGAACGACCGAACACGGTGAGCAAAGGCGCCGTATCCTGTTCCATCATTGCGCCGATATGATCGATCAGCATCAATATGACGGCAAGGATCTTCAACGCGCTGCCGCTCAGAAAACGCAGTTTTTCCGGTAAAATCCTGTTTTCCATCACGATTTTCCTTTCAGCCACCGATCCGCCTCGGCACGCGTGCGGAAGATATGGATCTCCCGGTCCGCGTACCGGTCCAGAAGCGCAAGGATCGCCGGTCGCTGCTCCGTGCGAAAGCCCTTGACCAATGCGACGAGCTCCGGGTCGAGCGTCTGTTCCGTCCATGGAATGTCCGCCCGCGCCTGCCCGACGCGCGATACGATCCCGTCCATGCAGGTCTGCTCGTCAAAGTCCAGAAAAATCACGGTGTCGCAGGCAGCAATCCGCATTTCGACCGTGCGGCTGTAATTGCCGTCGACGATCCATGCAGGCTTTGCGAAGATCTCCCGAAGCGCCGCGTCGAACGCCTCGCGCGTGATATGCGTGCGGTCCGGCTTCCACCAGATGTTGTCGAGAGGATACAGCGGCAGCCCCGTCCTTTCGTGCAGCGCTCTTGCAAACGTGCTCTTGCCGCTGCCCGGACAGCCGATCACAGCGATGCGGTTCATTCGGCGTCTCCTTTGCGAATTACGGTCATGCTCTCACTTTTTGAAATAGGAAAACCCGTCGCGGCAACGATCGGGATCCCGATCCATACAGCATTTCCCAAGCGTTTCCACCCGGTTCCACACGTCTTCACCGAACAACGCCGTACGTGCGCGGATCTCATCGTCCTTCTTTGCAAGGAACAGTTGAACGATCGGAATAAAATTGCTGTAGCGCCCGGTATTGTGTTCTCCCGCGGTGATATCTCCCGCCACCGTGTCAAAATGATTCGGCATATAGACGCACGACGTCACGAGCCTTGATCCGACTTTCAGGTCATACTTTGCGGCAAGCTCCGTCGGAAACCGCAGTTTCACAACGGCGTCCAGCTCATCGGAATACGCCATCACGCAAAGCGGATCCACGCTGCAGACATATGCCGGCTGCGTGTCGCCGAGCATCATCATCTGCGCAACGTCCTGAATCATCATATCGCAATGGAACTTTTCCGCAAATGACGAGCAGATCAGCTTTCGAATCGGATAATATTTTTTGTACGAAAACTTCGCCTTTCCCGGGTTCTCTGCCTTTGTTATCATGTCGCCATACTCCTTTCTCTTTCCTTCATGATATCGCTGAAAACCCGCTGCACGGGTTTTCACTCCTCGTCCTCGTCCTCGTCTTCGTCCTCGTCGACCCAATCCGGATTCTGTTCGACCAAAAGCCTGAGGATGCGCATGCGCTCCTTCTTGAGCACCGTCACGGTCAGGTCCTCGAACGTGAAGCTGTCATAGAGCTTCGGATAGCCGCCGAGCTGTTCCACCGCCCAGCCGCCGACCGTCGCGTTGTCGTCGTCCAGGTCCTCTTCCTCTTTGTCAAACTCGTCCAGAAAATCGGAAAGGCGCATATCGCCGTCGACCTCGTAGCGGTTCTCGCCGACCTCGACGAACTCCTCCTCGATCTTGTCCGTCTCGTCCCAGATCTCGCCGACGAGCTGCTCCAAAACGTCCTCCATCGTGAGAATGCCCATCGTGCCGCCGTATTCGTCGGTGACCACGACCATGTGGCTCTTTTTGCGGCGCATGGTGTCGAGCACGTCCGGCAGCGGCATGGTCTTGTGCACGTAGACGACCGGCATCAGCAGCGATTTCAGGGGCACGTCCGGGTCCTCGACCATCGCCTTATAGAGATGATTCAGATGCAGAATGCCGACCATGTGGTCCGGCGTCCCGCGATAGACCGGGATGCGCGTAAACGGCGACGCGAACGCGATCTTCATCTGCTGTTCGCGCGGATCGTCCAGGTCGATCGCCACAAGGTCCACGCGCGGCGTGATGACCTCGTAGGCCAGCACCTCGTCGAAATCGAACGCCGACTGCAGAAGATCCGCGGTGTCCTCGTCGACCACGCCCTCGTCCTCCACGGTGTCGAGGATCGTTTCCATATCGTCCTCGGTGACCGTGTCGTCGCTCTCCTTCTCCTTCCAGATGCCGGACAGCAGCTTCAAAAACCGTTCCAGAAGCCAGATCAGCGGGAACAGCAGCAGCCACAGCGCGGCGATCGGCAGCACGACAAGCTTTGCAAAGCCTTCGGCGCGCTCCGCCGCAAAGATCTTCGGAAGGATCTCACCGAACGTGATGATCAGCACCGTCATGATCGCGGTCGCGACCCATGCGCCCTTCTCGCCCATCAGCGCGATCGCAAGCGCCGCCGCGATCGACGATGAACCGATGTTCACAAGGTTGTTGCCGATCAGGATCGCAATGAGCCCGGAATCGAACTTTTCGCGGAAGCGCAGCGCAAGCTTTGCAAGCCTGCTGCCCTTTTCCTCGGCGTCATGCCGGAGCTTCAGAGGATTCAGCTGCATGAACGCAATCTCCGCGCCGGAGAACATAGCGGAGAACACGATGCAGACGGCGATCAGAATACAGCGGGCAGTGTTACTCATCGGTCACACTCCCTTCGTCGTCCTCGTCGTAGATCTCGCCGACAAGCTCTTCAAGGATGTCCTCGACCGTCAGGATGCCGAGCACCTTTCCGTCGTTGTCCCGGACGATCGCGATATGCGTTTTCGCCTTGCTCATACCGGCAAGCTGCTCGTCGATCGGCGTGCCGACCGTGACGTAATACGGCTTGTCCATCACGCGCGACAGCGAAACGTGCCCGCTGCGCCGGAGGTATTCTTTCAGATATTTGCGGATCTGCACCACGCCGACGATCTCACCCTCGCGGTTTGTAACCGGCAGACGGCTGTGATTCGTCTGCTCGATGATCTTCACGACCTCTTTCGGGTGCATGGCAAGCGACACGGTCTGCACGTCCTTCAAAGGCACATAGACCTCGCCCACAGGCGTTTCCGTGAAATCGAGCGCGGACTGCATTAGATCCGCCGTGTCCTCGTCGATGTCGTCCTCCTCGTCGAGCGTTTCGATGATGTCGTGCAATTCCTCCTCGGAAACGGTCGGCTCCTCCTCGTCCTTCACGCGGAACAGCTTTTTGATGCCGTTTGTCAGCGAAGTAAAGACGAAGTTCAAAGGATAAAGAACGCGCATCAGAAACCGCAGAGACGGCGCAACAAACAGCGCAAAGCTTTCATTGCACGCCTTTGCGATGGTTTTCGGGATCATTTCCGCAAGCAGGAATACGATCAGCGTCGTCACGAGCGACGTCGCCGTGGCGCCTGCGCTGCCCCAGTTTAAGCGCACGGCAACAAGCGCGGTCAAAGACGCGCAGCCGATGTGCATGATGTTGTTTCCGATCAGAATGGTCGTGAGCGCCGCGTCAAAGTGATCCAATATATACAGAACGCGCTTTGCCGATTTCGATCCGTTGTCCGCGCGGCTCATGATGCGGATGCGGTTGACGGACGCGAGCGAGGTTTCCGCCCCCGCGAAGTACGCGCCGCCGAGCAAAAGCACGATGAAAAATACAAAAAGCCCGATCACGCTTCGAAAGTCGCCGGATGTGATCTCCTTTGCCGCTTCTTCCGAAAGCCATCGTATAAGAGGACTTGGACTACTGTCCACTTCCTAACCACCTGCCTTGTTTCATAGAATAGATGTATTATACGCGATAATCTCAGAAAACGCAAGGGATTCGCAAAAGAAAAGCGGCTGCCGCTGCAGCCGCTGAACGAAGATGCTTCACAATAGGTTTACTCAAATAGTAAATCAAACAGCAAATCAAACAGCGTCATGTGTAAAGAAGAAACCTGAACATCATATTCTTGACTTATCCTCTCGTTATTGAGAGAATACTCAACCAATAATGTCATCTGCTTTTCGGATTTCAAAACCGCATCGGGTATTTCAGCAAAGTTCTCACATTTCATTTCGCTTTTATAGAATAATCCGTTATCAGCTTTCTTATATGGATCATACACAAAAGAATCAGAAATTGCAGCTGCTATCACAGTCGAATCCGGAAGAACCAATAAAGCATTCAATACTTTGACATCCGTTTTTGAGTCCGTTGTGTATACATTTAGTATTAGATTATAAGCCCATGTTTTTTCCTTTATATCAGCATTTTGAAAGGTTGGAACAACAATCATGGAGCACGGATTATCCGCGACGGATAAATAATCAGTTGATGACCACTGATACATTTCGTAAGTATCGGTCAATAATTGATAATTTGCTCCGAGTTTGACTGGACCGGGAATCCTGCTGCTTATACAATTCCCTATAAGGGAGAACAGCAGTAAAGCGATGATAAAACTGATTCCAAAAACAGCGGCTATCAACCAAATAAACATTTTCTTTTGTTTATTCTCTTTCTGCTTGGTCAATACTGCAGCTTTCCGAACAGTTTCTATTGTCTCCTCCGTCATCTTCATATTGACGCGTTCGCCGTTCAACAGCGCGCGCAGATCGACCTCATAAAAGTCCGCAAGCTGCAGAAGGACGTCGAGATCGGGCGTCACGCTGCCGGTCTCCCATCGGGAAACGGTGCGCTGCGAGACGTTGAACCGCTCCGCGAGCTGTTCCTGCGTCAATCCTTTTTCTTTGCGAAGGTCGCGTAAGCATGCGCCGATCTTCTGTAAATCCATCGCTCCCCCTCCTTTCTGCACAAAATCATACCCGAAACAGCCCGAATTGTATAGGACACAAACTGTCTAAACCCGGTTTTGATTGTAACACGACGCAAAAAGCCCGTCAATTCCGGCTTCGTGTTGGGATAAACGGATACGTAGGGGACGCCGACCCCGGCGTCCCGTGAAAACCGAAGATCCTCCGGAGGAGAATCCACATGAACGTGATCGAAGATCACACATCACTTGCGCGGAGCGCAAACATCACGCCGCAGGCACATCACGCGCCGCAGGGCGCGCATCACTTTTTATCGCCAATTGCGGGATTGAAGATCTCTTTGTAGGGACGAGCATTGCTCGTCCGTTTTTAATCGGATCGGATGGGCAATGCCCATCCCTACTCAGGATGACACCGTAGGGGGCGTCCTCCCGGACGCTCCGCAAAGCATCGCAACAGCGGAACGGGAAGATGATATCTCCCCCTGCGGCTTGTATGGTTTGCAGGGGAGGTCGAGCTCGACCTCCCGCACATAATCCCTTGATTCTACGGAGGAGAATCCACCTGCTTCGGTCATGATCTTCGGCAGAAAGACGCATCCATCCCCCAAAGAGTTTCTTCGCACTTTCGTATTGCGCATTTCCGCTTTGTGTTGTATAATAATATATAATACAGCCGATGCAGAGTGATGCGCCGGCGGAATGCAGCGGAGAATGGTATGGAAACAAACTATTTCGATTTTTACAGCGACAATCTCGGCCGCGAAATGCCCATGAAGGTCTACGGGCACGCGGGCAAACCGGTTCTGTTCATCCCCTGCCAGAACGGCAGGTTCTTCGACTTTGAGAACTTCGGCATGGCAAACGCCCTGTCCGACTGGATCGAGGGCGGCAAGATCCTGGTCTTTTCGATCGACACGATCGACGCCGAAACCTGGAGCAACCGCGACGGCGATCCGTATTGGCGCATCCGGCAGCACGAGCGCTGGATCGACTACATCACGCGCGAAGTCGTTCCGTTCGTCCGTTCCTATGCCAACGAGAAGAACGGCTGGGAGGGCTATCCCGGCGTGATGACCTTCGGCTGCTCGATGGGCGCAAGCCATGCGCTGAACCTGTATCTGCGGTTCCCGGATCTGTTCGACCGCTGCCTTGCCCTGAGCGGCGTCTATCATGCGTCCTATTTCTTCGGAGATTACTCGGACGAGATCGTTTATCTCAATTCCCCCGCGGACTACATGGCGGAGCTGCCCTATGACCATCCGTTCATTGCGGAGTATAACCGCCACCGCGCAGCCGTCTGCACCGGACAGGGTGCATGGGAGGAGGCGTGGAGCACCCGCGCCGTGGATCAATACTTTCAGCGGCTCGGCATCCATATCTGGGTGGACTATTGGGGATATGACGTCAACCACGACTGGCCGTGGTGGTACAAGCAGGCGAACTATTTCCTCCCCTATCTTCTCGACTGAAAGGAGCGATCCATGAACTTTCTCTATATCTCTCCGAATTTTCCGGAAAACCACTGGCTGTTCTGCCGCGGGCTTCGGAACGACGGCGTCAACGTGTTCGGCGTCGGCGATTGCCCCTATGATTATCTTCTCCCTGAGCTGAAGGAAACACTGAACGAGTACTATAAGGTCTCCTCGCTCGAAAACTACGACGAGGTGTACCGTGCCGTGGCGTTCTTCATCCACAAATACGGCAGAATCGACTATCTCGAATCGAACAACGAATACTGGCTGGAACGCGATGCGGCGCTCAGAAAGGATTTCAACATCACCACGGGATTTCTGCCCGAGGATCTTGCGCCGGTCAAGTTCAAATCCCGCATGAAGGACAATTACAACCGCGCCGGGATTCCTGTCAAGCCCGACAACGGCGTCGGCGCGATCGGCACGTTCCGGATCGACTGCGAAGCCGATCTCGATGCGTTCTTTGCAAAAAAGGACGACCGTTCCTATATCATGGAGGAGTTCATCGACGGTCGCGTCGTCTCCTACGACGCCATCATAAACGGCAAGGGCGAACCGATCTTTGAAGCCGGCAACCTCACCATCGACAGCATCATGGATATCGTCAATCAGTCCTTGAGCTGCAGGACGATGATCCGCGATCGTCTTCCGGAACCGCTGCGCGAGATGGGTCGCGCCGCTGTCAAGGCGTTCGGCGTGAAAAAACGCATGGTGCATTTCGAATTCTTCCATCTGAACCGCGATCAGCGGATCGGCAAAGCCGGAGACTATGCGGGTCTGGAGGTCAATATGCGCCCCTGCGGCGGGATCCTGCCGACGATGATCAACTATGCGTACAGCACCGACGTCTATCAGATCTGGGCGGACATGATCGTCTTTGACGAGAGCCATAAGCCGATCGGCGAACAGCAGTACTGCGTGCTTGCGGGTCGCCGCAACGGCAGAAATTATGTGATGAGCATCGACGACGTGCTGCGCGAATACGGGCACCGGATCGTGGAACAGGGTCCCGTCGACGAAGCGCTCGCGGACGACATGGGCGACTATCTCTTCCTCGCCGTTCTGCGTACCTGGGACGACGTGCTGGACTTCTTCAACCGCGTTCTGGAAGAACGCTGATTTCCTTTCTCAAACGACAAAGGCGCTCGAAAGAGCGTCTTTTTGCTTGTATCCCGTTATTTGGAATAAACGGATATGTAGGGGACGCCGACCCCGGCGTCCTGTGAAATCCTAAGATTCTCCTCTGGAAGAATCGACCTGAACGTGATCGAAGATCACACATCACTTGCGCGGAGCGCAAACATCACGCCGCAGGCACATCACGCGCCCGCAGGGCGCATATCGCTTTTTATCGTCGATTGCGGGATTGAAGATCTCTTTGTAGGGACGAGCATTGCTCGTCCGTTTTTAATCGGATCGGATGGGCAATGCCCATCCCTGCCCGGGATGACACCGTATGGGGCGTCCTCCCGGTCGCCCTGCACCGCTATTTGGAATAAACGGATTGTCGGCGACGAAAAAAAGAGACACTCGTTTGAGAGCCAAGTATTGTCGGTGTATGTGCGCTTAACTTCTGTGTTCGGGATGGGAACAGGTGGAACCGCACAGCTTAACCACCGGAAAGGTGTGTTGCTCCAAGCAACTTGAAAACTGCATATCCGTAATTCACTTTGATCAAGCCCTCGACCGATTAGTATCGCTCAGCTGCGCGCATTGCTGCGCTTCCACCTGCGACCTATCAACCTTGTCGTCTTCAAGGGGTCTTACTTCATTAACTGAATGGGAGATCTTATCTTGAGGTCGGCTTCACGCTTAGATGCCTTCAGCGTTTATCCGCTCCGCACATGGCTACCCAGCTGTGCCGCTGGCGCGACAACTGATTCACCCTTGGTGCGTCCATCCTGGTCCTCTCGTACTAGGGACAGCGCCTCTCAAATCTCCTACGCCCACGATGGATAGGGACCGAACTGTCTCACGACGTTCTGAACCCAGCTCGCGTGCCGCTTTAATTGGCGAACAGCCAAACCCTTGGGACC
>CADAPG010000116.1 GCA_902789675.1 uncultured Eubacteriales bacterium
CACACGATTATACAGCGCGTACAGCGTGGTGTTGCCGGTCACGGTGTAGCTTGCGCCGGGCGCGTAGAACGCGGGCGCATCGGTCGTCTCTGCAAGCTGTGCATCGACCCAACCCATGAACGTCCAGCCGTCCGGATTGACGCTGACCGAGGAGGGCAGGGTGATCGCATCGTTGAGGTACGCCGTCTGGCTGCCTTCTGCATTGCCGGAGGCAACGAAGTTCACGGTGTAGCTGGGCTTCGGCGCGAAGTTGACGCGAACGGTGCAGTCGCTCGACGGCGCGACGCTGATCGTGTTGCCGCTGACGGAAACCGTCGCGGTACCTTCGATCACATCCGCGCTCTCTACGTAATAGCCGGTCGCGGGCGATGCGGTGATTGTGGTGTTGTTGACGGAGACCGTGCCGTAGCTGTCATTGTTGGAGACCGCGGTCACGATATAGGGCGAAGCGAGCTTGATGCCGATATACTTCAGGCTGGAGCTTGCGCCGGACGGCGGGTTATAGACGCCGTTGACCGGCTTGACCGTGATCGCGCCGCCGCCTTTGATGGAGCAGCTGCTGCCGGTGAAGATGACCGGGGACAAAAGATTATAGGGATTCTGGACGTTGTTGTAGTTTTCGGGATCGTAGCCGTTCTGCACCTTAAAGCCGTAGATGCCGTTGTACTGATCCTGCGCGGCGTTGGCGGTCACGGCGACGCGGAAGTCGCGGACCAGATCCGCGCAGTTCACGCCGGTCGCGCTTGCGATGGCGGACGTTGCGCTTGAGGAATACTTGTTCGAGATCTGCTTATAGATCGTGTTGCCGAAGCGGGTGAACAGATACTGGGCAAAGAAGGAGACCTGCGAGTACAGCGCAAGGCTGTTCGCGGAATCATACATGAACTCTTTCGGCGGATTCAGCCAGTCGTTGTTGTCGGAATAGTAATATTCCTCCCAGGACTGGATGCGGCCGACGACCGAGCTTCCGGGGTAGCAGATCTCTTCCGCGGCGGCGGAGAAGCACTCGTTGAGCCAGGTGCTCATGCTGCTGGTGTTGGAGTAGTTGATCAGATGCTGATACTCGTGCACCATGGTGTTGTAAGTATCGTCCATCCGCTTGTATTCGGTACCGGCGGAATTCTTGTAGTAGACGCCCGGGTAGGTGTCGATGTTCAGAATCGGGAGACCGTTGTTGGAGATGTCCACCTGATAGAAGAAGCCGGCAACATAGCCCTGACCGGGCTGCCATCCGTCGTTGATGTTGTAATACAGCATGTGGAGCTTGCCGTCGCCGGAGCTGCCGTTGGTGTGGTTGCCGAAGGAGGACTGCATGAGATCGAACTTCGAGTCGAACTCGTCCGCCGCCAGTTTCGCATAGGTGGAATCGATCTCATCCAAAGGATAGGTATTGTTGGAGGAGGAGACCGGCGTCCAGATATAGCAGTGCTGACCCACGTAAAGGCACTCAAACGATACGCTCGAGCTGCCGGTCGGAGAATACTGCTGGAGGATCCGGAAGGTCTTGGTTTCGCCGACGCTGTAGGACGCTCTGGTGGGCTCGGGCTCAGCTTCGGGTTCCATCGTTTCAGCCAGTTTCTTCAGCTTGGAATCGACGTCGATCTTATAGAACGGCAATTCCGCGTCCTGCGCCTTGCTGCCGGACGGATTCGGCAGGATGTTCGGCTCGATGGTCGTCTCGATGAGCCCGGTCATCGTGCCGGTGGAGTAGGACGTGGAGGACGACGTCGCGGGGTTGTAGATCACGACGTAATCGCCCTCGTAGCCGCCGGACGCGTCGGTGTCGATGATGATGCTGTTCTGAATGCCGCGTGTGAGTTCCGGTTCCTGCTCGGTCGCAGAGGCGGTTGCGGGCGCCAGCGCAAGAACGAGGCACAGCGCAAGCAGCACAGACAGGGTGGATTTGAGTGCTTTCATGGAGATCTCCTTTCAGGATTATTGAGTCGCTGCCGCATAAGATGCAGCTTGCAATCAATCTATATAATTGTATCATACGATCGCGCCGCTGTCCATAACGGAAGGCAAATTTACCCGATGATTGCGGCGCTTTTTCGAAAAGAACGGATACCGTTTTATATATTGCAAAAAAACTGTTGAAAAAGGAAACAAAGTGTATTATGCTTCCTATGAGGCGCATGCTTTGCGCCGTGCATTTTATGCGGAAAGAAACCGGTAGGAGTATGAAGGGATTGTCTTTTTTGCATCATCGGACGCAGACGTCGCGTCTTCTCACGGAGGGCAAACCGTGGAAGGCGCTGGTTTCCTTTGCCGGACCGATCTTTCTGAGTCAGCTCTTTCAGCAGCTGTACAACACGGCGGACTCGTGGATCGTCGGGAACTTCCTCGGCGGCGACGCGTTGGCGGCGGTCAACTCGTCCGGCAGCCTCATCTATCTGCTGATCAGCTTTTTCGTCGGCGCATCCATGGGCGCGGGCGTCGTCATTTCGCGCTATTTCGGCGCGGGCGATCTTGAACGCGTTTCCAAAGCGGTACATACGAACGCCGTGTTCTCACTGATCTGCGGGATCGTGCTGTCCGTGTTCGGCGTCGCCATGACGCCGCAGATCCTGCGCTGGATGGGCGTGCCGGAGGTCGTTCTGCCGAACGCGACGCTGTATCTGCGCTGGTATTTCCTCGGCTCCGTGCCGGTCGTGATGTACAATTCCCTGAAGGGCGTGATGAACGCGGTGGGCGACAGCCGCCGTCCGCTCTATTACCTGATCGTCTCCTCGGTGCTGAACGTGCTTCTGGACCTGCTGTTCGTCGGTGCGTTCGGGATGGGCGTTGCCGGCGCGGCGATCGCGACCGTGGCTTCGCAGACGGTCAGCGCGATCCTGTGTCTCATTCAGTTCACGCGCAAGGACACGGTCTATCGCCTCGAATGGAAGAAGCTGCGCATGGACAAACAGAGCCTTAAGGAGATCGTCAAGTACGGCGTGCCGACCGGCGTGCAGAACTCCGTGATCGGCTTTGCGAACGTGCTGGTGCAGACGAACATCAACAGCTTCGGCAAGGAAGCGATGGCGGCGTGCGGCGCGTATTCGCGGATCGAGGGCTTTGTGTTCCTGCCGATCATGAGCTTCTCAATGGCGCTGACGAGCTTCATCGGGCAGAACCTCGGTGCGAAGCAGTACGAGCGCGCCAAGCAGGGCGCGCGGTTCGGCATCCTGACGTCGCTCGCGATGGCGGAGATCGTCGGGATCGTGCTGTTCTTCTTCGGCGGGTTCTTTATCTCGAGCTTCGTTTCGAACGAGGATCCGGAGACGCTTCAAAAGATCATCGGGATCGGATCCACGCAGTGCCGCGTGGAGTCGCTGTTCTTCTTCCTGCTGGCGTTTTCGCACGCCGTCGCGGGGATCTGCCGCGGCGCGGGCAAGGCGATCGTGCCGATGTTCATCATGCTGCTCGTGTGGTGCGTGATCCGCATCATCTACATCACGGTTGCCATGTCGATCCGGCACGAAATCATTCTGCTCTTTGCGGCGTACCCGCTGACGTGGTTTATAAGCTCCGTGATCTATTTCATCTATTACAAGAAATCGAACTGGATCTACGGCTTCGGCGCGGAATAAAGGAACGGAAAACAAAGAGGATCGCGCAAACCCTTCGCGCGATCCTTTTTTTTATTTCTTGCGTTACACTTTGCACACGTCGATCCATTCGGCGTCGGGGCAGGCGCGTTCGAGATCGGCGATCGACAGCCGCACGGCGCTGTGGTCGGTGCCCGCGGCGGGGTAGACGGTGTCGTGCAGTCTGAGGCTCTCGTCGAGATAGACCGTCACGCCCTCGTTCACCCCGAACGGGCAGACGCCGCCGACCGAGTGTCCGATCAGCGCTTCCACCGCGTCGAACGGGATCATCTTCGCCTTCTTCTGAAACCGCGCCTTGTACTTGGCGTTGTCGATGCGCGCCGTGCCCTCGGCAAGGATCAGCACGGGGCGGTCGCCCTGCAGAAACGACAGCGTCTTGGCGATCATGCCGGGCTCGCAGCCCAAAGCTTCGGCTGCTTCGGCAACTGTGGCGCTGCTGTGTTCGGGGATGATGATGCGGTCCTCAAGACCCTTTTCCTTGAGATAAGCTGCTGCGCGTTCCAATGACATGATTTTGTTCCTCTGCCTGATGATATCTGACAGTATACCGCAGAATCCGCCGTTTGAAAAGCCCCGAAAAAAAGGTTTCGCAAAACGGCTTGCATTTTCAGCGGACCGCTGTTATACTTTGTCCGGTATCACAGAAAACAAAGGATTGAAAGCATGATTACGGGAGAAAAACGGAAAGCGTTTTACCGCAAAAAAGATCGGCTTGCGGCGGCGCAGGCGGCGATTGAAGCGCAGCAGAACGCCGCGCCCTCGCCCGAAGCGGGGCAGGACGACGCGTTTTACGAGGAGCTTTTGGAATTCGTCGTTTCGCTTGCGAACAAGCTGCAGGCGTGCGGCGCGGAGACGTACCGCGTGGAGGAGACGATCAACCGGATCGCGGAGGCGTACGGCGTCGAGCGCGTCGATGCGTTCGTGATTCCGAGCAGCGTCATGGCAAGCATCGAAACGGACGGCGGGCGGATCCTGACGAAGATCCGCAGGCTGAAGAGCGGAGAAACGATGCTCGACGGCATCGAGCGGTTCACGGCGCTGAGCCGGAAGATCTGCGCCGAAAAGCCGGATATGCAGGAGGCGAGACGGCTTTTGCGGGAGACCGAAAAAAAGGTCTGCCGCTATCCGCTTCCGATCTATTATCTCGCGGCGTTTCTGATCGGCGCGGGCTTCGGGATCTTTTTCGGCGGCGGCATCCTGGAAGCGCTCGCCGCGGGCATCTGCTGCACGGCGATCGGCGCGTCGCTGAAGTTCATGGGCAGGCTGCATGCGAACGCGTTCTTCACGTCCTTCGTCTGCAGCTTCATCCTCGGGTTCCTCGCAAACGTGCTGACGGCGATCGGGATCTGCAAGAATGCGGACATCGCGGTCATCGGCGCGATCATGCTGCTGGTGCCGGGATTCCTGTTCACGAACAGCCTGCGCGACGTCATCTACGGAGACACCATGTCGGGATTGAACCGCCTCGTGCAGGTGCTGATCATCGCGGTCGCGCTGGCGTTCGGAACCAGCTCGGGCGTGTCGCTTGCGCGGCATTTCTTTCCGGAGATCGCCGCGGGCATGTCGCCGATCGACCATCCGCTTTGGATCCAGTGCATCGCGGGTGTGATCGG
>CADAPG010000117.1 GCA_902789675.1 uncultured Eubacteriales bacterium
AAGGACTGCGACGACGAGGAGGACGCCGAGGACGTCGCGGTGCTGCCCCTGACCGACAGAATGGCAAAAGAAATAAAGGAACAAAAGGAGAAGCTTATGGAACAGGAGAATTTGAAAAACGATCTGAGGATCGAAAGAGAGGAAGATGTGTCGAAGTACCTTCCGGAAATCGACCGTGAAGAGGTCGCTCCGGAGATCATCGAAGCGCTGTCCGAAAACGACGAGGACTTTTATACGATTTTCTGCAGAGAAAAGGCCGTCGGACTTTCCTGTATCGTGCCGGACGACGAAGACGGCGATCTGTTCGTCTATATCTTCCCGCCGTATCGCGGAAAGGGGTACGGGCATCTTGCGGCGGCGCTTGGGGAACGGCGTCTTCTGGAGCAGGAGGTTTCGGCAATTCACACCCACTATCGGTGGGCGGACGAAAGCGCAAAGCGGTTTGCCGAATCCTGCGGCTTTAGGGGAACCTTCGCCTCCGCGGAGATGATCTACCGCGGGGAAGCGTTCGAGCTTCCCGAACTGCCGATCCGGCCGTACGAGGACAAGGATTACATCGACGCGTTCACGCTGTCGGCGGAAGCGTTTCACAGAATGCGTCTTTCCACCGGCTGCTTCCCGGATTCCGTTGCAGGGGAGCCGAGCGAGGCGAGCAGAAAGCGCTGGGCGGAATCGGATGAAGATCAGTACGTCTTCGTTAAGGACGGCAAGGTAATCGGCTATGCGGACGTGGACGGAACGGAGATCGATTCCGTTTCGATCGAAGTCTCCGAGCAGGGCAAGGGCTACGGAAAAGCGTTCGTCAAGTATCTGGTGAATCGCATCCTCGAAAAAGACGAGGACGAACCGACGCTCTGGTGCATCGTCGGCAACAACAAGGCGCGGCGACTTTACGATTCCCTCGGCTTTGAAGAAATCTGGATCGAAGCATTCGCGAAGAAAAAGGTCCTCGCGGAGGAATGAATCAAGAATCAAAACAGTATCAGAAAACATAAAGGAGAATCAGTTATGAAATTCAAAGAAATGCCTTACAAGAGACCCGATCCCGAAGCGATCATTCAGTTGATCAAGGATCTGACCGAACGGCTCAAAAACGCAAAGAGCTTTGAAGAAGCCGACGCCGTCTTTCTCGCATACGAGGAAGCGGAAAAGGAAGCCGACACGATGGCGGTGCTGGCGTACATCCGTCAGTCGATCGATACGCGCGATGAATTTTACAACGAAGAGAAGGAGTTCTGGGACGATTTCGGACCGGAGGTTGAGGAGTACGAGCAGGAATGGCTCGAAGCAATGCTTTCTTCGCCGTTCCGCAGGGACTTTGAAGCGAAGTACGGCGATCTGATGTTCGTGAACGCAGAGATCGAAAAGAAAACCTTCTCGCCCGCGATCATCGAGGACATGCAGAAGGAAAACGAGCTTGTCGACGAATACGACAACCTGATCGCGTCGGCACAGATCCCGTTTGAGGGCGGCGTCTACACGCTGTCGCAGATGGAGCCGTTCCAGGACGATCCCGACGACGCGCGCCGTCACGCGGCATGGAAGGCCAAGGGACAGTGGTACAAGGACAACGGCGAACAGCTCGACCGGATCTACGACGATCTCATCAAGGTGCGCGATTCGATGGCAAAGAAGCTCGGCTACAAGAACTTCATCGAGCTCGGCTATTACCGCATGGAACGCAACTGCTACACCAAGGAGGACGTCGAAAAGTTCCGCGCCGCGGTGCAGAAGTACGTTGTGCCGATCGCGGACCGGATCATGCGCGCGCAGGCAAATCGGATCGGCGTACCCTATCCCATGTCGTTTGCGGATGAATCGCTGAAGTTCCGGAGCGGCAACCCGCGGCCTGCGGGCACGCCGGACGATATCCTTGCGCAAGGCAGAAAGTTCTACGATGAGCTTTCGCCGGAAACCTCCGAATTCTTCCGCACGATGCTCGACGAGGAGCTCATGGACGTGCTTTCCACCGAAGGAAAGATGGGCGGCGGCTACTGCAACGATCTTGCAAAGTACGAGCGTCCGTTCATCTTCGCAAACTTCAACGGCACCTCCGGCGATGTCGAAGTCGTCACGCACGAGGCGGGACACGCCTTCGCGTACTGGATGAACCGCAAACGCATTCCGAGCGAGTACAACAGTCCGAGCGAGGAGGGCTGCGAGGTCCACTCGATGAGCATGGAGTTCTTCGGCTGGAAGAACGCCGAGGGCTTCTTCGGCCCAGACGCAAGAAAGTTCAGGTACAGCCACCTTTCCGACGCGCTGACGTTCATTCCGTACGGTACGATGGTCGACCACTTCCAGCACATCGTTTATGAGCATCCGGAGTACACCCCTGCGGAGCGCCACGCGGCGTGGAAAGAACTGCTCGACATCTATATGCCCTGGGAGAAACTGGACGGCGAGATCCCGTTCTATAGTGACGGCGAGGGCTGGCAGCGGCAGATCCACATCTACGAGGTTCCGTTCTACTACATCGACTACTGCCTGGCGCAGACCGTTGCGCTGCAGTTCTGGGCGATGATCCAAAAGGACGAAAAGGCGGCGTGGGAACGCTATATGGCGTACACTGCGCAGGGCGGCAGCCGCACGTTCGTCGAGCTTTTGAAGCACGCAAACCTCCGCACACCGTTCGACGAGGCGTGCCTTCGGGAGGTCTGCGAGATCGCGACCGCGTGGCTCGACGGTTACGACATGACCGGCATCGAATAAATAACACGGGAAGATATGCGCCCGCTCCGCGCGGCGCGGGCGCAAAAGGAGAACGAAATGATTTATGAACTGAAAGATCTCGGGAAGGTCGAACACCTGTTCGGAGACTGGGTGTTACCCGAATTAAAAGACCGTGACGGTCTTACTATCCGGATCTTTGTGACCGATCCGGACGCGCCGCGTTCGGCCATGCTGTTTACGGGCGAAGAAGAATACTTTGCGGGAGAGCCGAACAGAGAACTTGTGCAAAGCAAACAGTCGAAAGAAGTCGCGCTGCTTGCCAAAGAGGAAGCGTGGGAACCGCTTTTTCGAGAGTGTTACCCGGAAGCCGAACGGGTCACCCGCTACGCGATCCGCCGATGCAGGGATTTTGACCGGGAGAAGCTCCGGTCGTTCGCCGACGCGCTGCCTAAAGGGTACGAGACCCGGCGCATCGACAGCGAGATCTACGATTTGATCGGGAAACTCGACGATGAGGATTTGCAGGATCTGACCGGCGACTTCGACACGAAGGAGGAGTTTCTCATAAAGGGGCGCGGGTTCGTCGTGCTGAAGGACGGCGGGATCGTTGCCGGCGCTTCCAGCGCATATTGCTATTGCGATGGCATTGATGTCGAGATCGACACCGACAAAGCGGAGCGGCGCAAGGGGCTTGCGACCGCAGTCGGCGCAAAGCTGATCCTGTCCTGCCTGGACGACGGACTGGAACCGCGCTGGGACGCGGCAAACCTGATTTCGGTGCATCTTGCGGAGAAGCTCGGATACCGGTTCGACCGCGAATACGCGTACTACTGGGTAAACGAGACGCAGAATCTCATGATCAAAGATCCCGACAAGAGCAAATGGCCGGCGTTCTGCGGCGACTATGAACCGCTGTGCAAGGCGTTTCCGCTCAAAAACATCCGGATGCAGAACGACGATCTGTACGGAACGGCGGTCAACTATCTGGGGGAGGACTTTACGTTCAAGCTGCTCCCGCTCGGAGAAAACCGCTTCGGCAGGGCGGGCGGCTGCGTGATCATCGATTTCGGCGAAAACTGCCTCACAATCGATGGGATCACCTGCAGAAAGCTGCAAGACACATAAGACAGATTGAAGAATGCGGAGGAAAACAGTATGGATCTGAAAACAACAATGGAAAACCTTGCCCGCGCGGCATACGAAAAGGGCGGCTTCAACGGCGCGTGGCTGTATGCCGAAAACGGCAAGATCGTAAGCTCGGGCACCTTCGGCTGGGTCGATGCAGAAAACACCCTGCCCATGCGGGAGGACAGCATCTTTGAAATGGCGTCCGTCACCAAGATGTTCACGGCAACGGCGGTCATGCTGCTGGTTCGCGAAGGCAAGCTGGGGCTCGACGACGCATACACGAAGTATTTCCCGGACTACCCGTACGAGGGCGTTACGATCCGGCATCTTCTGACGCACACGAGCGGTATGCCCGATTTTGACGTGGAAGAACTGGTCGGTCCGGTGCTTGACGAAGAAAACAGGATCCCGGAAAATTGCGAGATCATCGACCTGATCCGCAAGACCAGCGAGGACGCCGCCTGCGCGCCGGGCGAAACGTACGAGTATTCCGACGTCGGCTACATGCTGCTTGCCAACGCGGTGGAAAAGGTCTCCGGTATGAAGTTCGAGGACTTTATGAAAAAGA
>CADAPG010000118.1:0-3685 GCA_902789675.1 uncultured Eubacteriales bacterium
CAGGGCTTATCGTTCGCCACTCGGGCGGTATGCCCGGGCTCGAAACGTGGTTCGAGCGTTTCGTTGACGCGGACAAAGTGCTCGTCATTATGAACTGCCGCGATGTGGAAGACGCCAGAGTGTTCGAGAGCTTCTGGGAGGGCATGGAGGCGGTCGTAAGGGGTGAGGAGCCCGAGCCCGTCGTCTGCATTGAGGATCTGATGATCAAGGACCCCGACAAGTCGAAGTGGGGGAGCTTCTGCGGCAAATACGAGCATCCGAAGGACGAGGGGTTCGTGATCGACGAGGTGTTTGAAAAGGACGGAGAACTGTGGGCGAAAGCGATCATTGACGACGATGACTACTACGAGCAGGGAGATTTTTCGTTCCGTCTCTATCCGCTCGGCGAAAACGAGTTCGGCAGAAAAGGCGGCTTCCTGAAAGTGAAATTCGGCGACGGCTGTCTTATCATGGACGATATCACCTGCAAAAAGCTGTAAGCGCACGACAACGGGGCGGCGGGGCGCACACCCTGCCGCCCGGAAAAGAGGAAACCGATATGATGTTTGAAATGACGCCTTGCACGGAAAACGAGGCGAAATTCATCGAAGAACAGGCGGAAAAGGTCTTCCGCGCGATTGCGCCGCCCGCACCGGATGCGGAGGAGGAAGAAATACATTATAAGATCACCGACGGGGAAGGAAACGTTATCGGCGGGTGTACACTGGAGACGGACGAATGGGAAACCGCATCGCTTTCCCGCCTGTGGGTGGACGAGCCGTACCGCAGACAGGGGATCGCCTCTGCGTTGATTCAGGAGACAGAGCGGGAAGCAAGGGCGCGCGGCTGCTATCTGATGATGCTCGGCACCTTTGACTGGCAGGCAAAGCCGCTCTATGAAAAACACGGCTATACGCTGATCGAAGCCACGCCGGACTGGCCGAAAGGACATACGCATTACTTTTTTGCGAAACGGCTTGACCGCGAAATCAGGGGCTACATTCCGCACAAGCCGTGTGCATACGAGATCAAGCGCGGCGACGAAGAAACCGCAAAAACGCTTTCAGCCAGGTTTCGGCAGTTCGACGAAGCCGTCGCGCCGCGTGAGCATGCATATATTCCGATCGGCAGAAAGGTCACGAACGAAGACGGCAGGATCATTGCCGGGATCACAGGCGGTCTTGACGGCTGGAACTACATGGATTTAGAGGCGATCTGGGTGGATGAACCGTATCGCGGGAAAGGGATCGGTTCCGATCTTCTCCGCGCGTTCGAGCAGGAGGCAAAGAAAAACGGCGCCGATCGAATGATGGTTGAGCCGTTCGACTGGAACGTATCGTTTTTCAGAAAAAACGGTTACGAGAAAGTCACAAGCGTACTGGAGGATTTTCCGCAAGGGCATACCATGTACTGCATGGAAAAGCCTCTCTGAAAAACGTCGGCAACGGAATATCACGAAATCAAACTAAAGGGGGAAACCAGTATGGATCGGAAAACGGAATACAGACTTTTGGATCTGACAGAAGAAGACACCGCACATATCGGCGAAGGGATCGTCGCGATTGTGCCGCACGAAACAGACGCGGATACAGAAGAATTCGTCCTCAAGGTCGAGGACGAAAACGGCAAGATCATCGGCGGATGCGTCATCGAGGCATACGAATACCGCTGGCGCAGGATGTATCTGGACACTCTTTGGGTGGATGAACGCTATCGCCATCACGGGATTGGCTCCATGATCATCCGCGAGATCGAGCGGATCGCAAGGGAAAAGGGCTGCCGGGTCGTGACGCTCGGCACCGCAAGCTTCATGGCAAGGCCGTTCTATGAAAAACACGGCTACACGGTGTTTACGACGCTGAAAAAGGCGAACGGCTACATCAGCTATTCCATGGTCAAGTATCTTGACCGGGACACGCCGGACTACGTGCCGACCGACAACAGCGGCACGCGCTTCCGGCTCTCGCTCGGCAGCGACAGCGACGCGAAAGTGATCGTAAACGGCATTCATACGTACAGCGAAGCCTACGAGCCGGAATACGAGAGCGTCGATTTTTACAAGAAGCTTGTCGACAAAGACGGCAGGCTTATCGCGGGCGTGATCGCAGATGTCGACAAAGGCGCTTTGGGCTATGTCGAAGGGTTGTTTGTGGAAGAACCGCTGCGGCGAACGGGGCTCGGCACGGCTCTTTTGCGGGAAGCGGAAGCATTCGCAAAGGAAAACGGCGCGTCGATGATCCTGACCAGCGCAGGCGACTGGAACGTCGACTTTTTCAAAAAGAACGGCTATCAGCTCCGCGGCGAGCTCAGGGACGTCCCGAAAGGACACGACTGCTACGAGCTTTACAAGAACCTATAAAGCGGCAAAAGCGGGGGATCCGGTCACGGATCCCCTCTTTTCAGCCGCAGAAAAACGGTCGTAATCGAAAACTTGTAACAAAAAAGTGCAGATTTAGACGCATTTCCGTGCTACAATGCCGATATGAAAACGAACATGAAACAGATATTGATATTCCTGTGCGCGGCGGCGCTGCTGTTTGCCGCCTGCACGGGCAAACCGCAGCAAGAGGCGGAACCGATCCAAACGGAGATCACGGAAGAGACCGTTCTTCCGGCACAGACCGCCGGAACGGAGCCCGCCGATACGGCCGCGCCGACTGCCGAAGCGCGCGGTCCGGTCGACATCGACGACTTCGTCGGCGTCTACGCAAACGAGAATACCGATTTCGTCGTGATCGAGGAGATCGAAGACTCGTACATCATGCAGGTCGTGCTGTACCGTCTGATCGGACTGGACGGCGGCACGGTCTCCGCGTCCGAGGACGGCGTCGTCTTCCGTTCCCTCGATCCCGAGGGCAATCCGATGACGGTCACGTTCTGTCGGGACGACGACCGATACGCGCTGCGCGTGGACGAAAGCACCTGGGAATATCTCGCGCCGGGAACGGTCGTCACGGGGTTTGAACGGGTCGAGAGCCTGCCTTCTCCCACGGGCCAGATCGATGCAGAGGAGCTTCCCGAGGCGCCGAAAGGTCACTATACGTTCAAGCCCAAGGTCTGCTCCGTCTTTATGGAGGAGGTCTTCGGACCCGATATGTGCGAAGCGTGGTTCAACCTCGTCGACGCGGTGCTGGCAGGCGAGGACACCTTTGCCTGCAAGGATCAATACACCTACGACTGGATGATGGGGCAATTCCCGGAGCACTGTCTGCCGATCCTGAAGGAGCTCATCGATTACGCCTGGGATCGGGAGCACTCCGTCAAGGACGGCGTAGCGAGCTTTACGTATCTCGTGCCGCCCGAGAAAGCCAAGGCGCGGATCGAGGAATTCGGAACGCAGATCGAGGACATGCTGAACGTGGTCTTTGAGGACGATTACTCGGATTTCGAGAAGTGTCTTTCGCTGTACATTTACTTTTCCGATCATTATACCTACGACTGGGATACATACGCGAAGATGAGCGACGAGTACGTGGACTATACCTCGTGCTACCGCTTTTTTGAGACCGGGATCGGCATCTGCCACGAGATCTCGAGCGCGTATTCCTATCTGCTCCTGCAGGCGGGCGTGCAGGCGACGACCATGAGCGGCGAGCGGTCCTACGATCACGCCGGACATCAGTGGAGCTACGTGCGCATCAACGGGAAGGAATACCACATCGATCCGACCTACGTGCTCGGCACCGGCGGCGCGCTGCGCTATTTT
>CADAPG010000118.1:3751-13318 GCA_902789675.1 uncultured Eubacteriales bacterium
GACGAGACGTTCTCGCCGCTGTGGGATCTGTTCTTTGAATCGCTGGACCGCAAGACCCATACCGTCGTCTGCCCGATCGAGGTCGGCGATTACGGCGAGTGGTCGTACTTTACGTTCGACTATACCGGGTATTGACTAAAGCTTGCTTTTGGGGAGATCGAGAATGAACAAACGAGACGAAACAGAAGACAAACCGCGCCCCGCGGCACAGACGAAGCGGCAAGCGCAGAACGAAAAGGGTCGGTCGAACACGCAGCCTGCCGCAAGGCGGGTGTTCATCGATCTTGACGACGCATACGGCGTTCCGTTCTCTTTCGCGCCGATTTCCCTGCAGGAATACCGGAACGGTTAAGCAAGCGCTTCCCGAACAGGATCAAAACGCGCCCGGCAGTTTCGCCGGGCGCCGTTCTTTTTTTCCGATCATTGCGAAACGGACCATTCCTTTTTCGCTTCCTCGACCGCATCGGGATCGCCGCTTTCCATCGCGTTTTTAAGCCATCGTTCTGCCTGCGTGCGATCGCGTTTTACAAAGATTCCGCGATTATAAAAGCGCCCGACGAGCTCCATGCCCTTGCCGTAACCGGCTTCGGCGGATTCCAGATACAGCGCAAAGGCTTTTGAAAGATCGACGTCCGTGCCGTAACCGTAATGACAGCAGACGCCCAGATTATAAGTCGCTTCCATATGCCCCAGCGCACGCGCCTCCGTAAGCAGCGTAAAAGCCAGATCGTTGTCCTCCGGAACGCCGTCGCCGTAAATATGCTTCATGGCAAGCCGGAATGTCTTCTCCCCCTTGAGAAACGCGGCGATGTGGTCGAGATAATCCGGCGCTTCATCGTAGACGCCGTGTCCGTATCCGTCGTAGATATCATATGCGCAGCGCAGCGCTTCGATCAGATCGTAAGCTGCCTGCGTGCCCAGAACGCGATCCTCCCCGGCGCCGAGCACATAGACCGGACAGGCGATCTTCCGGATCTCATCCGAGACGTCGAACGCCCGGGCGGCGGAAAGCGAAATCAGAAAATTGCGGAAATCCCGCTCGGTCGCGCCGCTGCAGGAGGCAAGGATCGGGGCTTTGAAGGCTTCAAAGAACGACGGCGTATAAACGCTTTTTCCGAACGCCGCGGCAAGCGCTTCCGTATTCCGCTGTTCGGCAAGCGTTTGCCATTCCGCAAAGACGGCGGGATCGCCATGGACCGTATTCATCGCCGTGGAGCACAGGATCAGCGAAAGCATTCGCTCCGGCGCAAGAAGCGCGATCGTCTGCGCGACCATGCCGCCCATGGAAACGCCCATCAGATGGATCCGATCGAGACCGAGCCGGTCGAAGGCGTTCAGCGTGTCCTTCGCCATATCCGCAATGCCGTATCCCTCCGGCTCCTCTTCGATGTGATCGAACAGATACAGATCGTAGTTCTTCGCGAGCGGCGCGTACGCCGAAACGATCAGGTCCTTCAGGTTCATCACGCTTTTCAGCGACAGCCCCGGCAGAATGACAAGCGGTTCGCCGGATGCGTTTCCGAAATGCAAATACTCCATGGCGTCACTTCCCTCCGTTCCGATCGCCGAGATCGATCCAATACCGCTCCAGCATTTCCTTTTCGTCCGGCTCGTAAACCGTGGATTCATAGACGCCGCCGTTTTTGAGGATCGTTTTACGGCTGCCCTCGTTCCCTTCGGCGCATGTGATCAGCACGCGATCGAGCCCGAGCGCCCGGCACTTCAAAAGCGCCTCTTTCAGCATCCCGGACGCATACCCTCTGCGCCGCTCGCTCGGCGCAACGGAATAGCCGATATGCCCGCCGTACTTCTCCAGATAATCGTTGAAGCGATGCCGGATATCGAGCATGCCGACGATCTTTCGGTCCTCCTCCCGCACATACAGAAACTGCGTTGCGGGCACCAGTCCTTCGGGCACCGTCGCTTCGTCCCTGCACGCTGCGCAGTGCGCGACCCACTCCGCCGGATCTTCAAAGCGGCGAAGTCCGCCCGTGCCGTCCATGGAATCCCCGCAGTCGAGAAATTCCTTCCGATATGCCGCGATCTGCCGCGCATATTCGATCGTCGGTTCCAAAAGCTTCATACTGCACCCCGTCTCAAGCCCGATCCCGCAGGCTCCTTAAATACTCCTTGTGCACGTCCGTGACCCGAAAGCTCTCGATCGCCTTCTGGATCGTCTTTCTGTGCGTCCATTCGTCCAGCCGTCGGGCTTCCAGGTACGGAACGGTTTCGTCGTACCGCTTCGCGAGCGCCGTCGCAAAGTACCACGCGACCATCATCCTGAGATAGTAATCTTCACCCTGCTTTGCGGCGACGAGCGAAAGGTATTCCTCCTTGAAATCCGCATCCAAAAACTCGTTCATCAGCATGCGGATCCCGAACCGCGCGGTATAGACGTGCTCCGATGCGATCCATTTGCGCACGCATTCGTCGAAATCCCTGATTATCGAAAGCACAAAGAAATGGATCAGATTTTCCTCGTAATATTTGTGCGGCAGATCATTGAGAAACGCGTCCCGGTCCGCGCTCGTAAAAACGTCTTTTGCGATCCTTCGCATCTCCGGCGTCCGCACGCCGACAACCGTTTCCGGCGGGACGTTCGGAACAAGCCTGATCAGCAATTCCCGGTACGCTTCGTCTCTGACCTCGTTCAGCCTGTCATACAATGTCATTCGGCACCTCCGTCACAAACCCGTTGTGTTCCTCAGTATTTCAGCCGGTACGTTCTGCCGCGCGTTCTGCCCTGCGCGACGACGCCGATCAGCCGGTGAAGGACGGCGCGGACGCGCCACAGTTCGAGTCCCGTCGCATCCGCGATCTCCGCCGCTTTGGCGATCGGGTGTTCGGTCAGATACGCAACGGTCTTCCGGATCTGTCCGCGTCCCTCCGGACGCCCCTGTTCCGCATCCGCGCGCATCTTCTCCGCGATCGCGGCGTCGTCGCGCACCATGGCGTCCATATCCTGCGCGGTGCATCTGTAATCGCCATCGCCGTTTCTGCGATAGCAGTTTTTCGGATCCCCGTAAACCCAGACCGGCCGCAGGCCCGGCTTTGCGCGCGGCACGCTGATCACGACGATGCGTTCGCCGCCGACCGGCTCAATGAAAACGTCCTGTTCGGACAGAATATTCACGCAGGCGTTGCCGGGGTCGTTGACCGCGTTCCGGAATTCCTCGACCAGTTTTTCCGGATCCGGCAGCCGGATCGCATGCAGGGATTTGTCCGCACGCTCCTCCACGCCGAGCAGGATCAGTCCGCCGAGCGTGTTGGCAAACGCGGAATACGTTTCCCAGATGCTCTGCGGCAGTCCGCCGACGGCTTTCTTCGCCTCGATGCGGTTGTTCTCCCGGTATCGTTCAAGATGGTCAAGGTCGATCATGCTGCACCTCCGGACACGGTTTTTGTCTGATTTGCGCCGGCGTTTCAGCGCAGCACGTAGAACAGGATCGCCGCCGCCTGCAGAATGCTGCCAAGCAGCACGAACAGATGAAAGATCGAATGGAACCAGTGCTTTTTGCTGCCGATCCCGTACAGAATCGCGCCGACCGTATAGGCGACGCCGCCCGCAAGCAGCCAGTAAAACCCGGGCAGCGTCATCGCTTCGACCGTCTGCGGCACGGCAAAGATGATCAGCCAGCCCATAAAGATATAGCAGACCATCGACAGCACGTTGTATTTCTTGAGGTCGATCGCCGTCAGCGTTACGGTGAGAGCCAGCAGTCCCCATTCGAGCCCGAAGCAGACCCACGCGAGGACCGGATACAGCGGACGGATGCCCGCAAGCAGGATCGGCGTATACGTTCCCGCGATCAGCGCGTAGATCGTGCAATGGTCCAGCACCTGCATGACCTTCTTTCCGCGACCGGGACGAAGACCGTGATAGATGCTGCTCATCGTATAGAGCCAGATCATCGCCGCGCCGTACACGGAAACGCTCACGACGCCCCACGCGTTGTGTCTTTTCGCGGAGAACAGGATGCCGAATACGAGCACCGCGATCCCGATCGCGCCGCCGACGATGTGGCTGACCATGTTCATGATCTCCTCGCCGCGCGTATAGTCCGGAAGCTTCCGTTCGTCGATCGGCGTTCGTTTCATCTGCATCCACCTGCCTTCAATCATACAGTATAGCATAGTTTCCCAAAAAAGAAAACCGGATCCGGCATCCGGCGTTTTCCGACAAAGAAATAATACTGTCAGTATAGAAAATTAAATCAGATTGGTATGAGCAGTGTGTTTACACCGCTCTTTGTTTTCGGTATAATGGGATCATCGAAAAGAAGGAGAACGCCGCATGGATATGAAGCTTTCGGAGAACATCCGCACGTTCCGCAAGGGACGGAAGCTGACGCAGGAGCAGCTTGCCGAGGTTCGGGGCTTTCGATCCCGGACATCGGTCTCATCATGGAGATGGCGGACTTTTTCGACACCTCCGTGGACGTTCTTCTGGGCTATCGGATGAAGGACAACCGGTTGAAGGAAACGGTGGCGCGGCTGAAGCAATACCGTCACGACAAGGATCCCGCGGGACTCAATGAAGCGGAGAAGGCGCTGAAAAAGTACCCGAACAGCTTTGAGATCGTGCATGAAAGCGCCGCGCTGTACCGGGCGTTCGGCCTCGAGAGCGGAAAAAAGGAGCATGCGCTGCGGGCGCTGGAGCTTCTCGACAAATCGCTTCTGCTGCTTTCGCAAAACGAGGACCCGGAGATCGGCGAACTGACGATTTACGGCGCGATCGCGACCGCGCATCAGATGCTGGGTGAGAATGAAAAAGCGCTGGAGCTTCTGAAACAGCACAACGTCGGCGGATATTACTGCGATCGGATCGGACTCACGCTGACCGACGACAGCGGGACGGACGAGGCGGTACCGTATCTTTCGGAGGCGCTGAACATCCATGTGACCGCGCTTGTCCACACAGCGATGGGGTATCTCAACGTCTACATGAACCGGGGCGATTTTTCCGCGGCAGAGGAGATCCTGCAATGGCTGACCGGCATGCTCTCGGGGCTTCGGAGACCGGAGACGCCGAGCTTTCTCGACAAGGTCAACGGCCCGTGCTTTGCCTGCATGGCGTTTGCGCAGTATAAAACCGGCAAACCGGACGCGGCGCGCGCGTCTTTGGAATCTGCCAAAAGAACCGCCGAAGCGTTCGACGCCGCGCCGAATTACGACGGAAACGCCGTACGCTTCGTCGAGCATCCGGAAAAAATCAGCGCATACGACGATCTCGGCGCGACGGCGATGGAAAGCGTCGAGGATGTGATCCAAAACTTTGAGGATGAAGCGTTTTCCGCCATGTGGAAAGCGATCAAAGAATCATAAACGGACAGGAGGAACAACATGATCCAATTTCGAGACGGCTTTTATGCCGACGTGCGCATCGAGGACCGCAGCCGCACTGTCATCAGTTACAAGGCGGGCGCGCTCGAGGAAATGAAAAACCGCGTGGAAAAGCAGGCGTTTATCCGCGTGTACGACGGTAAGCTCTGGTACTACGCGGATTGCTCGGTCCGCGACGTTTCGCTCAAGGAAAAGCAGGCGCTGCTTTTAAGCTATCTGCCGATCCTTTCGGAGGACTCCTGCATCACGCTGCCGGAGGGCTCCTACCTTGACCGGAACAGCAAATTCCGCTTCCTGTCAAGTCTCGGCGCGGACATCGAATTCGATTATCAGACCTGCGGACTGGCGTTCTCCTTCAGCATGGCGGAGGGCGAAAAGAAATTCTCCGGACACTGGCAGAAGGGCGGAACGCGCTTCGACGAGCTCAAAGACATCGGGGAGACGCTGCGTGCGGCGGTCAGGGAACAGGCGAACTTCCTGCGCAGCTCCGTGCCGGTCGAGCCGGGCAAGTACCCGGTCGTGCTGTCGCCGGAAGCGGCGGGCGTGTTCGCGCACGAATCCTTCGGACACAAGTCCGAATCGGACTTCATGCTTTCCGACGAATCCATGCGGAACGAATGGCAGCTCGGCAAGACGGTCGGTTCTCCGATCCTGTCGATTGCGGAACGCGGCGATCTCGTCGGCAGCGGCTACGTCCCGTACGACGACGAGGGCACCAAGGCGAAAAAGAACTACCTGATCAAAAACGGCGTGCTCGCGGGCAGACTGCACAATGCAATGAGCGCGGCGGCGCTCGACGAAGGGCTGACCGGAAACGCCCGCGCGATCAACTGCAGTTTCGAGCCGATCGTCCGCATGACGACCACGTACATCGAGGGCGGCGATCTTACGTTCGACGAGCTGATCGCGCCGATCGAAAAGGGCTATTTCATCAAGACGATCAATCACGGCAGCGGCATGAGCACATTCACCATCGCGCCGAGCGTTGCCTACGAGATCAAAAACGGCAAGCTCGGCAAGCCGGTGCAGATCAGCGTCATCACGGGCTCCGTGTTTGAAACGCTCGGGCTCATCGACGGACTTACGAAGGACGTCGAACTGCTGTCGTTCGTCACGGGCGGCTGCGGCAAGATGGAACAGATGGGACTTCCGGTCGGCTTCGGCGGTCCTTACGTGCGCGTCTCGACCATGAACGTACAGTGAGGTAAAAACCATGGAAAAAGAATTCATCAAAGAAACTCAGCACAGCGTCACGCTGAACGTCACCGCGGGCAAAATCGACAGCTTCCGCGAGATCGAGAAGACGACCGGCACCGTCCGCGTCTATGAAAACGGCTGCATCGGCGTCGCGGGAGCCTTAGGCGAACCGGACGAGGAAAAGCTGACCGAACAGGCGAAGGAAGCGCTTTCCTTCGGCATTCCGTATCCCTGTCAATTGGACGGCGCTCTGGAAATCGAGGAACGCGACGACGAAGAGATCCTTCCGATCCCGGCGCTTGTTCCGACGATGCAGGACTTCCTCGACCGCCTCGGCGCGCTGTGTCCGAAGTTCGCATTCTCGCACAAGATCACGCTTGCGCACAACCGCAAGGAATACCGCAATTCCAGGGGTCGTCATCTTGTCAGCGAGGGCAGGAGCTTCGAGATCGCGCTGATCGCGCAGAACCGCGGCTCCGGCAACCTGTTCGACACATTCTTCGTCTGGTCCGGCAAACACTTCGATGCGGACGCGGTCCTTGCGTATTTCAAAGAGCAGTACGACGCGTTCTTCACGCCCGCGGATCTCGAACCGGGCCGCTATCCCGTCGTCGGCGGCGCGGAGGAGCTGTACGGCGCATCCTTACAGCACTTCGTCGGCGATCTGTACGCGGCGGGCGCGTCGCTGTTAAGCGGCAAGCTCAACGAAAAGGTGTTTTCCGATCAGCTGACCATGCGCGACAACATGAACCCGAAGACGGCGGACGGCGCCTGCTTCTTTGACGCCGAGGGCTGCGTTGCGGAACATTACCGTCCGACGCTGATCGAAAACGGCGTGCTGAAAGCGGTTGTGACCACAAAGAAAACCGCGGCGGAGTACGGGCTCCCGCATTCCGAAAACGCGGACGCGCCGTACGACGGCGTCCCGGGGATCGGCTTCCACGGACTGTACATCGAGCCGACCGCAAAGACGCTCAAAGAGCTTGTGCCCGGCAAGGCGATCCTGATGGTCATCGCGTCCGGCGGCGATATGACGCCCGAAGGACACTTCGCGACGCCGGTGCAAATGGCGTATCTTCTGGAGGGCGGCAAGATCAAGGGCCGCCTTCCGGAGATCAGTATCGGCGGCGATTTCTTCGACATGTTCGGCAAGGATTATCTCGGCACGGTCCGCGACGTTCCGTACAAGAACGCCGCCCTGACCGCGGTTATGATGGACGTCAGCAGGAACTGATCCGGGATCGATCGTAAAAGGGGCTGCTGCCGGCCCCTTTTCTCTTTGACATTATTGTTTGCCGGTCAGGATAAAGGCGATCAGCGCCTCCGGATCGTCGAACCCGTCGTAATCTCCCGTGATCCCTTCGCGGTGGTAAACGGTGCCGTTCCGCTCGTTCCGTTCGAGGCAGTCCAGCAGCGTTTCCTCGCCGTACCGCTTCGCAAACAGCGTAAATCCGTAGGGCTTGCTCTTTCCGAGCAGCCCTTTGCGGCAGTCCCGCGGGCATTCGAAGCAGTGCGCGTACCCGCTTTCCATGGAGCAGCGACGGTTTTCGCACCAATCCTTATCCGGGCAGTCGCCCGCATTGCAGCCGCTGCAGCGCTCGTTTTCCGAGCACAGGCAGCAGGCGAGCCCGCATCTTGCGATCCCGCGTTCCCGTTTCATTTCAGCCTCCGATCTCCTCCGAAAGGATCTTCTGCGCGCGTTCGACGATCGGCACTTCGCGGTTAAAGAGCAGCCGTCCGAGCTTCGAATCGCGGCAGCGGCGGTATTCCGCAAGCGCTTCGTCGAACGTCAGCCTGAGCGTCGACAGATGAAACTGCTCGATCTCGTCCTCGGTCATGTGCGTTTTGCCGAAAGACAGGACCCTGCACAGAAAATAATGGTTGATGTTGTGACGGCGGATCAGGTTGTAATGATCACTGACGACGCCGATCTTCCGAAGGATCTCGACCTCCGCGCCGAGCTCCTCTTTGAGCTCGCGCCGGATCGCCGTTTCAAGATCCTCGCCGGGCTCGACGCCGCCGCCGGACGTTTCGATCAGCATCGCGCGTCCGAACTGATCGTCCCGTCGGACCCGTACAAAATAGCAGAAGCCCTCGCGATCGACGACCACGGCGCGGACGATCAGCCGGTCGTGATCGGTCCCCGTGTCCTGCCATTCCGTATCCCTGAGCGTGAGATGCAGTTCTTCCGACGTATGCATGGCGTTATCCGAGAGGCACATATTTTTCGATGACCGTTTCGGTCACATACGCCGTTTTCAGCGCGCCGAGCCGGAGGAAATGCGGCGTCTTCGCGTGCGCGGCGAGCGCCTCGGCGTCCCTCCATTTTTCGACCAGCAGCAGCTCGTCGCCGCCGTCAAACGGCAGATAATAGTCATATTTGAGATTGCCGGCTTCCGCGCGGCTTGCTTCGTCGATCCCTTCCCGAAGGATCGCTTCCAGAAATTCCTCCCGCATGCCGGGTTTCGTCTTGTACGTTACATTCAATACGATCATTCTGTTCTTCCTTTCCCTGCGATTCCGTTTTCAGCATCCGCTGCCGTCGATGCGGCAGGCGGGACGTTCCTCCCGGTACACGACAGGAAGATTGCGCTCCGCCAAAAAGCCTTCCCAGTCGAGCGTGACGCCGCCGTCCTCCTTTACGATCGCCGGAATGCCGACGCTGCCGTTTGCGCGGCACGGATCGAACACGTCAAGCGTATCGCGAAGCTTCAGAAACGCTTTGAGCTGTCTCATGCCCGCCGTGATGTCGATCTCCTCGTACGCGATCCCGTGCCGATCGAAATTCTCTTTGCATTCCCGGCAATCCGGGCAAAGCGGACTTCCGTAAACCCTGATCATGCTTTTTCCTCCCCGTTGCTTTCAGCCTGTTTTTTGCGGCAGATGTATAAAAGATGGTTCGAGCTGCCGAGGAGCTCCCGCTTCTCCGCAAACTGCAGATGCCATGTTTGAAACGCGGCAAAATCCGCGTCCGAAATTGCGAAATCCGGGCGCGCCTCGATCGCTTCAAGCATGCCGCTCGTGCCC
>CADAPG010000119.1 GCA_902789675.1 uncultured Eubacteriales bacterium
CCCCCGCTGTGTCATCCTGAGAAGCCGGGACGGCGACGAAGGATCTTTTCGTATTATAAATTGGCTGCGGTCGTGAATTGCGCTTCTGCAGCTATTCTTCGGCGAACCACCGACCGGCGAACAGGAAACCCAATCCGTACAGGATCGAAATACATGGAATTAGGTAATATGGAAAAGTAACAGAAAGCCAATACAGCAGATCAGGCGCAGAGCATAACGAATCAAAGCTGGCGATCATGGTGTCGATCCACGATGCTATCCCGAGAAGCAGATACGGCAATGCCGGAACAAACCAAAGCTGTTTTCTCAGCCGTACTCCGCGGCGCTGCAGCGCCGTTGTCGCGACGATCAGCAGAAGAATTGCCGATAACAGATGCGCGATTTCTATTCCCTGCATCGAGCCGACGATGATCCGCAAAATCAGACGCAGACCGTGTACTCCGATCAGTCCGCCGAGCGTGACGATTGTCCACAGCTTGCTTCGCAAGAACAACGGCAGCGCCAATACGACGGGAAACAGATGCCAAAGGAGATATTTGGCGTTATCCGGATTTCCCATGGATGTGCGAACCAGCAGAACGGTCGGAAAGAGCAGCGCTGCGCCGATTGTTAAGAACACCGCCGCAAGGATCGGATTGAACTGCAGAGATGCTTTGTACTGCGCTTTGCTGTAGCTTGCCGCCTGTTGTACGGTTTCCTTCGTGTCCGCTGTCATTCGGCTGTTCTCACGTTCGCCCTGCAAAAGCGCACGGAGATCGACCTCGTAGAAATCCGTAAGCTCCAGAAGAAGGCTCAGATCGGGCATATGGACGCCGTTTTCCCAGCGGGAGACCGTCTTTACGGAAACGTTAAAACGCTCCGCAAGCTGCTCCTGCGTGAGCGCTTTTTCCTTTCGAAGCTCCTTGAGACACGCGCCGATCTTCTGTAAATCCATTCTGAATCCTCCTTTTGAAGGAGATCATACCCCAAATCGCCTGAAAAGAACAGGACGAAGAACGTCCGGTCGGGGGATTTCTATCATAAATGCACATGCCGCAGGGGCGGATCGCATCCGCCCGCAGCATCGGAATTCGTTATGCCGCGTCCCCCGCTGTGTCATCCTGAGAAGCCGGGACGGCGACGAAGGATCTTTTCGCATTGTGAATTGGCTGTGCCGTGGATTGACCTTGCGGTCATGCGGGGCGTCCGGGAGGACGCCCCCTGCACGCGCATGATAGCATTACGCTTTGTAATGCGTTTCCGGGCGGTAGTGCTCGAAGATGCGGCAGTCGTAACGCTTTGTGAGAAGACTATGATCGGAATCGGGACGCTCGGTCCAGAACACGGTCTTTGCGCCGAGCTTTCTGCCGAGCAGCATGCACAGCGGTCTGTGTCCTCTGCCGAACGCGATAAACTGCGGATGCGTCAGAAAGTTGATGCAGAGCGTGTGCATCATAAAGCAGCGCCAGACGGGAAGATGCCCCGCCTTGCGCCAGTAGGAGTACGCCTCGGTGAGCTGCCCGCGCACAAGGTCCGGCGCGTTTTTATAGAACCAGCGAACGATACGCGGATCGAAGCTTTCGACGCAGTAGGGACCTTTCAGCGTGCGCAGGATCGCAAGCGTCTTTTTGCAGAGTTCATCGTAGTTCGGCGTGGATTTAAGCTCCACGATCGTCGGGGACTTTCCGTCGAGCACCGCCATCACGTCGGTAAAGAGCGGCATCCGATGCGCCGTTCCCTTCAGCGGCATTGCCTGCAGCTCCGCAAGCGTAAAGCTGTCAACCCTGCCCTTTTCCGTCGTCATGCGGTCCACGGTATCGTCGTGAAAAACAACGACCGCGCCGTCCTTCGATAACTGCACGTCGAGCTCGACGCCGTAGCCGTTTTCCGCCGCGCGGCGAAACGCCTCCAAAGAGTTTTCCGGGATGCTCTGATCCTTTTCATACAGGCCGCGGTGCGCCGCCATCAAACCCTGAAACGGCGCGAACTTCACACGGTCCGCCCTTGCGGGAAGCACCAGTATGAGATACAAAGCAAACAGTACAAGGATCACAATCCCGGCGATCAAAAAGCCCATTTTCATTCTCCTTTTCATAATATACAAAATATAAGAAAATAGCCTATTGAGATTATAACGCATTTCGGCTATAATGAAAAGGTAAAAATATGACTTTCGGTCGATCGGGGGCAATTATGAAACTGAACTATAAGCGCACGATCCTCGTCGGGTTCGCATTCTTCCTCATCTGTACCTTCTGGCAGGCGTACGACACGATCATTCCGAAGATCCTGACCGATAAATTCGGCATGACGCAGACGCTGTCCGGCATCATCATGGCGCTCGACAACATCCTGGCGCTGTTCCTTCTCCCGCTGTTCGGCGGACTTTCCGACAAATGCAAAAACAAAATGGGTCGCCGCAAGCCCTATGTTCTGGTCGGCACGATCATCGCGGTCGTCGCGTTCTTTGCGCTCGCCGCGGTCGACTATATGCAGCTCGACAAGAACATCAGGAACGTCACCGAGATCAACACGATGACGCTTGAGCAGGTCTATGACACCGTCGGCGACAAGGAACTGAAAGCGGACGACGGCACGACCTTCACGCTGAAGGACCGGTACACGAAGGACGAGTTCGTCAAGATCCCCGCAAAGATCGTGGAAACGGGCGAGGACGGACGCGTCAAGCATTATGAGAACGGCGAACGCGTCTATCTCGACAATGCGGAATACCGCAGCTACGTCGTACCTGCCCGCCTTGCGGCAAACCCGGAGGCGGAGAGAGCCTACCGCGAGATCTATGCGCACCAGGGCGAAGGCAAATCCGAAAACTGGTTCGTCAAAAACATCCTGAAGGGCGGACGCGATCCGCAGACGCCGGACGGCAAGAGCTTCAAGCTGAACGAGAAGTATCCGACCGAAGACGAATTCCTTGCGGAGTTTGCGCAGATCAACATTCAGGACGAGTTCGGCAACGTCAAGTTCAAGACCAACCCCGACTATATTGATTACGTCGTGCCCGCGCGTCAGGCGTACGTGTGGAACATCACGATCGCGAACCCGGGCGTGCTGATCGCGTTCATCGCGGTGCTGCTCATCGTGCTGATCGGCATGTCGATCTTCCGTTCGCCCGCGGTCGCGCTGATGCCGGACGTCACGATCAAGCCGCTGCGTTCGAAGGCAAACGCCATCATCAACCTGATGGGCAGCGCGGGCGGCGTGTGCGCGCTGGTGCTCGGTCTCGGATTCTTCTTCAACACGGGCGCGATCAAGAACACGTTCATGAGCTACATCGGCTTCTTCGGCGCGATCATTATCATCATGCTGATCGCTCTCGTCGTCTTCATGGTGACGGTCAAGGAGCCGGAGTGGGCGGGCGAGATGGAGCAGAAGAGCCGCGAGCTCGGCATCGACGACGTGGACGACGAAACGGCGGCGTCCGGTTCGAAGAAGCTCTCGAAGGGCGAAAAGATCTCCCTGATCCTGATCCTCGCGTCGGTCGTGCTCTGGTACATGGGCTATAACGCGGTCACCTCGAAGTATTCGATCTACGCGGGCCGCGTGCTCGACAAGGACTATAACCTCACGCTGATCATCGCGCAGGCGGCGGCGATCATCTCGTATCTGCCGATCGGTCTGCTCTCCTCGAAGATCGGCAGAAAGAAAGCGATCCTGATCGGCGTCGTGATCCTCACCGGCACGTTCCTCGGCGCGTCCTTCATGCGCGCGACCACGCCGACCATGCTGATGAACGTCATGTTCGCGCTTGCGGGCATCGGCTGGGCAACGATCAACGTCAACTCCTTCCCGATGGTCGTGGAGCTTTCCCGCGGCGGCAACGTCGGCAAGTACACCGGCTACTATTACGCGGCGAGCATGGCGGCGCAGGCGATCACGCCGTTCCTGTCCGGTATGTTTATGGACCGGCTCGGGTTCACGTCACTCTTCCCGTACGCAACGATCGCAGCGGGACTTGCATTCTTCACAATGTTGTTTGTCAAGCACGGCGACGCAAAGCCAATCGCAAAGAAAGGCTTAGAGGCGCTGGACGTCGACGACTGATGAGAAAGGACAGCTTCGGCTGTCCTTTTCATATATCATATAATCCAACCGTTTGAAACGGAAAATGTAAGAAAGGCGGAATAAAACATGGATCCTGTATTGCTTTCCGGCAACGAAGCGATCGCGCGCGGCGCGTTCGAAGCGGGCGTCAAGGTCTGCTCGGCGTATCCGGGCACGCCCAGCACGGAAATCTTTGAAAACCTCCCGCAGTATAA
>CADAPG010000120.1 GCA_902789675.1 uncultured Eubacteriales bacterium
TCTCTTCGCAGACGCCGCAGGTCAACGCGGTCAGCGGCGCGACGTTCTCCTCCTATGGGATCATGGAATCGGTTGCGGACGCGCTGCAGCTTGTTGAACGCGGAACGTCGGTCGCGGAACAGCCGCAGACCGGCGAACAGAACCGTCCTCTTGGCGGCGAAAGCTTCACGATGCAGCCGGACGGCAGCGAACAGCACGGCAAAAAGCGCGGCGGGGACGGATCCTCCGCGCAGCCGGACGGCAGCGGACAGCGCGGCGCGCACGGAGGCGGAAAGGGCAGCCGCGGCGGACACCGGCACAGCGGCAAAAACGGCGGCGGATCCGACAACGCACACCGGGAGCAAAGCGGCAAACCGGAGGAAGGAACCATGACGATCGACCCCGAAACGCTTCCGCAGGAAACACAGGAAACGCCGGAGGAGCCGATCTCCGTCGCCGACGGCGTCTATACCGGCAAGGGAACCGGCTTCCGCGGCGAAACCGAGGTCTCCGTTACGGTCGAAAACGGAAAAATCACGGATATCACGGTCCTTTCCTATCGGGACGATGAGCGCTACTTTTCCCGCGCGTCGGATTCCGTGGTCGAAGCGATCCTGCATAACCAATCCCTGCGCGTCAGCACCGTCAGCGGCGCAACGTTCTCCTCGAACGGGATCCTGGAAGCAGTCGCCGACGCGCTGGATCTGACGTTCACCAACCCGAACGCGGCGTCCGGCGGGCACGGACGGCACTGAGCACGAAAACGGACGTCCGGGCAGAAAAAACTTCCCTCCCGACCGGGAAGGAAGCAAAGGAACGTGATGATCGGAACGATCGGATGATGGCGCAGCCGACGCAGAGCGGCATTACCGCAGCGCGTCCTCATAAAAGCGCAGCACCGTTTCAAGGAACGTCGGATCGAGCTCGTTTGCAAGCGCCTTGTCCGCCGTCTCCGCGTCGGTCAGCTCAGCGCGATAGCGCGCCGCACCTGCAGACAGCCACGGCGTGGAATGTTCGCTGCGGTACGCCGAGGCAATCAGCATGCTCCGGACGTTCGGGTTTTCATACCGCTCCGGGTCGCGGATCAGGCTGTTTTCGTACGGGACCAGATCGTCCGAATCGCCGCCCACGATCAGCACCGGCACGGAGACCGCGGAGATCGCATCCCGCGCCGAATCGTTCGCGTTCCGTCCGAACAGAAGAACGCTTTCCAGATGCAGAAACGGGTATTCAAGGTCGGCAAGGAAGCCGACGCGGTCCTTCGCGTGTCCGTACATGAGCGTTACCGGACGGTCGAAGCCGGAGATGCAGACGGCGGCGCGGATCTCCGGATGCGCCGAAAGCTCCGTCGCCGCGGCATACGCGCCCGCGCTGTGCCCGTACAGTACGACGGAAAGCCCGTCCCGCTCGTTCGATTCCTGTCGATCATCGAGGAACGCGGCAAGATCGCGGCGGATTTGCTGCAGTCCCACAGACCAATCGCCTTCGCTTTCGCCGACGCCGGTTGCGTCCCATGTATCCCGTTGACGATCACGATCAGCCCTTTCGGATCCGCCGCGTCATAGCGGAAGCCGGACAGCGTATTCTGCCCGGAGGGGAAGGAGAACGCCGTGCGCGGACAATCCGGATGCAGCTCTGCATAGGTATACCGCAGCGGGGAAAGCCCGTCCCTGCGGGCAAAGATCACACGGAATACGACCGCCGACGCCGCCATCGAAAGCACGCAGTACAGAAGCAGCACGCCGAGCGCGATGCACAGCGCTCTGCGAACCGGATGCTTTCGTTTGGCTTCAGGCGTCGAAGGCTTCATTCCTCTCCTCCCGAATGAAAAACGTGACGCAACTTGGAATCATGAAAACCAAAAACGCAGTTGACCGAAGACAACCGCGCAGTACATGCCGAAAGGAAAAAGTTGAAAGCTGGAAAGTCACTTTGACAAACCTCCTTGGAAGGCTCTTTGGTCTCATTTGAAGAAGAAGTTTGCTGCTGAGAATACGGCTGCAGCTTTTGCCCCTCTTGCGGCAGCAGCGGTGTTTCTTGCCATGATTTGAGCGTTCTCAGCTGTAATTCTCGACAATTCAGTCATTTGATCCATTCGAAGGTCTGAAAGCATGATATTGATTCCCTCCTTCACAGAATCCGCCCTACCAGAACGAACGAGGTTCAGAATTCTGCTGATAATCTGCGGGTTGGAATACTCCGCTCCAAACGAACACTTTCCAAACGCGATAAAATGCTCCGTCAATTCCTGTCCCAACTGCTCCAATCGATTATTGAGCTGGGCAACGGTTTTCTTTCGATTTGCTTCAATCAAAAAGAATCCTAAGATCATTGCCGCTCCGATCAATATACCGATCAAACCTACAGGAAAGGATTCGTCTTTTTGACTTATCAGTACAAACGTCATCATCAAGCTAACCGACGCAATAATGCATCCCCAAATCAGGAGTGCCCGCTTTCCTACGCGGTTCATACGCGGAAGCCGGTTGGATATAGAATCGTATTCATCATATTCTCTTTGCTTCTTGGAAAACCACTGATATGCTCTTTGTAATTCATCCAAAGCATCATTTCTACCGGCATCTCTGTAATCCGAAACAGAAAACGGAGCCGTTGCGCCCAAATATGTATTTACGTATCCGGCAACCGACGGTGCCGCGTTGTTTGGATACGCAGGCTCGTTTTGAGCAACAACTGGTGTTCTGCCGTACTGATAATCACGTTCATTATCTGCAACAGGTTGTGCGTTCCGATCCGCGAAAGTTTTTCTCAATCTGCTGCCGTTTGATGCGGCATTGATTACTGTCCCGCAATACGGACAGAACTTCTGTTCATCAGTCACATTTGATCCACAGTTGCTACAAAACATTACTGATCCCCTCCTCATTTCAACTTATTACAGTCTACCATATTCGTCAATCATTTGCAATGTCCTCTTGATACAGTCCAAAGCTCTTTCTCTACGAGGGTCAAACATAGGTAACACTTTTTTAGCCGGAGAAATGTCAATGGACGGATGGAGTTTTTTGGCGGAGAATTATCGGCGTTGCTTCAAGCAGCTTGAAGCCGAAAAATACAACCCAATTTTAAAAAACGTGACGTCGGAAATACGACGCCACGTTTTGCTGTCTTATGCTCAATAGTTTATATAGTTCATTGCGCCGGACTTACCGAGGACCACGACAACCACGACGACGTAGATCACAAGCAGAATCGTGCAGATGATGCCGAGGATCAGACCGACCAGGCTCAGGATATAGCCGACCTTGGCTGCGCCGGTGAGTTCGCCGCCCTGTGCAAGGAACTCCTTGCCCTTTTTACGACCGATTGCACCGAGGATGATGCCGACGATACCGGTGATGCTCGCGAAAACGATGCTCAAGATGCCGAGCGTAAGGGTGTTCGGCTGCTGCAGATTAGTTTGATTGTAGTTATACTCCATGATAATTTCCTCCTCCTTTTGGATTCATTATAGAGTATATCGTGCTCTTTCGCAAAAATCAACAAATTACATAAAAAGTTCATAAAACAAGCGCGGCGCCGGAAAGCGCCGCGCTGTCGATTCAATTTGCCGCCCTTGCGTCCAGCTCCCCGAGGAAGCCCGTGATCGCGTCGTCGTAGTTCTGCATATCGTTGATGCGGATGCGCGAGTGCGCTCCGTGCGGGAACCACACAAGCTTTTTCGGCGCCGTGCAGTGCGCGTAGAGATATTCCGCCTGATCCGGCGTGGAATAGGGATCCTCGCGGCTGTGCAGCATGAGGTCCTGCACGACCGGGAATTTTTTCTTCTCGGGCCGGTCGAGGTCCATGTGCCTGTCGAACGAGCGATAGAACGAGGTGTACATGCCCTCGCAGGACATGCCCTCGATATAATCGGGACAGTCCGGCGCGGTCAGCGCAAACAGCGCGGTCGACGATCCGATGCAGATCCCGTGCAGAAAGACGCGTTCGTTGTGAAGCTCGTCGTGCAGCAGGCGGCACCATCCGAGAATGTCGCGGTATTCGCGATACCCCAGACAGCTGACCTTGCCTTCGGAAAGCCCGTGCGCGCGGTTGTCGATGACAAGCACGTTGCGTCCCGCGCGGCGGAACGGCTCCGCAAAGAAGTAGGAATACAGCAGGCACTCCGTGCGTCCGGCGATGATCAGTGCGGCGGAGTTCCCGCCGAAATCGAAGTATTCGCCGACGAGCCGGAGCCCGTCGCTTTCGATCGCGACCTCGCGGATGCGGTCTTTATACTTTTCGCCCCACGCGATGCCGATATCGTGCATGCGGCAGTATTCCTCATCCTCCGGGAAGCTGATCCCGCGGTCCCATTTGCCGGGCTTGTTGCGCCGCAGCAGCGTTGCATAGATGATCCATGCAATGATCATCGTCATCACGACGCCGGAGAGCAGCAAAAAGCCGAGCGCGCCGACGATCCAAGGCCAAATCATACCGTTTCCCTCATATTATTCCGATCACCCAGTGGTAAATCTCCTGTCCCGCGTCGACGAATTCGAGTTCCAGCATCGGATACCGTTCGGAGACCGCTTCGCGCAGAGCGTCTTCATCGTCGATCGAAACGCCCTTGCCGCGCAGAACGATGCCGGTTTCGCGGTCGTCGGCGTCCTCCACCATGGACAGCGCGCCTAAGATCGCGTCCTTGAAATCGCTGTTGACGCAGACGAGCTCGCCGGAAAGGAACGCGATCTCCTCGCCCTTTCTGCAGCGGATCTCGTGGTACGCATAATCGCGCGAGGCGGTCGTTTCGCTGAGCGTCACAACGTTTTCGACGCCGGTGCGCATACAGGCGATCCGTTTCTCAAGATCCGGCTCGGTCGGCACATCCATGGCGATCGCGTAGTAGCCCTCGACAAAGCTCTTCGACGGCAGCACGGTCACGTTTCTGTCCGGCACAAGCTTCGCCGCCTGTTCCGCGGCAAGGATCACGTTCTTGTTGTTCGGCAGCACGACGATCCGGTCCGCGTCGAGCGATTCGAACGTGGACACGAACTCCTGCGAGGAGGTGTTCATGGTCGCGGTCCCGTCGATCACGCAGTCCGCACCGAGGTTTTCGAACAGCGTTTTCATCCCCGCGCCGTTCACAACGGCAACGACGGACAGCGCCTTGTGCACCCTCGGCTTTACGATGCGGTCGCGCTCGTTGTGCTGCACCTGCATGTTTTCGAGCTTGAAGGTCAGAAACTCGCCGTACCGCTGCGCCTGCTCGATGACGAACGCGGGCGCTTTCGTGTGGATGTGCACCTTGACGCGCTTGCCGTCCTGCACGCACACAAGCGAGTCGCCGAGGCGATCCAGCGCGCCGATGAAGGATTTCAGCCGGAAATCCTGATCGTAGGACGAACCGTTCATCAGCTGCAGGATGAACTCCGTGCAGTAGCCGTCGATGAAGAGACTGTTCTCGTTGAACAGGCTGAGGTCTGCCGCGGGCGTCTGTTCGGGCGCAGCCTTCGGCGCCGCGTCCTCTAAGATCTCGCCGCGCAGGTACTTCACCATGCCCTCGAAGATGCGGATGAATCCGGTCCCGCCGGAATCGACGACGCCCGCGTCCTTCAGCACCGGAAGCATTTCCGGCGTCAGGATCAGCGTCTTGTGCATTTCGGCGACGTACGCAGAGAGGATAAAGTCGATCGTGGAGGTGCGGGTGATCTGTCCGCGGATGTGCTCGATGCCCTCGCGTGCCACGGAGAGGATCGTGCCCTCGACCGGCTTCTGCACAGCGGAATACGCGACGCGGTACCCGCGCACAAGCGCGTTCCGAAGCTCGCCCGGTCCGATCAGGACTGCGCGGGAGAGCCCCTGCGCAAAGCCGCTGAAGAACTGCGAGAGGATGACGCCCGAGTTTCCGCGCGCGCCCAAAAGCATGCCGGAGGCGAGCGATCGTACGAAGGCGTTGACTTCCGCGCTGCTTTCCGCCTGCTCCAGTCCATGCTCCAGCGTCTTCACCATGTTGGTGCCGGTATCGCCGTCCGGGACGGGGAAAACGTTCAGCCGGTTGATCTCGTCCTCCTCCGCGCGGAGGTTCGCAAGACCGTTCCGGAGCATCTGTTCCAATTCGGTTCCGTTGATTCGTTTGACAGCCATAAATGCTTTACTTCGTTTCCTTCTTGCCCATCAGGGTTACGGACTTCGGCAGCATGAAGGAGAGCACGAACGCGACGAGCACCGCGATCGCGCAGACGAGCGTCATGTATTTTACGACGTCCGCCGTCTTCATCCACGTCAGAACCGCCTGTCCGCCGATGCCGGACGCCACGCCCGCGAAAAGTCCCTGCACCGCAAAGTACATCGCGGCGTTCGAGATGCCGGTGCGCTTCTCTTCCTCCGCGGCAAGCTCGGACGGCACGGAGTACGCGACGGAGAACATCGCGCCGATGCCGAACGAGGAGATGAGACCGGTGATGATCGACAGGATCGTCTTGGCGATCGCCTGCGGTTGCAGCGAGAACGCGTCCTGCGCGGCAAGCTTGCCGAGCGAATCGGACACGCGGATATCGCTGAGCGCGGTTTTACCGACGTTCTTCACGACGACCGTATAGGTGATGTCCTTGCCGAGCTCCTGCTCAAGGTTGCTCGTCCGGCTTGAACGCACAGTGACCGTCAGCTTCGCGTCCTTGGCGGCTTCGGCCTTCACGACGTCGGAGCGGCTGGAATCGGGATCGCCTACGTAGGAAACGGAAACGGCCTCCGAGGTCAGCACGGCGCCGTCCGCGTCCTTGCCGCTCACGGTGACGACGTTCTCGATCTTTCCGGCATCAACGTCCGCCTGCGTGACGGTATAGTTATAGCTGAATTTCTTCGGCGTAGCCGGCAGGAACGAGACGGCGAACATGGCCGCCATGCCGATCGCGAAGATCACGAGCGTATACCGGAACGAGAACCCGAAGCCATGCTTTTTCGTGAGCTTGTTATAGATGATCAGCGTAAACGGGACGGGGGCGAACGAAGCCATCATGACGAGGATCATGCTCATGCCGGATACGGAGAAATACTCGTTGATGCCGGACAGGAAGAGCTGGATCCCGAAGGTCATGAACGCGTAGACGATCATCCACAGGATATAGCTTTTGTTTTTGAAGGTATACGCGATCGACTTGAACAGATTGACCGATTCGGTCTTCTTTGATCCGTCGCGGGAAAGAACGCCGTCCTTTGTGGAATTCTCCTTGATGAGAAACAGCGGGATCAGCATCGTGAGAACGATCGGCAGCACGAGCATCGCCACCGGACGGATGTTCATGCCGTTCAGCAGCATACGCACCACGACGTAGCCGAGGATGAAGTAGACGATGTCGCAGACCGACTTGACGTTCGACATGAAGTTGCGGTCCTCCTGCCGGTCGACGATCTCGGTAAACGTCGCGTAGTACGTGACCATCGTCAGCGTATAGAAGCTGTAGAACACGCAGAGCGTGATGCCGTAGAAGATCGTGTTTCCGAGCGTCGCGACCTTCGGGTTCGGCGTCACTAGTGTGAACAGGACGTAAGCAATCAGCATCGGAACGAGACCGATGAGCAGCGCCGGGCGTCTGCGTCCGAACTTCGTTTTGAGATTGTCGGTAAACGACGCCATCGGAACGTCGATCACGCCGTCGATGATCTTGGCGACTACCCCGAAGATCGCCCACACGGCCGGAATGACGAGATCGCGGCTCAGGAAGGTTTGATTGCCCACGACGTCAAGCTCGAACCCGCTCGCGATGATCGCGCTGCACAGGTACGAGCTGACCATCAGGTTCAGCATGTTGACGCCCATGCCGCCGATGGCGTACAGGAACATCT
>CADAPG010000121.1 GCA_902789675.1 uncultured Eubacteriales bacterium
CTAACAAGTGTTAGGTAGAGTATACCTAACACTCGTTAGACTGTCAAGCCGTTTTTATTTGGTTTTCGGACGAAAGATCAGCGCGGCAAGCCAGCCGAACAGGATCGCGGCGGAAATACCTGCGGCGGTTGCATTGAGCCCGCCGGAAAACGCGCCTAAGATCCCGTGTTCCTTTGCACCTTCGATCGCGCCCTTTGCAAGCGCGTTGCCGAAGCCCAAAAGCGGCACGCTTGCACCCGCGCCAGCAAAGTCCACGAGCGGCTGATAGAGCCCAAGTCCGCCGAGCACCACGCCCGCGACCACGAACAGCACGAGAATGCGCGCGGATGTGAGCCGTGTGAAGGAAAGAAGCAGCTGACCGACCGTACAGATCGAGCCGCCGATCAGAAACGCCCAAAGATACTGCATCAGTCCCTCCGTTCCAGCACGACCGCGTGCGCAATGCCCGGGATGCTTTCGCCCTGCATGCCGGAAGCCGCGTTCGATGCGCTCGAGAAGCTCCGCGGCAAGCACGACCGCCGAACAGCCCGCGCCGCTGCCGCCGCATGAAAAGCCCTGCTCCTCAAGGTAGATACTCGCGCCGCAGTCAAGATAGCGCTTTTCGAGGTTCAGATGCTTCTGCTTCGCAAGGTCCAGGAGCATTTCGCTGCCGAACGTGCCGAGATCGCCGGACACGATGAGGTCGTAATCCTCGGCGCGGCTGCCGGTGTCCTTTAGGTGTGCGAGGATCGTATCGCAGCAGGCAGGCGCCATCGCGGCGCCCATGTTGTTCGTGTCGGTGATGCCGAGATCGACGACCCTGCCGATCGTGGCGGCGGTCAGCGCGACGTGGGAAAAGACGGGCAGTGGGACCTCCTGCGTGGACAGCAGGATCGCGCCTGCGCCGGTGACGGTGCGCTGCGCGGTGGGCGGGGCGGTCGTGCCCATTTCCAAAGGAAAGCGGTACTGCCGTTCGGCGGTGGAGAAATGACTGCTGGCGCAGCACAGAACCGGCGAGCAGTAGCCGCCGTCCGAAAGCACGCCGCCGAGGAGCAGCGATTCCGCCATCGTGGAGCACGCGCCGTAAAGACCGAGGAACGGGATTCCGAGGTCGCGCGCGGCGTAATTTGCCGTGATGATCTGATTCAGAAGATCGCCCGCGAGCATGGCGTGAACGTCGCATAGGTCCAGTCCCGCCTTCTGACACGCCAGAAGAGCGGCGGTCTGAAACATCTTGCATTCCGCCTTTTCAAAGCTGTCCTCGCCGAATTTGTCGTCCTCCAGCACCGTGTCGAACATGCCCGAGAACGCGCCGTCGCCCTCGTTTTTCGCCACGATCGCCGCCGCGCTCCGAACCCTTGGCTCGCTTCGGAACAGCAGCGTCCGTTCACCGATCCGTTTTCGCATACAAACGCCTCCTTTTTTGCAAGTATGTCCGAAAAAAGAGGGATGATACATCGGCAAATTTTTATGATATAATGCAAAACAGTTGAAACACTTCGGCCCGCCGGTTCGTTATATAGGTGAACGGCATGAGAAAGGAGGGCAAACGATGAACGAACTGTATGCGCAGCATTTCGAGGAGCTTGCCCGATTCTGCACCATGCTGTGCCGCAACGCGGAGAAGGGCGCGGATCTTGCACAGGAAACCTTTCTGCGGGCCCTGGAGCACGCGGAACAGCTTGCGGACGCTTCGCCGCAGGAGCGGCGATCCTGGCTCTACCGCACCGCGAAGAACCTGTTTCTGGACGAAGCCCGGCGAAACGCGCGCTTCCTCGAACGTCAGCAGCTGCTTTACGAGGGAGAGGGCGCGGAGGAATCCGGTTACGCGCAAACGGACGCAAATCTGATTCTGTGCAGGCTTCCGCAGGAACTGCAGACGCTGATGCGGCTTCGGTATATCGAGGGCTACAGCGCGGCGGAACTGGGCGAACTGTTCCATATGCCGTCGGCGACGGTCAGGACCAAGCTTTCGCGGGCAAGGCAACTGCTCAGAAAGGAGTTATACACATGATGAGCGGAAAACGAAAAAGCATTCTTTCCGAATATCGGAAGACGGAGGACCCGGAACAGCGGATCCGGGCGAATCACAGAACAATCTTTACTCTTACCGCGGACGGATCGATGCCGGCTTCGGAAACGTACGTCGCGGACATGATCAAAAAGCTTTATTGAACGGAGGACAGAACAATGAAAAAGATGGTGGTAAACTGTGCGGTATGCGACATGCGAAACGTGTCTGAGGAAACGCTGAAAAACTATGAACAGATCACGGTCAACGCCGCGACCGTGTTCGTGACGCCGGAGAAAAAGGACCTGATCGCTCGCTACAACGTGACGATGAACGTCGCGGACGTGATCGAGGTGCCCGCGGGCGAAAACGTGCGAATCATCAACCAGAACGGGTCGTACGAGCTGACGGCGGACCGCGCGCCGCAGGACGGGGAGACGGTGTTTCTGTTTGTCAACGGAGTGCTGAACATCGACGCCGACGCTGCGGAAGCGGCTCAGAAATACTATAAGATCAACGTCAACGGCGCGGTCACGATGCCCAAGAGCATTTCCGGCAGGCTCAACAATCTGAGCGTGAACGGCTCGGTCAGCACCTATCCGGACGGCGCGATCCGCCTGAACCGCAACGCCGTGATCGACAAGACCTTCCCGCTTCGCGCAAAGGAGAACGCATTCTACTGGGCATTCCGCAGGCTGATCTTCACCGACCTTGCGCTCGATACGGAAAAGCTGCGCAGCCGGAACGTGCGGTTTGCGGCAAAGACCGCGCTGATCGCGGAATCGCTTGCCGAGGCGGTCGTGCCGATGCTCTCGGAGGACACGGATATCCTGATCGTTCCGGACGGCACGAAGTTCTTCGGCTTCGACGCAAGGATGAACAAGCGGTTCCTTAAGAAATTCGGAACGAAGGCGTATATCAACGGCGATCTGACCGTCGAGGACGATGCGGAGGAGATCCTTAAGGAGATCGAATACCTGTACGTCAACGGCAACGTGAAGATCTCCGAGGCGCTTGCGGACGCGTTTGAGGATATCGACGCGCACTATGACGAGCTTGTGATCCAAAAGAAGACCGGCAAGATCATCGAGGACCATGTTCGCGCGACCGTGGACAAGGCGCTGCTCGAAAAGTACGAGGACGGGATCCTGGTGACGGACTGCGCCATGGTGCACATCGCAAAGGACGTATCGCCCGAACTGATCTTAGAGCGTCTCACCATCGCCGACTGTGCGCAGGTCTACTGCACCGAACAGCAGGAAGCGGCGGTCAGCGCGGTTTCCAAGGACGTCGCTTCGATCGGCGGCGACGAAAGCCTGAAGGACGAGATCACCGGCGCGCTGCATCTGAATCCCGAATACAAGGTGATCAACGCCTCGGACTACGTGATGTAAGACGGACCGTCAAATCAACAGCATAAAAATCGCCCGCGGGTATATACCTGCGGGCGGTTTTCGTTATGCGGAGCTGTCGTTCATTCGCGAAAAACCGATCAAAATCGCAGAACGGCGTTGCCTGCGGGGCGCGGGTGTGGTACAATACACAAAAAGAGATCGGTCAGGGGGACGCTATGGCAGTACTGAAATGCAAAATGTGCGGCGGCGATATCGAGCTTTCCGCGGACAAGACGATCGGCGTCTGCGATTCATGCGGCAGCACGACGACCTTTCCGAAGGTGGACGACGAGCAGCGCGCGAATATGTTCAACCGCGGCAACCACTTCCGCAGAAGCGGCGAGTTCGACAAGGCGCTTGCGGTCTATGAACGCATCGTGCAGGAAAACGAGGACGACGCCGAGGCGCACTGGTGCTGCGCGCTGTGCCGGTTCGGCATCGAGTACGTGGAGGACCCGAATACCTTTGAATTCATTCCGACCTGTCACAGAGCGAGCTTCGACAGCTTCTTAGAGGACGTGGACTACCTTGCGGCGGTCGAGCATTCGGACGGGATCACGCGCCGCCAGTATCAAAAGGACGCCCAAAAGATCGCGGAGGTGCAGCGCGGCATCCTTGCGACCTCGCAGAACGAGGAGCCGTTCGACGTCTTCATCTGTTATAAGGAATCCGAAAACGACGGCAGCCGTACGCGCGACAGCCTTTTTGCGCAGGATATCTACTATCAGCTGACCGAGCAGGGGCGGCGGGTGTTCTTCAGCCGTATCACGCTCGAAGACAAAGCGGGCACCGAATACGAGCCGTACATCTTCGCGGCACTCAATTCCGCAAAGGTCATGATCCTTGTCACGACCTCGGCGGAGCATGCAAACGCGGTCTGGGTGAAGAACGAATGGAGCCGCTTCCTTTCGCTGATGCGCAAGGATCGCAGCAAGCTCCTTCTGCCGTGCTACCGCGATATGGATCCCTACGATCTACCGGAAGCGCTTTCGGTACTGCAGTCCTACGACATGAGCAAGATCGGCTTTATTCAGGACCTGACGCGCGGCGTCAACAAGGTGCTGGATGCGAGCAAG
>CADAPG010000122.1 GCA_902789675.1 uncultured Eubacteriales bacterium
TTCCGGAGGACGCATGAAGAAAAACGGCGCACAAAAGAAGAAACGAGTTCTGTGGATCGTGATCCCGGTCGCGGTCCTTGCGGTGCTGCTTTCGGCAAGCCTGATCTATTTGGAAAACTACTATCATGCCGATGACGATGCGATCGCGGCGTTTTCCGCAGATCGCGCCGTCCGGGAGCGGACGCTTGAAAGCGGCGATCTGGTCTTTGATCCGGGTAATGCAAAGATCGGGCTGATCTTCTATCCCGGCGGCAAGGTGGAGCAGGAGGCGTATGCGCCGCTGATGCGCGAGATCTCCGCAAACGGCGTTCTGTGCGTGCTGTGCAAGATGCCGTTCCGGCTCGCGGTGCTCGATACGCACGCTGCGGACGGCGTTCGCGCGGCGTTTCCGGAAATTGCGCAGTGGTATATCGGCGGGCATTCGCTCGGCGGGGCGGTCGCGTCGATCGAGATCGGGGAGCATCCCGGCGTGTATGCGGGCATGATCCTGCTGGCTTCGTTTTCGGACAGGGACCTGACGCAGGAATCCCTTCGCGTGCTGTCGGTCTATGGCAGCGAGGACCGCGTGCTGGATCGCAGCGCATATGAGCAGGCGAAAAGCCTGCTGCCGGGCGACGTGACGGAAACCGTAATTGAGGGCGGCTGCCATGCGTATTTCGGCATGTACGGCGCGCAGGACGGTGACGGCGAGCCTCGGATCACGAACGAAGAGCAGATTCGGATCACGGCAAAAGCAATCACGGATTGGCTGAACAACGGCGTTTCATCCGACGAAAATGCCGAGTAAGCTTGAAAAACGAAAGTGAGGAGAAATAATGAGCAGCTTTGAAAATCTGCGGATCGTGGACAACTTCTATCAGACGTCGCTTTACTTCCCGATGCCGACCGTCATCATCAGCACGCTGTGCGAGGACGGCAGCACGACGCTCGGACCGTATTCGCTGGTGCAGCCGTACTACGTGGCGGGCAAGGACTACTATGCCATGCTGCTGTGCTGCCGCAATTCGTCAAACACGGCGCAGAACATCCTGCGCGACGGCAAGTGCGCGATCAATTTCATCGACGACAATCCGAAAAGCTTCAAAGAAGCGGTAAAGCTTTCCTGGCCCGGAGATAAGCCGAGTGACAAAATGCCGAAGTGCAATTTCCGTCTCGAAAAGAGCATGATCGAGGAGGAGACCGGAGAACCGCGTCCGATGGTGCTCTCCGACGCGATCCAGGCGATCGAGTGCACCTGGATGCGGAATCTCGACGGCGCGGAAAACGATCGGCCGGGGAACCTCAATGGCTACGAACCGCCGTATCACGATTTCAACGGCATCACGTCGAAGTTCGGCGCGCACTTTATCCTGCGCGTCGATAAGATCCTGATGAAGAAGAAATACAGCGACGCGATCATCAACGGCGTTAAAGCAAAGGACTTCCCGCCGCTGCCGGTCGATTACGGCTATCGCGATTCCAAGAACTTCTGGTTCCACCGGAAACGCCGCATGCACGCGGAGCTGCTCGCAATCCGCAAGCAGTCGCTGGAATCCGTGCGCTACGCCGCCGACCGCGCCGACGACAAGGTCAGGTTTACCGACGACGCGCTTATGACGATCCTGAACGTGCCGCGCGTGTTCCTTCCGCTTGTGCTGAAGGGCTGCGTCGATTGGGCAAAGGAGAACAACGTCACGCTCGTCACCGCGGAGCACATGAAGATCATCAGCGACAAACGCGCGAAAGAAAAGAACAGGAAATAAAGCCATGAGAGAATTTCTGATCAAAATCTGCCCGGTCGCGATCTGGTGCATCGTTGCGGGCGAAGCGGTCATTGCCGCGCTGCTCTTCCTTCATGCGGCGAAGAAGCATTCCAAGGTCGCGCTGTGGTCGGGCGTTCTGACGCTCGGGTTGATCCTCGATGCGGCGATCATCGGGCTCGGGTCCGTGCTGACGCCCGAAACGCTTGCTGCGGTCAGCCCGGCGCGGTTTATCGCGCACGGACTTCTGATCCCGCTGCTGCTTCCGATCTGCGGCTATGCGCTGAGCCTGAAAAAGCCGGTCATGACGGTCGTGTGGATCGTCACCGCGCTCATCATGGCGGCGGGCGGCGCGCAGGCGCTGGCAACCAAACTCGTGCCGGAAACGATTGCAAACGTCACGCGCATGAAAGCGGGCGAGGACACGCCGAAGTGGGCGGAGACGATCAGCATGGCGCTGTCGTTCGGTACGGTCATCCCCATGATGATCGTCGGGATCATCGTGTGGATCAAGGAGAAGACGCCGCATCTGTTCCTGGCGGGATTCCTGATGTTCGCGTTTTCCGCGCTCGGTCCCGCAACGGGCAACACCGACCTGATCTTCTTCATCAGCATGTTCGGCGAGATCCTGATGGTCCTGTTTCTGTATCTGTACGCGCGCGCAAAAGCCAAACGCCGCGCAGGATAAACGCAGTAAAACCAACCCGATACTATCGGGAACAGAATCAAATACAAAGAATATCGGAGAGAGCAAATGCTTTCTCCGACTTTTCTATTCGCCCTGCTGTTTGTTCTCCGCGCCTTCCGTCGCTTTGGTCAGCAACCTGCCGAATCGCAGCGGATGACGATAACAAAGAAACATGGAAAACGCCTGAGACGCATTCGGACAGATGACGAATCTTTTCGAGTGGAGATGCTTTGCAAATCCCTCGCCGACCTTCTGCGCGCTTGCCGTGAACTCTTTCGGGATCGGCAAGCCGGAAGCAGAGCCGGTATCGGTCAGCGGCGGATGAAACAGATGGATCGTGATCCCATAGCGTTCGTTTTCGATGGCAAGACATTTTGCCAGCGCTTCGATCGCGCCTTTGGACGACGCGTACGGCGAAATGTTCTTAAACCCGGTCACGCCGACGCCCGAGCTTGTAAAGATCAGCCGTCCGCGCTTCGTCTCCCGCATGAACGGCAAAACCGCCTTGGCAAGCCGCAGCGCGCCGTAAAAGTTCACATCCATCACTTTCCGATAGGTCTCTATATCCGTATCCGGTTCGCTTTCGAATGTGCACAGGCAGGCGTTATGGATCGCGACGTCGACGGATCCGAAACGATCATATGCTTCTCGCACACCCTCGAAAACGGACTGCAAATCTCTGGCGTCCGCCTTGAAAACGAGCAGTCGATCCGGAAAGCTTTCCGTCAATGCGGAAATGTGCTCTGTCCGAATATCCAGTACGGCAACCCGGTTTCCGCGTTCCAAAAGACTTTGCGCCATATAATAACCGATCCCGGAATCGGCGCCGACGATCACGATATCAGACATTTTCCTTTCCTCCCAATTGCTTTATGATCGTGTTGATATACGCATGCGCTTCCGTGCGGAACGCATCTTTTCTTTCCTCTGTAAGAGCGCCGTTCAAAAGATGCCTGAAAATGAGCATCGTGATGTTTGCATAATAGTTGCGCCCCATTTGCGCGGCGTCTGCTTCCGGGATCACTCCGACCTTTGCAAGCATCAGAAACGCGGACGTTTCGATTCTGTACGGTTCTGTAAACAGCCACCGTTCATACGCTTCCCGTATCTGCTCGTCATGGAACTGTTCGATCATCATCAGCCGCATCAGCTTGTTGCAGAACGGATCGAACAGGTATTGATCGAAAAAGTACGTATCCATCCAATCGAAAGAGGGAGGTGTCTCACCGGTCATCGATGCGGATCGAAAGACCGCAAGCAGAGCGTTTACGTGATCTTCAAATCGGTTCAGCAGGGAATCGAGAATGTCCCGCTTATTTTTGAAATGGTAGTAAACGGAGCTTTCCTTGATGCCGACCTCCCTGCAGACGTCCCGGATCGAGACGGCTTCATATCCGGAATCGGCGAACAGCGTAAGCGCCGTATCCATGATTCGTTCCCTTGTATCCATCGGCTCCTCCAAAACCTAACAAGTGTTAGGTAGAGTATACCTAACACTCGTTAGACTGTCAAGCCGTTTTTATTTGGTTTTCGGACGAAAGATCAGCGCGGCAAGCCAGCCGAA
>CADAPG010000123.1 GCA_902789675.1 uncultured Eubacteriales bacterium
TTTGTCAACACCTTTTTTCACTTTTTTGAAACTTTTTTTCAACAAGTTTTTCCGGCGCCGACTCCCTCCGGAGCTCGAACGCCGCTTATATTACTCCTTTCCTCCCCCGTTGTCAACCCCTTTTTTCGATCTTTTTTCGTATATCTTTTCATATCGTTTTCGGCAAAGTGAATCGTTATTGAAATATGTTTCCCGCTGTGCTATAATACCTTCATTATCTATATATTTTATGCAGAAAACGGAGGAACCGATATGGCAGCAACCGGAAAAGCTTCGGAGATCCGCGCGGCGCGCAAGCAGCTTCGCGCGGTCACTTCCGTGCGTCGGTCCGTCTTCTACTTTATGCGCACGATCCTGACCGTGCTCGCGGTCGGCGCGCTGTGTATTCTCGCCTTTCTATCCGCCGCGCGCATGAGCACCACCTATATCCTTGTCAACGAAGGTATGTCGCAGCGTGCCGAGTGCATTCTGAAGAATGCATCCGAAAACGATCTGGCATCTTTCTTTACCGTCTCCTGCATCGAGAGCGACGCAAATCAGCGCGAGACGAGCGCCGCGCCCTATGGCAACGTCACGGTTTCTTCCTATGAATACAGTCTCCGGATCCTGAACATGCATCTGCTTCCGTGGCACATCAACACGTATGTGGACGTCGTCGAACAGGTGCACGGCATTAAGGGATCCGTTTCTGCGGAATCGGGTTCGGACGCTTCCATCCCGGATTGGTCTCCGCGCAAGTATCGTCTGCATATCAGCAGAACGGACGGTCGATGGTTCATTGAATCCGTCGAACTGCTGGAGCTGAATCCAAAGCTCGACCCGCCCGCAACGCCGGATCCGGACGCGTCTCCGCTTCCGATCGTGACGCCGTCTCCCGTTCCCACGCCCGTTCCGTCCCCGACGCCGGACGAGGTCATCTTCCAACCGAATGATTGAACCCTTTGCATGCGATCATCCCGTTTTGCTTGCCCCGATGGCCGGTTACACGGACGTCGTTTTTCGCGCGCTCTGCCGCTCCTTCGGCTGCGACCTCAGCTATACCGAAATGATCAGCGCAAAGGGGCTGACCTTCGGGAACGTCAAAACCTCGGAGTATCTGACGCTCGGCGAGGATGAACGCGCAGTCGCCGTTCAGCTGTTCGGGCACGAGCCGGACCGCATGGCGGAAGCCGTGAAGATCGTCGCGGATCATCTCGGTCCGCGTCTTTCCTGCATCGACGTCAACATGGGCTGTCCCGCGCAGAAGATCGTTGCAAACGGCGACGGCAGCGCGCTGATGCGCACGCCTGTCCTCGCCGGGCAAATCGTCGAGGCCATGAAACGCGTCTCCCCCGTTCCCGTCACCGTCAAATTCCGTAAAGGCTGGGACAAAGATACCTGCGTTCCGTTTGCGAAGATCCTGGAAGCAAGCGGCGCCGACGCGCTCACGTTGCACCCGCGCACGCGCATGCAGCAATACCGGGGAACCGCCGACCGGGCGGCGATCGGCGCGGTCAAGGCTGCCGTCGGAATCCCCGTGATCGGAAACGGCGATATTGCGGACGGCGAAAGCGCGGTCTCCATGATGCGCGAAACCGGCTGCGACGGCGTGATGATCGGACGCGCTGCTTTGGGACAGCCGTGGATCTTTCGCGAGATCAAGGCGGCGATCGCGGGTCAGCCGTATACGCCCCCGACCCTTGCCGAACGGCTGGAGGTCGCGGTCCGGCACGCCGAGCGCATCGAACAGGTGAAGGGACCGCACGGGCTGGTGGAGCTTCGGAAGCATCTTCCGCGGTATCTCCATGGGATCCGCGGCTCCGCCGCTCTCCGCACGCGGCTGAACGAAGCGAAAAACGCCGCGGAAATCCGTGCGTTTTTGCTTGACAGTCTGAAGAACATCACTATATAATAGAATGATTCCCAAAAAGGGCTTAAAGGAGAAACAATATGGCAGAGATTTGGCTGACTCAGGAAGAGTTTGAAAAGCGTAAAGAACATCTGGATTATCTGAAATCGACCCGCACGCTTGAGATCGCGGAGATGCTGAAGATCGCGCGCGGCTTCGGCGACCTCAGTGAGAACGCGGAATACGACGCGGCGAAAGCGGAACAGGCAAAGAACGAGTACGACATCGCTACCCTCGAAGCGGAGCTCCGCACGGCGAAGATCATCGATAAGACCGCTCTGGCAGGCGACAAGATCAACGTCGGCTCGAAGGTCAAGGTAAAGAACGCGGCAACCGGCGCGGAGATGGATCTGGAGATCGTCGGCACGATGGCGGCGGATCCTCTTGCGGGCAAGGTCAGCAACGAATCCCCGATCGGCGGCGCGCTGCTCGGTCACGTTGCGGGCGACGTCGTTCCGGTCACCACCCCCGGCGGCATGATCCATCTGGAGATCCTTTCCATTCACTGAAACGGAGTATCATATTAAATTATGGAAGAAACAAGAATCCCGCAGGAATCTCAGGAGCTCAGCGCTGAACAGCTTTCCGAGCTTCTTCAGATCCGCAGAGACAAGCTTTCCGCACTGCGCGAAGCGGGCAAGGACCCGTTTGCGGTCATCACGTTTCCGCAGTCGCATCACAGCACGGAGATCGTCCGGGACTATGATGCGCTCGAAGGCAAGGAGGTCAGTATCGCCGGCCGCATGATGTCCAAGCGCATCATGGGCAAGGCGAGCTTTGCGCACCTTCTGGACGCCGCGGGCGACATTCAGTTCTATGTAAAGCGCGACGACGTGGGCGAAGAAGCTTACGCCGATTTCAAGGCGTACGACATCGGCGACATCGTGGGCGTCAAGGGCTTTGTATTCAAGACCAAGACCGGCGAGGTCTCCGTCCATGCACAGGAGATCACCCTGCTTTCGAAGTCGCTGCGTCCCCTGCCCGAGAAGTTCCACGGGCTCAAGGATCCGGAGCTTCGCTACCGTCAGCGCTTCGTCGACCTGTTCATGAACGCAGGCGTGCGCGAAACATTCAAGAAGCGCAGCGCGATCATTGCGGAGATCCGCCGCTATCTCGACAGTGAAGGCTTCATGGAGGTCGAAACGCCCGTGCTGAACACGGTCGCGTCCGGCGCGTCCGCACGTCCGTTCGTCACGCATCACAACACGCTTGACATCGACATGTACATGCGCATTGCAACCGAGCTGCACCTGAAGATGTGCATTGTCGGCGGTCTCGAGCGCGTGTATGAGATCGGTCGTCTGTTCCGCAACGAGGGCATGGACGCCACGCACAACCCGGAATTCACGACGATCGAGATCTATCAGGCGTACACCGACCTCAGAGGCATGATGGCGCTCTGCGAACAGATCATGTCCCGCTGCTGCCGTCTCGTCAACGGCACGACGAAGATCACGTTCCAGGGTCAGGAAGTCGACCTCACGCCCCCGTTCCGCCGCATGACCATGAACGACGCGGTGAAGGAATACACCGGCAAGGACATCTATGCCTGCGCAACGGACGAGGAAGCCCGCGCGATCGCGAAGGAGCTCGGTCTGGAGCTGAAGGATCCCGAATCGACCAAGGGCAAGGTGCTTGCCGAGGCGTTCGACGCGTTCGTCGAGGACAAGCTGATCCAGCCGACGTTCATCACCGATTATCCGATTGAGAATTCCCCGCTGACCAAGCTGAAGAGCGGCAGCAAGGATATCGTCGACCGCTTTGAGGTCTTTATCTGCGGACATGAATACGGCAACGCCTATACCGAGCTGAACGACCCGATCGACCAGCGCGCGCGGTTCGTGCAGCAGGCGAAGGAGCGTCAGAAGGGCGACGACGAAGCGATGCAGATCGACGAGGACTTTATGCTTGCGATGGAATACGGCATGCCCCCCACGGGCGGTATCGGCATCGGCATCGACCGTCTGTGCATGCTTCTGACCGACGCGCCGACCATCCGCGACATTCTTCTGTT
>CADAPG010000124.1 GCA_902789675.1 uncultured Eubacteriales bacterium
GGCGTCGTGCCCTTGAACTGCACGTCGTTCGTGTTCCATTTGACGCTGCCGTCGAACGAGCAGGGCTCCTGATAATGCCACGTGGCGTTAAGCAGCGCGGCGTTGCCCTCTGCGTCGATCGTCAGGTTCGCATTGCGGTTCGCCTCCGTGCCGAGATAATACACGTCGGTGATCGCAGGACAGTCGGTAAAGGCGGCTGCACGGATCGCCGAAACCGACGTCTGAATCGTGACGGACTCCAACGCGGGGCAATCGACGAAAGCATTCGTTTCGATTGTTTTCATGCCGGGCAACACGGAAACCTCCGTCAGCAGCGGCATATGATAAAACGCATTCGCAGGGATTGTTTGTACGCCGAACGGCACCGTGCAGGAAGTCAGCGAAGGAATTGCGAACAGCAGCGTCGTTCCGTCCTTCTCAAACAGCATCCCGTCCTTTGCTGTAAAGTATGCATTCTCCGGATCGACCGTAAACGCGTCCGGCAAAAGCTTTGTGCAGCCGTAAAGCGCATCTTTGCCGATCTCCGCCACATTTTTGGGAATATACAGCGATTGGATCCCACTGTTCTTGAACGCGCCTTCCGGAACGACCCCCGGTCTTGCCGGACTTGTGTTTGGTTTCACCGGCAATTGTGCCGTAACAAGGTTCGGGCAGTTTGCGTACGCGTACGCTCCGATGGAAGATAATTTACTTGACGGTGTGATCGTGATAATCCCACTGTTTTCAAACGCATGCGCGCCGACTGATCTCAGGCAGCCTCCGAAATCTGCTGTTTCCAGCTCGGTGCAGTTTGCAAATGCATACGCCTCAATGTCGATAGCTGAATTAACATTTGTAGTATAAGTTAATTCAATTGTTTTTAAGCTGCTGTTCTCAAACGCGTGCTCATAGATGGTACTGCAGAAAGAATCCGTGATCGTGACCGTCTCCAGGTTTTTGCAATTTGCAAACGAATAGGGCTGCGCCCCCCAATGAAGGTTCACCTCCCTGATCCCCGTTCCGTAGAACGCATACTCTTCGACCCACGGAAACTCTTCTGTCTTGAACAGAGCGGATGTCAGATTTTCATAGTTATAGAATGCGTACGCGATGATACGCTTGACATCGGCATTTCTGAAATCGACCGTTCTGATCTGATCCTTATAAACCGCCCACGGCATGGCGTCCTGTTCAAACGCCCAGAAACTCCCGGACCCGACAAACGAAAGCGTTCCGGTGTTGGCATCGAAGTTCCATATCAGGTCGTTCCCGCAGGCATTTTCCGGATAGACAGTGAGGATTGTCTCAACCGTTCCCTGGTTGCCGTGAGGGCAGGACACGCCGAAGTAATAGGTCTCACCAGCCTGCAGAAATTCAAAGATACTGGAGGTCCCTTCTGTACTCAATTCATTCAGCTCGCTGTCGGCAAAGTGGGCGTAACGGGTGCCGGCCCAAGAAACTGAGAATGAATAATACCTGCTTTCCGTCGTCCGCAGCGGACGATAGTAAATGGTATCGTACGCTTCGGCCTCGAAATAGTTTGTGCCGGGTTCAAGTTCCTCTTCCAGAACGACGACCGCGTTGGCAGCCTTGGCTTGTTCGTCCGAAGCGGGTTCCTCTGTCGATTCTTCTTCCTCCGGTTCGGCGTCTTCGACTTCCGGAAGTTCGATCGCCGATTCGTCGGGTTCCGCGTCCTCCGCAGCCGCAAACGTCGGCAGCAGCGCAATGAGCATACCCAGACACAGCAGCATTGCAAATATTCTCTTGATTCTGTTTTGCATAACAGCCTCCTTTCAGGGTCGAAAAGAATCGGAAACGCACGGTATTTCATATGGAATTCTATCACAGGATCGCTGTTTTGTCAACGCGATCCGCTTCCCGCTGTTCCTTTCTAATTATTAGACACTTCAGAATGGAAAAATGCTGCATCTTTTTTTCAAAAAAGCTCAAAAAGCGCCCCGCAAAATGCGGAGCGCATGGATCGGTTCGATCAGAAGGCGAAGTTGCCGTCGATAAAGACCGGGACTTCCCTGCCGTCGTGCGTGTAGCCCGTGACCTTGAGGTCGGACGTGCCCACCATAAAGTCGACGTGCGTGATCGAGTCGTTCAGACCCGCGGCAATGAGCTCTTCCTTGGTCATGTTCGCGCCGCCCGCAACGTTAGAGGCATACGCCTTGCCGAACGCAAAGTGGCACGCGGCATTCTCGTCGAACAGGGTTTCGTAATAGAGCGTCTTACTGTTACTGATCGGGGAATCGTACGGCACGAGCGCGACCTCGCCGAAGTACGACGCGCCCTCGTCCACGCTGATCGCCGCCTGCAGCACGTCCTCGCCCTTGGTCGCTTCCGCCTTGACGATGTGTCCGTCCTTCAGCGTGAAGCGGATGTTCTCGATGACGTTGCCGTCGCGGCACAGCGGCAGGGACGCGCACACGACGCCGTTGATACCGGTCTTTTTGTTCGCGGTGAAGCATTCCTCGGTCGGGATGTTCGGCATGTATTCCTGTCCCTGCGCGGTGCGGTCGCCGCCCGCTTCCCAGACGTGGTTGTCCGCAAGCTCGACCCACAGATCCGTGCCGAGCGCGTTCTCATAGTGCAGCTTTTCGAAGCGGTACTCGTTCAGGATGCGCACATGCTCCTTGAGCGTTTCGGCATGCTTTCTCCACGCCTCGACCGCCGAGCCGTCGCCCTTCACGCGGCACGCCATGAAGATCTTGTCCCACAGCGCGTTCACCGCGTCCGCTTCGGAAAGATCCGGGAAGACCTTCTTTGCCCACTTGGGGCTACTGAGCGCCCCGATGCCCCACGGGAAAACGTTCTGATCCTGATAGCGGCGATACTCCTTGAGCTTCTCGCCCGACGCCTTGTGCGAGCGCAGGATGCGGTCGCTGTCCACGCCCAGCAGGTTTTCCGGATCGTCGGAGATCAGGTGCAGGAACGCCGCGCCCTCCTTTGCATAGTGCGTGTAAAGATCCGCGCGGAACTGCGGGAACTCGTCGAACACCGCGCCGTCGGCATACAGATACTTCGCGCGGGTCATGTGATCGTCGTTCCACATCATCACGACCTCGCGGCAGCCGTTTTCATACGCCACGTCCGCACACATGCGGGCAAACGGCGCCTGATCGACCGGCGCGAACAGCAGCAGCGTCTGACCCTTCTGAATGTTGACGCCGACCTCGACCAACAGTTTTGCGTACTCCCTGAGCTTGTTTTCCATTCTTGTTTCCTTTCCTTTGTGCAATATTCAATGCGCCGACGCCGCCATCGAAACGACGACGAACAGCAGGATCCCGGACATCATAAGCGTCTGCAGAAGATCGCGCTTCTTCGCGAATTCCGCAGGCTCGAGCGGCGCGCAGAGCAGCGCGTCGATCGCGGCAAGCGCCGTTGCATAGACGAGCCGCTGGCTCCGTCCGATCCGCATCGGCGAATACCCCTTCTGCTCCCTGAAATAGGCGGACAGCTCGACGATCAGCGCCGCCGTTTCCTTTTCCGGCACGTCGAGCGCGGCAAGGAACGCCAGGATCGGCAGGTCGAGCATCTCGCGGTTCTTCTCGCCCGCGGTGCGCACCGCGTCGTAAAGCCGCTCCGTGCGCAGCGCAAGCAGATCCGCCGGCTGATCGGAGAACGCGATCGCAAAGCTTGCCATCTGCGCGACGTTGGTGCGTCCGAACCGACCGGAAAGAAGGTCCATCGCCACGTCCGCCCGCGGGAAGAGCACGTCCTTTTTGGCGTCGTACATGGCGAACAGCACGGCAAACATCACGTCCTCGCCGCCCGTCAGGATCCGGTGCGCGTGCCGCATCTCGGAATAATGCTCGTACGCATTCGCGGCGATCTCGTCCGCGCGGTCGTGCGCCTTCGCCATCAGAAACGCCGCCGGGCAGAGGTAATCGGTCGGGGCGAATTTGGCGTTCCGCAGCTTTCGCAGGTTGTCCTTCGCGTAATTCAGCCGCTGTTCGCCGTCCGCATACTCGCCGATCTTGATCGCCGCAGGCGCCATGCCCAAGCCCCGGAACGACGAGAAAATACCGGTGTTCCTTCTGAGGATCTTTTTGCCGCGGCGGATCGACATGAGGTCCGCGTCCTTATCGTCCAGACCCAGAAGCAGCGCGCACAGGCACTGCACCTGCGGCGTGGACATCCGGAAGATCCGTTCGATCCGTTTTCTGTTTTCGATAAACTGCTCCGTGCGGCGCATCGTTCCGCTCTGCATAATAGAATCCTCCATATTTCGCTATTATGTATTATGCCATAAACCGCGCCGTTTGAAAAGCTTTTTTTGACCGGTTTCGTATATGCATGCGAGGCGCTTCGAATCCGACCCCGCCGGGACTTTGTTTGTCGAAAACACCATCTGTCAGGTTTCGCGTGCTATGCTCCCGGAAAAACCAAACCGGAGGCGATTCTATGTCAAAGACCCGCATGTTTCAGGCGCTGTGGCTTTTGCTGCTTTCCATGATCTGCGTGCTGATGTTCTACTACCGGCGCGAATCCACAAAGTCCCCGCAGGAGCGAATCTCCGAGCAGAACGCCGCTGTATTTGCAACCGATACGCAGACGCCCGCGCCGACCGAAACGCCGACGCCGGTCCCCACGCCGGAGCCGACGATCTACGAGATCACCGAGGTGTTCATTCCGCTGTTCTCCACCCCCGCGCCCGTGCCCGCCACGCTGCCGCCCGAGACCGCCGCATTCGTAACGTACGCATCGGTGACGTCCGCGCCGGTCACGTCCGTGCCGTCCGCGCCCGCGCCCACGCCGGCGCCGACCGCGATCCCGAAAAGCGCGGATCCGTTTTCGCTGATCTGGTTTTCGGACACGCAGTATTATGCCTATAAAAAGCCGGAGATCTTCCGTTCGATGGCGGACTGGGCGGTTCGCGTGAGAACGGAATACAACGCCGCCGCGGTCGTCTGCACCGGCGACATCGTGGACAACCGCAACTATACGCGCCACTGGACCAACGCCGAATCGGCGATCGTCCGCGTCAAGGATTCCATGCCGTTCTACTGCGTGGCGGGCAACCACGACGTCGGCGCGGATTCGGTCGACTACACGATGTATATGAACTACGATTTCTGCACCGTAACGGACGGCATGGAGTTTTCGGCGGACCGCCATTGCTGGGTGCTGCCGCTGCGTGAACAGGGGATCCTACTCTGCGGGATCGGCTGGCAGAACGACGCGTCCTACGCCGACTGGCTGAACGAGCGCATCCGCGCGTATGCGGACCTGCCCGCCGTGCTGCTGGTGCACAGCTTCCTGAACGACGACGGCTCGCTTTCGACGAACGGCAAGCGCGTGGAAAAGAAGATCCTTGCGGTCTCCCCCACCGTGCGGCTCGTGCTGTGCGGACACAACGACGGCTCCGCGCGCTGGCGCAAGGCGTACGACGACGGACACATCGTGAACGCCATGATGTACAACTTCCAGGACGACAAGAAATACGGGCTCGGCTACGCGCGCGTGCTGATGTTTAACCCCTTAACGCGCAACATTGCGGTCACGACCTACTCCCCGTACCTCGACGATTACAACTACTACCGCGACGCGGAAAAGGACACGTTCACGCTCTACAACGCGTGGTGAGAAACAA
>CADAPG010000125.1 GCA_902789675.1 uncultured Eubacteriales bacterium
ACCGATGTCGCCGAGACCCAATACCGCGCTGCCGTCGGTGATGACCGCGCAGAGGTTATGGCGGCGGGTGAGTTCATAGCTCTTGTTGATATCCTTCTGGATTTCCAGACACGGCTGCGCCACGCCGGGGGTATAGGCAAGGCTCAGGTCCTCTTTGGTCGCCACGGGAACCGTTGCGATGACTTCGATTTTGCCCTTCCATTCTCCGTGCAGCCGGAGCGATTCTTTTGCGTAATCCATATGTTTCTCCTTGCTTCTGTAATCTTATTGTACCACGGTCGGCAGCGTCGAGCCGCCGTACGGCATTGCCAGAACTCTTGCGTCCGGTCCGAGCTTTGAAAACGCGTGATCGAGCGCGTCCTGCGCGGTTTTGTACGGTTTGAGGAAGATCGAGCGGACGAAATCGTCGTCCAGCTCCGATACAAGATCGACCTCCGCGCGTTCGAGCACCATGGCGATCGCCGCCGCCTTGTGTCCGCCGAGTTTGAATTCGCGTCCGATCCGTTCGATCAGACTGTGCGCCGAATCCGCTTCGGTCATCCATTGTTCGAACGTCTTTTCGCCGAGCCCCTCCTTGCAGGAGCCGATCAGAATGATCACGCCGCCGTCTTTAACCGCGTGCTTCGCATTGTCCAGCGCCTTTTGCGTCTGATAGAGATTCAGGTCCTTCGGCGCGCCGCCCTGCGACACCAGTACGATATCCGCGGCTTCGTGAAGTTCCTTTCTGTACAGCCGGTCCAGAAAGCGGCAGCCCGCGCGGTGCGCTTCCGTTGCGTCGCCCGCAACGGCTTTCAGGATCTCCTTGTGCTCGGAGAGCACCACGTTCAGGATGAAGTCGATGCCGACCATGGCGCCCGCTTCCTCGATATCCATTCTCAAAGGGTTCGTTTCCAGCGCGCCCGCCTTTGCCTCCGGCAGCACCATACGGCTGTGGTTTGCCTGGATCGCCGCGCGCGTCGATACGCCCGGCATGATCGCTTTTGCGCCGCCGGAATATCCGGCGAAGTAGTGGTATTCGATGTTGCCGAGGCAAATTCTGCGATCCGCTTCCGCCACGACGCGGGTGATGTCCACCGGCGTGCCGCGCGAGGTCGTTCCGTAATGCACGCAGTCGTCCGGATCGCTGTCCACGCATTTGATTTCATTCCACGCGCGTTCCCCCGCAAGCTTTTTCTGCTCCGCCTCGGTGTGTTTGCGGTGGCTGCCGAGCGCAAATACGAGCGTGACGTCCTCTTTTCTGACGCCGCCCGCGTACAGCTCATCCAAAAGCGCGGGCATGACCAACCGGGTCGGCATCGGGCGCGTGATGTCGCTTGTGATGATCGCGATCTTCTCGCCCGGACGCACAATGTCCTTTAAGCGCGGAGAGCCGATCGGCGCGATCAGCGCGCGTCTGACCTCCGCTTCGCCGGTAAGCTCCACGGGAACGTCGTTGGCGTGCAGTTCCGCGATCAGGTTTTTGTCCGGCACATCGACCTCCTGAAAGCCCGTGCCGAATCCGAAACGCAGTTTCATGCCTGTTCCTCCGGAAGCGGCAGGGTCGATCCGTGCCGCAGCGCTTTGACGACGGGAAGCTCTTCGCCGCTCAAAAAGCGGATCAGCGCGCCGCCGCCGGTGCAGATATAGCCGATTTTGTCGGTCAGCTTGTATTTTTCGGTCGCCGTGATGCTGTCGCCGCCGCCGAGCACCGTAAAGCCCTCGGTGTCGGCAAGCGCCTGCCACAGCGCTTTCGTGCCGTATTCGCTCGGTTCCTGTTCAAAGACGCCCATCGGTCCGTTGACGAACACCGTCTTTGCGGAAAGGATGCAGTTCCGGTACGCTTCGGCGGTCGCATGCCCGACGTCGACGGCGGATACGTCCTCCGGCATCAGGAAAACCGACGCCTCGCGCCGTTCACCGTTCTCGACCCACGCAAGGTCCTCCGGCAGACGGATCCGCTCGCCGAACTGCCGATAGAGCTCCTTTGCGCGATCGAAAAACTCCGTATAGTTCGATTTCACAATGAACGCGCGGCTGCCGCGGCCGATTTCGTGTCCGAGCGCGATTAAAAAGATGTTCGCCACCAGACCGCCGGTGAGGATCGTGTCGGCGATCCCGCGTTCGAGAACCGTCTGCATCATCTGAAATGCGTCGGCGATCTTCGCGCCGCCGAGGGCAAACACGCACGGACGTTCCGGGTTTTCCATGACCGACGATACGGTGCAGTATTCCTTCTCAAACAGCCGTCCCATCGCGGAGGGAAGCACCTGCTCGAACCCGCAAAGGCTCGGCTGATCGCGGTGCGCCGCGGCAAAGGCGTCGCACACATACAGGTCCGCCAGCGGCGCAAGCTTCTCTACAAGCAGCGTCTTTGCTTGCTGCTCGTGCGTGAGCCGCAGGTTCTTTTCAAACAGCGTCTGTTCCTCGGCGACAAACCGCACATTGTCCAAAAGCAAAACATCGCCATCCTTTAGATCGCGAATGGCTTGCCTTGCCGCGGGACCGCAAACGTCGTCGATCCACTGCACGTTCCGTCCGAGAAGATCGGAAAGCACCTTGGCGTGCGGCTTTGTCGTATAAAAGTTTTTGTATTCGATGTCGCTGCCCTGATGCGCCAGCAGGACGACTCTGGCGCCTTTTTCGCTGAGCTCGCGGATCGTCGGCACGCAGGCCGTGATGCGGTTGATGCTTTTCAGCGTCCCCGCATCACGATCCACGGGCTGATTGATATCCACACGGCAAAGGACCGTTTTGCCGCGTACCTCGAGTTCGTCCAACGTTCTGATTCCGAATCGCATGTTGAACCTCTCTGTTATTTCTGCAGTTTCTTGAACCGCCCGATCTTCAGATACTCGTTGGTCTTTGCGGTGCCTTCCTCGCGGGTGAGCTGCATCTTCATCGCGGCGCGGATCGCGTCAATCGTTTCGGGGATCGTCACGCTCTCCTGCGGGATGTTGATCGCGTACATGATGTCGTTGCCGCTCTCGACGATGCTGTCCTCCCAAAGCCCGATCTCGTACATGTCGCCGCGGCGATTGCCGAGGTCGCGCGCGTACTTGAAGAGACTCGCGTTGCCCTTGAAGCCCTCGTCGATCGTAACGGTGCGGATGCGCGGATGCGCGCGGAACGCTTCGAGCGCCATTTCGCGCGTGATCTTTTTGCCGTCCTTCGCGGTTGCAAGCACGGTGATGATGTGTCCGTGCGTGACCGGCGTGTGCACGAGGATGCCCGTCGCCTCCACGTGCGGCATGATCGTCATCAGGTCGACCGCCTGATGCGACGGTGCTTTGTCGATCTGCAGCGCGTTCGTAAGTCCGCGGTGATAATCGCCCGGGTCCGCAACGCGGCGGATGATCGTGATTGCGACCTTTTCGATACCGATCGCGCGGTCAAGACAGTCCACCGTGCGGATGAGGCCGGTGGTATTGCAGCTCGTGAGCTTCAGATAATCCTGACCGAGACCTTTTTCGTAGTTCGCATAGCCGTGGAAGAACACGTCCGCAACGGAGTTCTTTTCGCCGCCCTGGAAGATCGCCTTGACGCCGACCTTTTGATAGAGCTCTTTATTCTTGGCGCCGACGCCGCCCGGCGAGGAGTCGAGCATGATATCGACGCTGCGGCACAGTTCCTCGAACGTGCCCGCAACCGGGATATCA
>CADAPG010000126.1 GCA_902789675.1 uncultured Eubacteriales bacterium
GTGCCGAATGGGAACGTAACGGAACCGACCGAGCATCCGCAGGAATCCGAGCCGATCGAAACACCGTGTGAATCGGCAGCGGCACCGGAGATAAGCGTATCGCCCGTTCCGACGCAGGACCCGAATCTGGCTGCGGTCGATCTCGGCGAATATCGGCTGGAAGCAAGCGGAGTGGATGACTTCCCGTATCTTGTGCGCACGCCGCACATCGTATGGCACATCGCTGCGGACGACATGGAGCTGCTCGGCAAAGAGACCTATTTTGCGGGTCTTCGCAAGGTCCTCGAAGTTCAGGAGGCTGATATCGAGGATGCGATCGAAGCGCTTTCCGGGTATCTCTCCGAGATCCCGGTCATCGACGTCTACACCGATTTTTCCGGCCGCACACCCAAGGGAAAGGCGGGAAAAACGTTGCTCGGGTACTATATGGGAAACCGCATCGATCTTTATGTCGATTTCTCCGTTGCGAGTATGGCGCTGCTGCATGAATACGCGCATTATCTTACGTTGTCCTGCAGCACCTTGCGGTTGCCCACCGGGTTCTGGTCGGAGGGAATTGCCGAATACCTTTCACGGTTCGTCTGTAAAAACCGCATGGCGCGTACTGCATTTTCCCCGGAGGAAGTCGAATTGTATGCGAAGTACGGAATGACAGATGCGGACGGGAACCCGGACCTCGGAAGAATCTACCGCTGCGGAGCGGAGAGTTTCCGTTCCGGGACGATGAATGGGACTTCCTACTATTCGGTCGGACAGACAAACCGGGAAATGACACAGGAGCAGCAGGAGCATCCGATGCTTGGCTCGATCAGCTATTACGAAGCGGGCTGCTTCTTCAACTGGCTTGTCGAACGGTACGGCAGGGACTTCGTCTTTACGCATTTGAAATGCAGACAGGACGAATTTGCGGACGTATTCGGCGAGGACTTTGAAACACTGTTTATCGAATGGGCGGCGGAAAACCGTGCATGGTGCGAAGAAAACGGCGTACAGACGGTTTTTTCGGGGCAATGAAGCATTCCGCTTTTTTGCAGAAATAACACGCGTTATTTTGTCGAAGACACGGTTGAGAAGCAGATCATACCGAAGTACAATACAGACAGAAACAAAGCATGAGGGGCTGATTTCATGAAAAACCGTATTCGTATCATTGCGCTGTTGCTGGCGCTGATTCTGTGCATCGGGACGCTGTCCGGCTGCAAGGCGAAGGCGCGTACCGTTGCGGGCTTCGCTGTCGAAGAGAACGAGGGCAGAAGTGAAACAAGCTATCCGTATATCGTTCACACGCCGCACGCGACGTGGTATCTTGCCGCGGCGGACATCGAGCTTTTGGGCGAGGACGCGTTTTTTGCGGGACTGGAAAACATCCTGACGAATCAGGAAGCGGGTTTTTCCGATGCGATCGCCGCGCTTTCGGGTTACACGAAAGATGAGATCCCGGTGATCGACGTCCACACGGACTTCGCCGCGCAAACGGAACGCGCGAAATGGAACAAGGCGGGCGCGTATTATCTCGGACCGGACATGGGCATCTATCTGTATAACGGCTGGGATATGGCGTGCAATGCGCTGCTGCATGAGTATACGCATTATCTGACGATGGAATGCTGCACGTTCGATCTGCCCAAGGACGGCGGGTTCTGGGCGGAAGCCGTCGCCGAGTACGTTTCGATGTTCGTCTGTACGAACCGGATGTGGCGCGGTTTACAGGCAAGCCTCAGTGAGCAGGACCTGAAAACCGCGCAGAAGCGCGGGATTACGGACGCGGACGGATCGCTGAACGCGAAGAAGTATTACTGCTATCTGGCTGCCTATATGCGTTCCGGCGCTGCGATCGGTGAGAAGTACAACGCAGTCAGCGAGACCCCGATCACGCTGTCGGAGCGGCTTATCGAGCATCCGCAGCCGACGACGATCAGCTATTTCGAGGCGGGCAGCTTCTTCAACTGGCTTACGGAGCATTACGGAAAGGATCTCGTGTTCACCCACATGACCATCGGACAGGAAGGTTTCAAGGAGGTCTTCGGCGAGGACTTTGAAACGCTGTTCTTCCGATGGGCGGCGGACAACGACGCGTGGTGTACGGAGAACGGGATCGTTCTGGGACCGATGGAGGAATAAATGATTCTGGACGATGCAAGGACGCTGGCGGACAAGCTCAAAGCGTCCGAAGAATATCAGACCTATCGCGAGGCGAAGGCGCGCGCGTATGCGCAGCCTTCGACCGCCGCGCTTTTGGACGAATTCTATGCGTTGCGCATGAAGGCACAGGCGGCTTCGGTTGCCGGAACGCCGGATGCGGAGGTCAGCGAAAAGCTGCAGCGGCTCGGCGAGCTTTTGCAGTTCGACGCGGCGGCGGCAGAGTATCTGATGGCGGAGTTCCGGTTGAACGGGCTGCTCGGCGAGATCTACAAGATCCTTGCAAAAGCCGTGGATCTGGACCTCGGCGCGCTCGAAGCGTGACCGCTTGAATTCCGTTCGCGAACATGGTATACTGATCCTATGAAGCGGAAAGACAAAACCGAACTGAGCGCCGTCCGTCTGAGATGGCAGCGCTTCTGGCATTACGCAAGACCGATCGCCACGTGGCTTTTGAGCATCGGTCTCGTTGCCGTGATCGTGATCGTCGCGGTCCGGTTCGTTTTGTCGCACTATATCTCTGCGGTCGATCCGGACGACGCAACGCCGTATGAGGTCGTGATCCCGCAGAACGCCTCCGCGAGCAAGATCGCGGACATGCTCTATCATGCCTGCGGCGAGGGCGAAAAGGGGCTGATTGCGTCCAGCGCATCGTTCAAGGTCTACGTCGACTTTGTCGGCAAGGCGAACAATCTGAAGGCGGGCACGTATCGCCTTTCGAAGAACATGACGATCCCGGAGATCGTCGACGTGCTTGCCGCCGGCAATCCGGCGCGGCGGACGACGCGGCTCGTTGTGATCGAGGGAAGAACGGTCGAAGAGATCGGAAGGACGATCCGCGACAACGAGAACATCACGACCGACGCGGACGCGTTCCTTGCGCTGTGCAGGGACGCATCGGCGTTTGCGAAGTATCCGTTCATTGCGGAGCTCAACAACCCGGACGATCGCCGCTATGTGCTGGAGGGCTATCTGTTCCCGGACACCTACGATATCTATGCCGATTCCACGCCGGAGGAGATCCTGGACAAGCTCCTGTCGCGTTATTACGAGGTTTATACGGGCGAGTGGGTCAGCCGCGCGGAGGAACTGGACATGACGCGCGACCAGGTGATGACGCTTGCGTCGATCATCGAACGCGAGGCGAGCGATCCGGAGGATTTCGCAAAGGTCTCCGCGGTCTTCCATAACCGCCTTGCAAAAGGCATGAAGCTCGAATCCTGCGCGACGCTGAACTACATCACCGGGCAGGACCGGCTGGTGTTCACCGAGAACGAGATGGGAATCGTCTCGTCGTACAACACCTATCTCAACGAGGGACTTCCGATCGGACCGATCTGCAATCCGGGCGCGGCGGCGATCATTGCCGCGCTGTACCCGAACGAGGAATACCTCGAAGAAGGCTATCTGTTCTTCTGCAACGCCAATCCGAAGGAGACGCG
>CADAPG010000127.1 GCA_902789675.1 uncultured Eubacteriales bacterium
CGCGGATCAGATTCATAAAGACAGTAATAAAGGGGAGAAAAACATGGCGATTTTCAAATGCAAAATGTGCGGAGGCACGATTGAATTCAACGAAGGCGATACGATCGGCGTATGTGACAGCTGCGGAACAAAGCAGACGCTGCCGCGGCTGGACAGTGACCGCAAGGCAAATCTGTACGACCGCGCGAACCATTTTCGCCGGAACAACGAGTTCGACAAAGCAATGTCGATCTATGAGAATATCTTAAACGAGGATCCGACCGACGCGGAGGCGTACTGGTCTTTGGTACTGTGCCTATATGGCATCGAGTACGTCGAGGATCCCGCGACGCATCGGCGCGTGCCCACGGTCAACCGCGCACAGTTCACGTCGATCTTCGATGACGAGGACTATAAGTCCGCGCTGAAAAACGCGGACGCTCTGCAGCGCACGATCTACGAGGACGAGGCGAGGACGATCAACGAGATTCAAAAGGGCATCCTGGAGATTTCGTCAAAGGAAGAGCCGTTCGACGTCTTCATCTGCTATAAGGAGACGGACGCAAACGGTCGCCGCACGCCGGATTCCGTGCTTGCGACCGACCTCTATCATCAGCTCACCAACGAGGGCTTCAAGGTCTTCTTCTCGCGCATTACGCTCGAGGACAAGCTCGGGCAGGAATACGAGCCGTATATCTTTGCCGCGCTGAACTCGGCCAAGGCGATGGTCGTTCTCGGCACCAAGCCGGAGCATTTCAACGCCGTCTGGGTCAAAAACGAATGGAGCCGCTACCTCGCGCTGATCAAAGCCGGCGCAAAAAAGACGCTGATCCCCGCATATCGGGACATGGATCCCTACGATCTGCCGGATGAGTTTTCGCATCTGCAGGCGCAGGATATGAGTAAGCTCGGCTTTATGCAGGACCTGATCCGCGGGATCAAAAAGATCGTCAAAACCGACGAGCCGAAACAGGCAGACCAATACGGCCCCGCTGCTTCGCCGCGCCTTTATGTTTCTGGAGGACAGTAACTGGCAGAGCGCGGATGAATACTGCGAAAAGGTTCTCGACCTCGATCCCGAAAACGCGGAAGCCTATCTCGGCAAGCTGATGGCAGAGCTGCACGTCAGAACGCGCGACACGCTGAAGGATGTGGACGAGCCGTTTGATGATTCCAACAATTATAAAAAGGCATTCCGCTTTGGAGACGACAAGCTGAAAGAAAAGCTTTCCGGGGATATCTCCTTTATCAATGAGCGAAACGAAAACGCGCGGCTGACGGGGATCTATAATACTGCAGTTCGAGGAATGAATGCCGCGTCAACGGAATCCGCATATAAATCGGCGGCGGCGACCTTCAAAACGATCCCGGGCTTTAAGGATGCGGACGCCCTCGCGGAGCGTTGTCTGGAACAGGCTGAGATCTGCCGCAAGGATGAAATCTATCAGTCGGCACGTTCAAAAATGAGAGGTCGCAGTATTTCCGACTACGAATCTGCGATCCAATCATTCCGGACGATTCCCGGATGGAAGGATGCGGATGAACAGATTTTTGCATGCCAACGCAGGATCGAGGAGATCAAAGAACAACAGAAAAAGGACAAGGAGGAAGCCGAACGACGCGTCGCCGAAGAAGCAAAGCGTCAGGCAGAAGAACGTGTTGCGAAGGAAATCGCGAAAGAAAAGGCGGCTAAGAAGCGCAAAAAGATAGCCGCTATTGTGATTCCGATCATTGTCGCCTGCATCGCGTTCGTGATCGTGCTGACAACGGTTATCATTCCAAAGCAGAAGCTGAATAAGGCCATGGGATTATTAGATTCCGGCGATTATGAAACCGCATATGCTCTTTTAGAGGAAATCGGGAACAGCGATGCAATTGCTTCGAGTAAATACGAAAGGGCAGTAGCATTGATCGAGTCCGGCAATTATGATACAGCGTTGTTGCTTCTGGACGGCTTAAACTATAAAGACAGCGCGGCGCAAATCGAGAAGTGTGAAACGGCGATCAGAGACGAGAAATTCGCTGGCGCCGTGGAGCTTTATACTGCTGGGAAATACGAAGAAGCAATCGCAGCGTTTACAGCGCTTGATGGATATAAAGACAGCGCGGCGCAGATCGAGAAGTGTGAAACGGCGATTAAAGACGGGAAATATGCCGCCGCCGTCGAGCTTTTTAACGCCGGCAAATACGAGGAAGCGATCGCAGCGTTTACAGCGCTGAACGGCTATAAGGACTGTGCGGTGCAGATAACTGAGTGCAGATATGCAATAGCAATGGAACTGTATAACGCCGGACAGTACGAGGAAGCGATCGCAGCATTTACAGCGTTGAATGGTTATAAGGACAGCACAGCGCAAATTGACAGTTTCTTTATTGCAAAGTATGGAGAAGAAATCTATACCATGATAAAATCTGCTGAGGTTGGAAGCACAATTACATTTGGAGGAATTGAGTGGATTGTAATAGATAAGAATGATACTGCTTTGTTCTTGCTCAGTAAATATGCATTATTTGAAGATCGCTATTGTAATAGCATTAATAATCGAGTTGCTCTTTGGAGCGATAGCGATATACGCAAAAAATTAAATGGGAGTTTCCTTAATAGATTTAGCGAGACAGAGTATGAACTTATTCAAACGGTAACAATCGAGACTGATGCAGACAGCTATATCACAACTACAGAAGATAAAGTGTTCTTGCTGAGTAAAAAAGAAACGGAATTATTGGATTCGCTGAAATGTCAAACAGGACCGCAAGGGGATTATTGTGAATGGTGGTTACGATCATCACACTCTGGTGTTGACAGCGATATGGCATTTATTGTAGACATAGATACGATTCACCATTGTCGCGTAGGTGTTGTCGATAAATATATCCGGCCCGCTATGTGGATCGATCTCAGCGCGGACAATTAAGGAGAAGAAAGCGTGCAATCGTTTACTTGCCCCGTCTGCGGGGGAAAAGTGCATATCGTGATCAAGACCGGGCTTGCGGTCTGCGACGCGTGCCAAAGGACGTTTGACGCCGATCCCAAGGACGTACAAAAGTACGGCGGAATCGTACGGGATGCTGAGCGCCTGATGCGGCAGAACACCGTTGCGGGGGATGAGGACGCGATCCGGCTGTTTGCTTCGATCCCGTTTGTATCGGGTGCAAAGGAGAAGCAGACGGAATGTGAAAAACGTCTTTCCGAACTACGGGAGAGAATGGAACAACACAGGGAATTATTACATCGCGAAGAAGCAAAGAACACCAAGCTTGGGATCGTTCTGCTGATCATGACGATCCTTTTCGCCGTCGCTGCGATCGCAGGCATTGTGTATCTGATCGTCCTTTGGAGCAAAGGCATGCTCTCACACAACACGATTATCGTCATCGTCTCGGTCATCGTCATCGCTGTCGGCCTTGCACTCTTCGGCAAGATAAGAAGCGGAAGCTGAAATCATACAAGCGCGGCGTCCGATCAAAGGTACCGGACGCCGTGTTCGATCTGGTAGGAGATCGGATGATATTCGTCGTCATGCTCGTCTACGCGCTTCAGAAAAGCGCGGATCTTCCGCTTGTGCTGCATTTGAAAAACTGTGATCCAGATCTCCGCCGCCTGATCGTGCGGCGAGCGCTGAATCGTGATCTTGTCATGCTGAAGCGGCGGATTTTGCTTCCTGTGAATCCTTGCAGAATGTGATTCTGCGCTGTCCGTGCTCATAAGATGCCCTCCTATTTCTCATAAATCCGGTCTTTTTTATTTGCCCTTTTCTGCATAAAACGCCTTTATGCAGCGCGATATACAGCTGATCATTCCTGCAGCAAATGTGCTGAAAACCCTGATAATTGCTGCGCTTTTTGGATGTTTCATCCATGGTGTTAATATAACACAGGGGGGCGCCATCGCGGCGCCCATGTTGTTCGTGTCGGTGATGCCGAGATCGACGACTCTGCCGATCGTGGCGGCGGTCAGCGCGACGTGGGAAAAGACGGGCAGCGGGACTTCCTGCGTGGACAGCAGGATCGCGCCCGCGCCGGGGGATAGACATACAGTCGGGCTCAAATCGGACGGCACGGTCGTTGCGACAGGCAAAAATAATGACGGTCAATGCAGCGTTTCCGGTTGGAAAGACATCAAGCTGCCGGAACAGAAGTAAGCATTACCCGCAAAGACGGCTCCGCACAGGTTTCAGCCGCGGCTGTGAACCTCGGGCTGTAAGCCATTGTACAAGAGAAAGAAAAACGACCATCGGTGGATGGTCGTTTTTCTTTGGTACGAGTGTTGATAACGGATTTACCCGCAAAAGGTTGGTAGCGACAGCGAGCCGTCGTGAGCGCGCTTGCAATCGAACAGGCGAACCGAGCGTGACCATGGTACGCGCGGGAAGCGCGCGATCTTCTGCTGTAACAAAGCGAAGCGGCGTGGATTGCGGAAAGGAGTCGCAGCGGAACAAAGCGCAGCGATGACTTGTTTGTAAAACAAAAAAGTCGTCGCAAGCC
>CADAPG010000128.1 GCA_902789675.1 uncultured Eubacteriales bacterium
ACATTGCGGATACTCGTTTTTCCGGACAAATTCGAATAACGCTTCGGTGGCCCATTTTGCATAATCCGCCCAGTAGCGGAGATTCGATCTGTTGAGTACAGCGAACATATACTTGCCGTTCAAAAGCATGCTGAAAAAGCAATCCCGACCGCATGCCAATGCCTGCATGAACGGTTCGCAAAGATCCGTAAAATCCAGATAGCCCGGCACCAAACGATCTCCTTCCTTTAATGTCCGGCTGTAATGATAGACGATCATATGCTTACTCCCCGCAGAAAATCATTGATTGATATGATTATACCATACATTCCGCGACAACGGAACACATCATTGAAAAAAGCACGCTTTCGCGTGCTTTTTTCTGTGTAAGATGCAGCGAAGTGATATTATATTCGCCTTCCGAACTGCGCTTTAGCGCAATATCACTCGGCGTAAGCCGAATATCACTGCAACGCAATATCACTCGCCGCAGACGAATATAACTGAAAGAAACCTGATTTGGTAGACAAATCAGGTTTCTTTCTTGGCTGCCGAACTAGGATTCGAACCTAGACAATACGAGTCAGAGTCGTAATCCCGCCGTGCCGTCCGCTTTGGGGTGATAAGACCCGCCACTCGGCAGGTGGGTACACTGCAGAGCCCGCAATCTTCCCGTCGAAGCGGGCTTGATTTTGGGTCGACCGACGCGTGCTTTCCCGTAATCACTCTGTGGGTTTATCACAATAAAACGTAACGCACACCGCAGGATTTCTTGTATGGTGGGGTTAGTTGGGCTCGAACCAATGACCTCCACGATGTCAACGTGGCGCTCTAACCAACTGAGCTATAACCCCTTGCGTTCTCTTATTATACACATCCTGAGAAAAAATGCAAGCCTTTTTTTCATTTTTTCAAAAAAACCTCGTTTCACCGTTCGCCGCATCCCCCGTTTTCCTCCGATTCTCAGTCGATTCCGGTGTCAAAAACTTGTATATCTTTCTTGCATTTGTCGGGAAAATATTCTATAATAGCAAACAGTAGTTTTTTCAGAAAGGAGGATCCCATGGATCTTTTCTCCAAGTTTCACAATCCGGTTCTCGAAGAGATCCGCGCAAAGAACATTTATCCGTACTTCCACGAGCTCGAATCCATGCAGGCGCCCGAAGTCGTCATGGAGGGAAAGCGCCGCATCATGCTCGGCTCGAACGGATATCTCGGCCTTGCCACGCATCCCCGCGTCATTGAAGCGGGAGTCGAAGCCCTGAAGCGGTTCGGCTCCGGCTGTGCGGGTTCGCGTTTTCTGAACGGCACGCTGGTCCTGCATACAAAGCTGGAACGCGAGCTTGCCGCATTTCTGGGCAAGGAAGCGGTCATGACCTTCTCCACCGGATTCCAGTCGAACCTCGGCATCATCAGCGCGATCGCCGGACGCGGCGACGTCATTGTCTGCGACCGCGAAAATCACGCCAGCATTTACGACGGCTGCAAGCTCAGCTACGCCGATATGGTGCGCTATCGCCATAACGACATGGAAGATCTCGAACGCAAGCTTGCGAACATTCCCGACAAGGCGGGACGCCTGATCGTCACCGACGGCGTCTTCTCAATGGGCGGCGACATCTGCAACCTCCCCGAGATCGTGCGCCTTGCCAAAAAATACGGCGCGCGCGTCATGGTCGACGACGCGCACGGGCTCGGCGTCCTCGGCGAAGGCGGCAGAGGCACCGCAAGCTATTTCGGTCTCACTGACGAGGTCGACATCATCATGGGCACGTTCTCGAAATCGCTCGCGGGCATCGGCGGCTTTATGGCGGCAAAGGAAGAGGTCGTGGACTATGTGCGGCACACCTCGCGTCCGTTCATCTTCTGCGCGTCCATCCCCCCCGCCACCTGCGCGACCGTCAACGAAGCGCTGCACATCCTGATCGAACAGCCCGAGCTGCCGAAGCGGCTCATGGAGCTTTCCATGTACATGCGAAACGGCCTGAAGCGCGAGGGCATCGCGATCCGCGAGAGCACGACGCCGATCATCCCGCTCTATACGCACGATCTCGAGACCACGCTTCGCGTCGAAAAGGCGCTGTTCGACCGCGGCGTTTACGTGAATCCCGTTCTGCCGCCCGCCGTGCATCCGAGTGAGTGCATGCTCAGGACGAGCTACATGGCGACGCATACCGAAGCGCTGCTCGACGAAGCGCTCGGCATCATCAAAGAGGTGTTCACCGAGTATGGCATCTGAACGAATCGTTGTCATCACCGGCGCATCCAAAGGCATCGGAAAAGCGGCGGCAGCCGTTTTTTCGCATGCGGGCGACCGCGTCTATAACCTTTCAAGAAGCGGTGAAACAACCGAAAACGCCGTCCATATCCGCTGCGACGTCACGGACGAAACGCAGTGCAAACAGGCGATAGAAGCCGTTCTGGAGCGCGAGGGACGCATCGACGTGCTGATCCTGAACGCGGGCTTCGGCATCTCCGGTCCGGTCGAAACGACGGAGATCGACGCCATGAAGAAGCAGTTCGACGTCTGCCTGTTCGGCGCGATCCGCGTGCTGAAAGCGGCGCTTCCCGCCCTGCGCGAAAGCAAGGGACACGTGCTGTTTACCTCCTCCGTCGCCGCGGTCACGCCGATTCCGTATCAGGCGTTCTATTCCGCGTGCAAGGCTTCGATCAACAGCGTCGTGATGGCGCTAAGAAACGAATTGAAGGGCACGGGCATCCGCGTTGCGGCGGTGCTGCCGGGCGACGTCAAAACCGATTTCACCGCGCAGCGCGAGAAGAATCCGGTCAACGAGAAGCTGTACCCGAACGAAGTCAAGTCCGTCGCAAAGATGGAGCACGACGAACAGCACGGCATGAGCCCGGACCGCATTGCAAAACGGTTTTATCGGCTGAGCCGGCAAAAGAACCCGAAGCCGTTCTGCTCGGTCGGCGTCGCCTATTCGGCGGTGCTGATTCTTGTGAAGCTCCTCCCCGCGCGGCTTGCGAACTGGATCCTCGGAAAGATGTACGCGTGAAAGGAGACCCCCCATGAGCAAGGACAGCATCGTGATGCTCTGCATACTCGTTCCGCTCGCTGCCTTTTTCACGGGGATCGGCATTTTCGCATGGACGCGCAAAAAGCCGATGTGGTTCTGGTCCGGCAGCACGGTGAAAGAAAGCGAGATCACGGACGTGCCCGCCTATAACCGCGCGAACGGGATCATGTGGATCTGCTTCTCGCTGATCTACTGGACCGCCGCCGTGCTGGGGATCTTCAACGCGCGCGCCGCGGGACCCGTCATCGGCGTCGGTACGCTCGTCGGCATCGTCGGGCTGATCGTCGCGTACAAAGCGATTTACAAAAAATACAGGAGATAAGCATGTTCGATCCCACCCCCGCCATGGCCGGATGGTTCGGCTATCCGCTCGAATTGCACGACCGCCTCCGCCTCATTTCCGAGGCGGGCTTTCGCGGCGTGCTCCTTTGGTGGGCGGTCGAGTCGGCGTACGAGCCGCCCGTGCCCGAAAAGGTCGAGACCGCGGCAAAGTACGGGCTTTCCGTCGTCAACGCGCATCTGCAGTTTGCAAAGATGAACACGCTGTGGCAGCCCGGCTACGAGGGCGAACACTACGCTGCAGAGCTTGCGGGGCTGATCGCCGAGGCGGGCGTGTACGGCGTCAAAACGCTTGTCGTGCATCTGACCCGATCCAAGAATCCCCCGCCGTTTTCGGAGCTCGGGTTCTCCCGCTTCCTGCGTCTATGCGAGGTTGCCGAGCGCGCGAATGTGGATCTTGCATTCGAGAATCTGCGCGCGCCGGAATACCTCTATGAATTCATGCGGCGCGTCGATTCCCCGCGCGTCGGCGTCTGCTTCGACGCCGGACACAACCATTTCGTCTGCCCCGACCGGCGGATCGCCGTCGATTTCAAAGATCGCATCAAGGCGGTGCATCTGCACGACAACGACGGCACGCGCGACGCGCACAAACGATCGACTGGTCCGAACTCCGCAAAGAGCTGATCGCCTCCGCCTATACCGGTCCGTGGTCTCTCGAGATCGAACACGCGCAGACCTCGGAATTCGGCAAAGCGCTCCTCTCCCCCGCGGACGATCCCTACTTCGGCATGGGTCCCGAGGAATACCTTGCAAAGGCGTTCCGGGCACATCAGAAGCTCATCCGCGGCGAGCTGTAACCCGCGCTTCCCCCCGCCCGCGTATGCTGAGGGATATGCAGGTATCAAAGCACGGACCGCTGCTTTCCGTCGCGGGCATCCGAAAACGGATTGTGATACCGTATAAATGAAACGAACGACAAAAACGAACGAAAGGATGAATAGCCGATCATGTGGAAACGAATTGCAGCGATATTGCTTCTCCTCTTTTTGCTCCCGCTGCTTGCGTGCGGGAAACCGCAGAATACAGCGAATGCGAACCATCGTATCTGGCTTGACTATGAACTGCACACCGAGGACGATGTTTATGAGGTGCTGTATCAATGGTGTATTGACGGGGAACCGATTGACGATCACGGCTTGAGCTTCGCAGATCATTCCAAGCTTCCCGAAACGCTCGCCGATTTTGTCCAATACAAGACGGATCCGGAGGGAAACGACTATGATTACTCTAAGTTCGGCATTCGTCTGTACCTCCGCAACGAACCGGTTTCAGACGCGAAAAACAAGCCGATTCTCGACGGAGCCGTGCCGGTTGAGCCGATGCTCACCTTTGCTGCCGAATTTGACCGTCATTACGCGATCCGGATCGAGGGCAGCCGCGAACAGGGCTATACGGCAACCTTCCTCGGCGAACGGAAGTGATACGAACAGGAGCTGTTGCACCGAAGCTCCGTGAATCAAAGCACAAACCATTCAGACCGCATCCGATAGATTTCCCCGTGATGCGGTCTTTTCGTTTACGGTCCCGCATGCAGATGAAAACGCGGAATCCGCGATCTTTGCGTGCCGATTTGGGGATGGTTCCCGTGCACGAAAAAGCCTCCCCTGCAGGGGAGGCGGATGAATCGAAGCAAAGGAGCTTCACGCGTCATAGCCGTTCGGGTTCATTGACTGCCAGTGGTAGCCGGTCTTGCACATGGTATAAAGATCGCGTTTGGCAACCCAGCCTAAAAGTTCCTTTGCAAGCGACGGGTCGGCGTAGTTTTCCGCGACGTCGCCGGGACGGCGGTCGACGATCTCATACGATGTCAGAGGGACGGTTCTCCTGACACTAATTGTTTTCTATCGGCTGTTGTCAAGAGAACCGATCCCTTGACAACATCAAGCGCTGCTTTCCTCCACAGACGATCCCTACTTCGGTATGGGGCTCGAGGAATACCTTGCCCGCGCCTTCCAGGCGCATCAGAAGCTGATCGATTCGATATTCCATTAACGTTGATAGCAGAGCATTAAGTCATCGCCAAATGCCAATACGAGCACATTATCTTCTTCATCATACATGAGTGTGTAGTTTTTCAATCCTTCTTCTTCGTTAAAGAAGTACAGATGTGGGTTATCAATACCCATTTTCCAAAAGCTCCAGGTAAAATCATATGCAGTATCCTTAATCCTGTAGGTCCCGGTTAAATCGTCATTCAGAACGATTGTATCGTTGTATTGTACAACTTTGTCATCTACACTTGCCCATTTTCCATACCATTTTCCGACGATCATCAGTTCTGTAGCATTCGCTTTGACTGCTTTGACTTGAACATGCGCTGATTGTTTGTCGACCGTTGCCGTGATTATGCATTCACCGGCGTTGTGCACCGTGATCTGGCCCTCCCGATCGACGGTTGCTATCTTTTCATCCGACGACGTCCACGTTACGGTCTTACCTGCAGCTTTCTCCGGCATAATTGTATAAGTGATCGTTTTCTGTTCATCAACGGACATCTGCAGATCAGATTCAGACAGAGTAATACTTTCTGCGTCCGGTATGACGGAGAGATGAACGGTTTGTTCCTGTTTGTCTGCCGTTGCCGTGATCGTGCATTCACCGCCGTTGTGTACAGTGATCAGACCGTTACGATCGACAGTTGCTATCTTTTCATCCGACGACGTCCACGTTACGGTCTTTTCTGCCGCTTTCTCCGGCAGGATCGTATAGGTGATTGTTTTTTGCTCGCCTAAAGCCATCTGTATGTTTGATTCGGACAGAATCAGACTTTCTACGGCCGGAATCCTCAGTGCAAAGAACCAAACGAGAAAGCCGGCGACAAGCAAAGCAGCTGCGGCAATCAAAACTGCCGTCAAACCTTTTTTCTTTTTGTGCGAGGAGGATCCGGATTCTACTGCGGGTATTGTTTCTATCGGAATCTGCATCTGCTGTTGCTGTGTCTGCTGCTTCTGGCTGCCAAGCTGTGCGCCGCAGATAGGGCAATTTTTGCTTCCGTCCGGTATCTCATTCTCACAATTAGGACAAATCATGGATAAACCTCCCTTTCCTTAATACATGCAATATATTACCGTATTTCGATCAATATTTCAACTGTTTTCTGTAAATCTGTCAGAACCATTCGACTGATCAGAAGCGCTCCGCCGATAAGACCCATCAATCAATATCAAGAGAACCGTCCCTCTGACACTAATAGTTTGTCTTGACACTTTTGTGTTCCTAAAAGAAAATTGTAGGATATTTGTTATTCATAGGAAGATGTTGAGCAATCATTTGAGCTTTGTCGCCCAGGCAAAACTGATTAATCCATTGTACAAAAGCATTTGCATCATAATTGCACCCTTTTTCACACCATTTTCAACAATCCAGTATGCATGATCATTTTTCTCATTAAACAGCCACTCGAAAAACAACTGTTGAAGTTCTTCAACGTTCTGATCTGACCTTATGCTAATATCGATCAAATCGCAGTCGAAAGGATCATCATAATAAACATTTATGATCATATTTACTTATCCTCCACCATGTCAGAGGGACGGTTCTCCTGACACTTTTTGTTTTCTATCAGCTGTTGTCAAGAGAACCGTCCCCTTGACAACGCTTCAGTCTTGACACCCAGACCAAATGATACAATATCCATCCTGATCGACATCGGAGAAAGCATACCAGTGTTTCCAGTGTGGAACTACATTACTCCCTGTATTTTGAATCTCATAAAAAACAGCTTTGTTCGTGTCT
>CADAPG010000129.1 GCA_902789675.1 uncultured Eubacteriales bacterium
ACGGCGAGCGTTTCCGGATCGAACTGCATCGCGTCCTCGGAGATTTTGATCTTGCCGCGCGTGTGCTCGGTGATCCAGTCCGCGATCTGTTTGCCCGTTTTCGCGTCGGCAAAGTCCACGGCGTTCGCTTCGGAGCGATAGGTCTCGGCAAGGACCTTGAGGTAGTTTTCGTCAAAGTGCAGCGTGCCGTTCCGGTCTGCCATCCAGATCGAGTCCGCGATCTGCAGCGTGCATTCCTCGCGGTCGAACGAAAGCTGTTCCAGCATCGCGCCGCAGACGCCGCGCAGTGCTTCGAGGCTCTCGCAGCCCAAAAGCTTCAGCATATCCGCCTGCGTCTGTCCCTTTGCGCCCTCCGCAACCATTGCAAGCGCGAGATAGACGCTGATCGGGGACAGGTTCTTGTTCTTCGTGCCGTCCAGAAGCTTTGCGGCGAGCACATCGGAAAAGCCCGCGTAGCCGGTGATCTCCGGGATCGGGAAGTCGGGGTACGCCGCAGGCGCTTCGGCCGGTTCGGGGACCGGCGCAGGAGCGGACGCCTGAGAGGGCGCGGAAGCGGGCGTTTGAACGCACGCGCAAAGCAAAAGCGCGGCGCACAGAATGCAGAACAGTCGTTTCATGGATCGTCGTTCCTTTCCGTATTTGTCAATAATACCCGTTACCTTTGCGTTTGGTTGCAGAACAGTAAAAGGAACCGCATCAGCGGTTCCTTATGTATGACGGTCTCTTTACTCGATCCCCGAAAGATCGAAGGAATCGAGCCACTTGGTCGCGGTCTCGCAGACGCCCTTCAGGCACGCTTCGTCGAACGGGGTGACGAGGTCGGCGTTCTTCAAAAGCTCGACGAATGTTTTGCTGCCGCCCTGCTTCGTGTACGCCATGTAATGCTTCCACGCGTTCTCGCGGTCCTTTTGGATCATCGCCCAGAACTCCAGCGAGACCGTCTGCGCCAGGCAGTAGTCGATGTAGTAGAACGGGCTTTCGTAGATGTGCGTCTGCCGCTGCCAGCCCTCGCCCTCGGCGTAGAACGGGATATCGCCGTCGAGCTTCATCCACGGCATGTAGACGCCGAGGAGCTCCTTCCACGCGGCGTGGCGTTCGGCGGGCGTGTATTCCGGATGCTCGTAGACGATGTGCTGGAAATGGTCGACCATCGTGCCGTACGGAATGAACGTCAGCGCGCCCGCAAGATGGCTGTATTTGAACTTCCGCGCGTCGGGACCGAAGAATCCGTCCGCGTTCATCCAGCCGAAGAATTCCATGCTCATCGAGTGTACCTCGCATGCCTCCATGGACGGCCATGCGTATGCGATCGGAACGCGCTTGCGGTTCATCCAGTAGGCGAATGCGTGTCCGGCTTCGTGCGTGACGACCTCGACGTCGTGCTGTGTGCCGTTGAAGTTCGCGAAGATGAACGGAAGCTCATACTGCAGGATGCCGGTGCAGTAGCCGCCCGCGCTCTTGCCCTCGGTGGAAAGCACGTCGAGAAGCTCGGAATCCAGCATCGTGCGGAAGAACTCGCTCGTCTCCGGCGACAGCGCGTCGTAGAACTTCTTGCCCTGTTCGAGAATATCCTGCGCCGTACCGACCGGGCGCGGGTTGCCGCTGCGGAACTCCAGCGCCGAGTCCGCGAAGGACAGCGGATAGTCCTTTTGGAGACGCTTTGCCTGTTCGCGTTTGATTGCGTCCGCGACCGGCACAAGGTACTTCTGCACCGCTTTCCGGAACTGTTCGACGTCCTCCTTCGTATAGCAGTTTCTGCCCATGCGGTAGTAGCCGAGCGGCGTATAGCCGTCGTAGCCGAGCTTTCTGCCCATCGTATCGCGCAGATGTACAAGCTTGTCGTAGATCCGGTCAAGGTCCGCCTGATGCTCCTTGTACCATTGTCCTTCCGCCTTCCACGCGGCAAGACGTCTCGCGTCGTCCGCGTCGGTTTTGAACGGTGTCAGCTGCGACAGCGTGTAGACGCCGCCCTCGAACGGGATCTGCGCGGAGGCGATCAGCTTTGCGTATTCGGTCGTCAGCTCATTCTCCTTCTGCAGCTCCGGAATGATCTCCGGCGAGAATGCTTTCTGCTCGATCTCGGCGTTCACGAACATCAGATCGCCGTACTCGGCGGCAAAGTCCCCGCGGAACGGCGATGCGAGCATCACTTCGGTCCAGGCATGCTCGTATTCGGCGATCTCCGGTCCGATGCTGTCCCAGAACTTGTTTTCCCCGTCGTAGAATTCGTCGCGCGTGTCGATCGTGTGACGCACCTGCGCCAGCGTAGCCGACGTTTCGACGAGCTTGCTCTGCGCTTCCTTTTCAAGGAAGATCGCCTTCGCTTCCTCATAACTCTTTGCGTTCTTCAGCCGTTCGGTCAGTTCCTGAAGCGCTTTTTTCACCGCTTCGGGATCGGGTCTTTCATAAGGCATTTCGGAAAACTTCATGCTGTGCTCCTTTCCATTCCGCGCCGTTTTCCGGCGCTCGCTCAATATAAAATGATATCACAAACCGGCGTCTTTTTCAATCGGAAAAACGAATGCGCCGCAGGCGCGATTCATGCACAATCCTCCCGTCAGCCTGACGGCTGCCACCCTCCCTTGCACAAGGAGGGCTCCGACCGCGCGCTTTCCCATGCCCCCTTGTGTAAAGGGGGGACTGAGGGGGGATTGTCGCGCGGCGTCAGCCGCCAAATCTGCCCCCGCGGGGCACGATATGCCTTGCGGCACGATATAGCTTCGCTGCGATATGCCTTGCGGCACGATATACGCCTTCGGCACGATATGTGCCTTGCGGCGCGCAAGAATACCGTAGGGGCGGATCGTATCCGCCCGCCGCAACAACGAACCGAACGCAACCCGTTCCCTCCGGCACAGCCGGACGTGTCGTCGGGCAACCGCAAAAAATCCTCCCGCGCGGGGAGGAGGACCGATACCGTAGGGGCGGATCGTATCCGCCCGCCGTACTGTAGGGGAGGTCGACCCCGACCTCCCGCCATAACTCTGCACGAACGCAGCCCGTCTTCCCGGCACAGCCGGACGTGTCGTCGGGCAACTGCAAAAAAACCTCCCGCGCGGGGAGGATCAGACCGATCAGAACTGCAGCAGATTGATCCCGATCTCCGGATCGGGCTTGCGATCGACCGCGCCCGGCAGAATCCGGATCACCATCTCGCAGGTCGCGGAGACCACGGCGCGGTTCAGATGCCCGCCGAAGACCTCGCACCGGGCGTTTCCGGCGCTCATGTGCAGATGCTGATAGAACGCGCCGTCCTTTTCGGTGATCGTGCCGACGAGGGACACGATCTCGTGCGGACCGGTGAAGGTTTTCGAATCGTAATGCTTTTCGGCGACGTCGTACACGCCGACGGTAAAATCGTCCGTCGCGCCGAGCGCTTCCACGCTCGCAAGCCGGATGTGCTCTTTCTCCGCAAC
>CADAPG010000130.1 GCA_902789675.1 uncultured Eubacteriales bacterium
CAGCGCAAACGAATATTGCGAAAAGGTGCTCGATATCGAGCCGAAGAATGCGGAAGCCTATCTCGGCAAGCTGATGGCGGACGTGAAAGCAAAAAAACGTGAGGATCTGAAGGACTGCGCGAAGCCGTTCGACAACCTGAACAACTATCGGAAAGCGATCCGTTTCGGCGACGAGAAGCTGAAAGCGGAACTGACCGGAGATATTGCCTTTATCAAGGATCGCAACGAGATCGCCCGCAAGGAAGGGATCTATCAGAATGCGCTTGCATTGAAGAACGCCGGGAAGTTTACAGAGGCAAAGTCCTTGTTTGAATCGATCGCCGATTATAAGGATGCGGGCGATCGGATCGGTGATTGCGCAGCATTGATAGAGAAGCAGCGCAAGGACGTCATTTATAACGGCGCGATGGTTATGGCAGTCGAAAAAAGCATCAGCAGGCAGCAGCGCGCGATTGAACAGTTTCGTACCATTCCCGGCTGGCGGGATGCGGATGCGCAGATTGCCGTATGCGAAAGAAGGATCGAGGAGATCAAGGCAAAAGAAGAAGCGGACCGCATAGAAGCCGAACGAAAAGCGGAAGAAGATCGAATCGCTGCGGAGAGAGCTGCAAAGAAACGCAAGATTACAACGGTGATTGTTTTGTCAGGCCTTGCCGTCTGTATTGCGTTTCTGATCGTGCTGTTCACGGTGATCCTGCCGTCGATCCGCTATCAAAAAGCGGTGGAGCTTTACAATGCCGGACAGTTCAAAGAAGCGCTCAGGGAATTCCAAAAGGGATTTAAGGACAGCGATTCGTATCGGAAAGAATGCTGGAACCATGTTGCTGTCAGAAACGCGATCGCGGCAGGAGTTGAGCACACGGTCGGACTTCGATCGGACGGCACGGTCGCGGCGACAGGCAGCAATGGTGAAGGTCGATGCAATGTTTCCGGTTGGAAGGATATCGTGGCGATTGCGGCAGGGAGTTCACACACGGTCGGGCTCAAGTCCGACGGCACGGTCGTTGCGACAGGCAGTAATGCCTTCGATCAATGCGACGTTTCCGGTTGGACGGATATCGTAGCGATCGCGGCAGGGTATTGGCACACGGTCGGGCTCAAGTCTGACGGCACGGTCATTACGGCAGGCTGGAATAGCCACGGTCAATGCAACGTTTCCGGTTGGAAGGATATCGTTGCGATTGCGGCGGGGAACGATCACACGGTCGGGATCCGTTTCGACGGTACTGTCGTTGCGACCGGTAGAAATGATGACGGTCAATGCAACGTTTCCGGCTGGACGGATATCGTTGCGATTGCGGCAGGAGGGCATCACACGGTCGGGCTTCGTTCCGACGGCACGGTCGTTGCAGTCGGCGATAACGATTACGGTCAATGCGACGTTTCCGGCTGGAAGGATATTGTTGCGATCTCGGCAGGGAGTTTTCACACGGTCGGACTGCGTTCGGACGGCACGGTCATTGCGAAAGGCGCGAATGGCTACGATCAATGCTACGTTTCCGGCTGGAAGGATATTGTGGCGATTGCGGCAGGATATGGACACACGGTCGGGATCAGGTCGGACGGCACGGTCGTAGCGAAAGGCGCGAATGGCTACGGTAAATGCAACGTTTCCGGTTGGCAAAACATCAAGCTGCCGGATGCAAAATGAAATGCGCAAAACAAAATTCGCCCGCGGGTGTTGAACCTGCGGGCGGTTTGTGTTAAGATGATAAAAAATAACCATAGGGGGACAAGATATGAACCTGAATCATGTGACCGACACCGTGCTGTATATCGGCGTCAACGACCATGCGGTCGACCTCTTTGAGGGACAGTACGTCGTCCCGAACGGCATGGCATACAATTCCTACGTTGTGACGGACAAAAAGATCGCCGTGTTCGACACGGTCGACGCCCGCTTCAAGCATGAATGGCTCGATAACCTCGAAAACGCGCTCGCAGGCAGAAAGCCCGACTATCTGATCGTGCAGCACATGGAGCCGGACCACTCGGCGAACATCATGACGTTTGCGAACCAGTATCCGGAGGCAAAGATCGTCGCGTCCAATAAGGCGTTCACGATGATGAACAACTTCTTCGGCACCGATTTTGCGGACCGCCGCGTCGTGGTGGGCGAGGGCGACACGCTTCCGCTCGGCGAGCACACGCTTGCGTTCGTGACCGCGCCGATGGTGCACTGGCCCGAGGTTCTGATGACCTACGACACAAAGGACAAGATCCTGTTCTCCGCGGACGGCTTCGGCAAGTTCGGCGCGCTGGACGTTGAGGAAGACTGGGCGTGCGAAGCGCGGCGGTACTATTTCGGCATCGTCGGCAAGTACGGCGCGCAGGTGCAGGCGGTCCTGAAGAAGGCGGCGAACCTTGACATTCAGACGATCTGCCCGCTGCACGGTCCGGTGCTCAAGGAAAACCTCGGCTACTACCTCAATCTGTACAACACCTGGTCGAGCTACGGCGTCGAATCCGAAGGCGTGTTCATCGCCTATACCTCCGTTTACGGCAACACGAAAAAGGCGGTCGAGCTCCTTGCGGACAAGCTGAAGGCAAAGGGCTGCCCGAAGGTTTCCGTCGCAGACCTCGCGCGCGAGGATATGGCGGAGGCGGTGGAGGACGCGTTCCGGTACGGTAAGCTCGTCATTGCATCCACGACCTACAATGCCGACGTGTTCCCGTTCATGCGCACCTTCCTCGAACATCTCGTCGAGCGCGGCTATAAGAAGCGCACGATCGGCGTCATCGAAAACGGAAGCTGGGCGCCGATGGCGGCAAAGGTCATGAAGGGCATTCTGGAGCCCTGCAAGGATCTCAAGTTCACCAACGCGAGCGTGAAGATCATGAGCGCGATGAACGAGGAGAACAAGCAGCAGATCGAGAGCTTGGCGAACGAGCTGTGCGAGGAGTACGAAGCGCGCAACAACGAGACCGCAAACAAGAACGATCTCACCGCGCTGTTCAACATCGGCTACGGTCTGTATGTAGTCACCTCGAACGACGGCAGAAAGGACAACGGCTGCATCGTCAACACGGTTTCGCAGCTCACGAGTCAGCCGAACCGCGTCGCGGTGTGCATCAACAAGCAGAACTACACGCACCACGTCGTAAAGTCGACCGGCATCATGAACGTGAACTGCCTCAGCATCGAAGCGCCGTTCTCGGTCTTTGAGAACTTCGGATTCCGGAGCGGACGCAACGTCGACAAGTTCGCGAACTGCTCGCCGCTGCGCTCGGACAACGGGCTTGTGTTCCTTCCGCACTACATCAACTCGTTCATGTCGCTGAAGGTCGAGGACTACATCGACCTCGGCACGCACGGCATGTTCATCTGCTCGGTCACCGAAGCGCGCGTCATCAACCGCGTCGAGAC
>CADAPG010000131.1 GCA_902789675.1 uncultured Eubacteriales bacterium
CACTGGGCGGAAAAAGGCGCGTTCACCGGCGAAATCTCCGCGGACATGCTGAAAGCGCGCGGCGTCGAATACGCAATCGTCGGTCACTCCGAGCGCCGTCAGTATTTCGGCGAAACCGATGAGACCGTCAACAAGCGTGCGCTTGCCGCGCTGAACGCGGGCATCACGCCGATCATCTGCGTCGGCGAATCGCTCGAACAGCGTGAAGCGGGCATCACGGACGAGCTCGTTTCCAATCAGACCGTTGCTGCGCTGAAGGATATGACGAACGCACAGGTCGAATCCCTTGTCATCGCGTACGAACCCATCTGGGCGATCGGCACCGGCAAGACCGCGACGAAGGAAGACGCGAACGCGACCATCGGCGTGATCCGTAAAGCGATCGCAGGCGTGTTCGGCGACGCGACCGCGAACAAGGTCCGCATCCAGTACGGCGGCAGCATGAACCCGAAGAATGCCTCCGAGCTCATGGCAATGCCGGAAATCGACGGCGGTCTGATCGGCGGCGCAAGCCTCAAGGCGGAAGACTTCTCGAAGGTGGTCCATTTCTGATGAAGCCGATTACAGCATTGATCATCCTCGACGGCTTCGGCTATCGCGAGGAAAAACAGTATAACGCGATCCTGACCGACGGCGCAGTGAACTTCATGCGTCTCTGGAACGCCTACCCGCACACGCTTATCGGCGCGAGCGGCATGGACGTCGGACTTCCCGACGGACAGATGGGCAACTCCGAGGTAGGACACACGAACATCGGCGCGGGTCGCATCGTCTATCAGGAGCTGACCCGCATCACGAAGGCGATCCAGGACGGCGATTTCTTCGAGAATCCGGCGTTCCTCGGCGCGATCGAAAACTGCAAAGCGCACGATTCCGCACTGCATTTCATGGGGCTCTGCTCCGACGGCGGCGTGCACAGCCACCTCGAGCATCTCTATGCACTGGTCGAGCTTGCAAAGCGCAACGGATTGAAGAAGGTCTATGTCCACTGCTTCATGGACGGTCGCGACGTTCCCCCGTCCTCCGGCAAGATGTACCTCGAACAGCTTGACGCGAAACTCAAAGAGATCGGCTGCGGAAAGATCGCGACGGTCATGGGACGCTTCTATGCGATGGACCGCGACAATCGCTTCGAGCGCGTGGAACGCGCGTATGCGGCGCTGACGTACGGAGAAGGCTTTACCGCCTCCTCCGGTCCCGAAGCGATGCAGCTTAGCTACGATCGCGGCGACACCGACGAATTCGTACAGCCAACAGTCGTTTTGACCGAGGGCAAGCCCACCGCAACGATCGGCGCAAACGACAGCGTGATCTTCTTCAACTTCCGTCCGGACCGCGCAAGAGAGATCAGCCGCGCATACATCTTCGAGGACTTCAACGGCTTCGAGCGCAGATTCGGCTTCTTCCCGCTGTATTATGTTTCGATGACGCAGTACGACAAGACGTTCGAAAACGCGCTGCACGTTGCGTTCAAGCCTCAGTCGCTCGCGAACACCTTCGGCGCGTACGTTGCCGACAAGGGACTCTCGCAGCTTCGTATTGCGGAGACCGAAAAGTACGCGCATGTTACGTTCTTCTTCAACGGCGGCGTCGAAGCGCCGAACGCAAACGAGGACCGCTGCCTCATCCCCTCGCCGAAGGTCGCGACCTACGATCTGAAACCCGAGATGAGCGCATACGAAGTCGCTGCGGAAGCGAAAGCGCGGATCGAAAGCGGCAAGTATGACGTGATGATCCTGAACTTTGCGAACCCGGATATGGTCGGTCACACCGGCGTAATGGAAGCGGCTGTAAGCGCGGTCCATGCGGTCGACGAATGTCTGAACACAGTCGTTGAGGCGATTCTCAAAACCGGCGGTCGCTGCATCGTAACGGCGGATCACGGCAACTGCGAACTGATGTGGGACGAAGCGCAGAATGCGCCGTTCACCGCGCATACCACACTGCCGGTTCCATGCATGCTGATCGATAACACGCGGAAAGACATCACACTGCGCAAAGGCGGCAGGCTCTGCGATCTTGCCCCGACGCTTCTCGAGCTTCTGGGTCTTCCGATCCCTGCGGAGATGACCGGAAAGTCGCTTCTCGGATAAACGATTGGAAATACCGATTATGCAGGCATAAAACGATACAAACTTTTTCGTTTTATGCTTGCATTTTCGATAGGCGCGTGTTATAATCATTCCCGCAGATATTTTTGGAGGAACAAATATGGAAGTATTGATGTGGATTATCACCGGAATTCTGGTGCTTTCTTCGGTTTTGATGTGTGTGGTCGTGCTGATCCAGCAGACCAAGTCTTCCGGCCTCGGCGCTGCATACGGCGGAGATACCGTCTCCTTCTCTCAGCGCGGCAAGGCTGCAAGCCGTGAAGCAAAGCTTCAGAAGATCACCGTTGTTCTCGCGATCGTGATCGCGGTCATGGCAATCGCTCTCATGCTGATTGCCAGATTCGCAGGCAAATCGATCTGATCGGAGCATAAAATGCATGCAGCGGTGCATCTTCGGATGCACCGTTTTGATTCTCAGGAAAGGAGGACGTGCCATGCCGGTACACAAGGGAATCAAAGTCGCCGCGCAAAACCGCAAGGCGCGTCACGACTATTTCATTGAAGATACCTACGAGTGCGGGATCGCATTGCAGGGAACCGAGGTCAAATCGATCCGCAAAGGATCCCTGAATCTCAAGGACAGCTATGCACAGGTCAAAAAGGGCGAGCTCTTTTTGATCGGCATGCATGTGAGTCCGTACGAGCAGGGCAATATCTATAACCACGATCCGTTCCGTACAAGGAAGCTTCTTGCCCATGCGCGCGAGATCCGAAAACTCGGCGAGCTTTCGCAGGCGGAGGGCTACTCCCTCGTCCCCCTGTCCGTCTACTTCAAGGACGGAAAGGTCAAGGTCGAGCTGGCTGTTGCGAAGGGCAAAAAGCTTTATGACAAGCGCGCAAGCATTGCGGAGCGCGACGCCGATCGGGATATGGATCGGAACATCAAAAAGCAGTATCGCTGAAGAAATTCGGCATACCATAAAACTGAACCGCTTTACAGGTCTTGGGGGCGAAATGGTTTCGACGGGGATCGCGGAAGCGGGATAAGCGAGCCGAAGCCCCGTGCTTCGTTAAAAACGGGAACTGTCTAAAATAACTGACAACAATCACACTCAGCTCGCAGCTGCATAAAGCAGCTACGCGTCCGCCCGAGGAAACTTACCGCTTCGGAACCGGGCGTCATTAGGGTAGGGAACGAACCTGCGTAAGCTTTGCCGCAGGCCGGACTATATGAAGCTACCGTAACGCGGAGCCTGTCGGAGGGCGCCGCGCGAGGGGAATCCCAAAGCACCGACTGCGCTCGGAGAA
>CADAPG010000132.1 GCA_902789675.1 uncultured Eubacteriales bacterium
CGTAACAATCGGCTTATTTCACTTGCATTTTCAGGATTAGGTACTATTCTGCTCATTATCTTTATCGTTATGGTATTGAGGGGGCATATTTCTTTACAAAAGGATAGGATAGTGTCAAGGGGACGGTTCTCTTGACACCCCATCTGCCGCCGCGTTTGCGGATAGCATCTGCAAGCTGATGTAACTGCACACAAAAGCCGGAAGGAGTTTGGATTCCTTCCGGCTTTTATATTTGTCTTGTTGAACGCACTTCCTGCGTCGCAAGCGGTTATCTCGAATGCTGCTTGATCGCGCCGGAGCGATAGGCGGCGAGCAGGCGCGTAAGGTCCTCGATGCGCTCCAACAGCGTTCTGCCGACGTCGGTGTCCATGGTACGCGCGGGAAGCGCGCGATCTACCGCCGTAATGAAGCGAAGCGAAATGGAGCATGGTACGCGCGGGAAGCGCGCGACGATCTACCGCCGTAACGAAGCGAAAGCGAAGTGGAGCGACGCGTTTTCTCGTGTGCGGCGTATAGACGGTCTGCTGCGTGGAATGATGGCGACGCGCGATCATACGCGCGACGGCTCCTCTGTAATGAAACGCAGCGGACCGTCAGTTATCTCGAATGCTGCTTGATCGCACCGGAACGGTAGGCGGCGAGCAGGCGCGTAAGGTCCTCGATGCGCTCCAACAGCGTTTTGCCGACGTCGGTGTCTGCGACGCGTTTACGGGTGTGCGGCGTATAGACGGTCTGCTGCGTGGAATGGATATCCACCTCGGAGCGGATCGCCTCGTTGACCGTCACGAACGGATCGTGGCACGAAAGAATCATGTGCTGCGAGTTGTAAATCAGCGTATAGCCCGCGATGCCGGTTGTGGACTGGTACGCCTTGGACATGCCGCCGTCGATGACGAAGATGCGTCCGTTCGCCTTGATCGGGGATTCGCCCTTCTTGATCTTGACCGGCACGTGTCCGTTGATGATGTGCGAATCGGGATCGTCACTTAATCCGAACTCCTTGAGGATCTTGATTGCGAAGTCCTCGTGCTCGGCAAGCTTGAAGTACGGGTTCTTGTGCTCCTCATGCGTGGTCTTGTCGTTGATGAAGTACCGCTCGAACGTCGTCATCTTGTCCTTGCCAAAGAGGGGCGAGTTCGTGCCGCACCACATATACCAGAAGAAGTCAAGCCCCTGCTCGCGCTCGGGCGTGCCCCATTTGGTGAAAAAGCCCTGACGCACCAGCGCGTCCGCCTTGTCGAACAGAGCCTTGCCGGAATACGCCTTGCCGTCGATCGTGACCTCGGCAAAGCTGCCGTCCGGGTTCGAGGGCACGCAGCCGTGGAACAGCAGGTTGCCGTTGCACACGAGATACATGCTGCCGTGCGAGAACAGGAACTTCGTATGCTCGCGGATCTTGCCGGAATGGTAGAACGCCGTGCGCAGCTTGTCCATGAGGTCCTCTTCCTCCTCGGTCAGCACGTACGGATCGGAGGGCAGCACGGTCGGGAAGCGCTTGTCCGCAAGCTCGTACTCGACGCCGTCGATCACCATCGTGCCGCGCTCGTAGTCCACGCGGTGCAGCATGCGGCGGTGCTCCATGTGATACTCGGGGTTCTTCTCGATGATCTGTCCCTCGAGCTTGAACAGGATGATCGCCATCGCCTTGTGCATCTTGGCGATCATCTCGGGATTGTCGTGGTGCGCGTCGCCGACCTCGCGCGGGAGGAACTTCGTGCACGGATCGTCCGCGTACGTTTCCAGCGCAAACTTCAGAAGCGGGGACAGCGAAATGCCGTAACCGTCCTCGATCGTGTCGACGTTGCCGTATTTCAACGAGTTGATGATGGCGGTCGCAATCAGCGCGCGGTTGCCCGCGGAAGCGCCCATCCACAGGATGTCGTGGTTGCCCCACTGGATGTCGACGTTGTGATAGGAAAGCAGCCGTTCCATGATGATGTGCGCGCCGGGACCGCGGTCGAACACGTCGCCGACGATGTGCAGCCGGTCGATGACAAGCCGCTGAATGAGGTTAGAAAGCGCCACGATCAGCGGATCCGCCTGCTCGGTTTCGATGATCGAACGGATGATCTCGCTGTTGTAGCGGATCTTGTCCTCGGTTTCGATCGCGTGTAAAAGCTCGTCAATGATGTAAGCATAGCTTTCGGGCAGCGCCTTGCGGACCTTAGAGCGCGTATACTTCGACGCGGAGAAGCGGCAGACCTCGACAAGCCTGCGAAGCGTGATCTTGTACCATTCCGGATTGACGACGCCCGCGCGCTTCAGCTGATCGAGCTTCTGTTCGGGATAGTAGATCAGCGTTGCAAGCGTGTTGCGCTCCGCCTCGGTGACCGTGTTCTCAAAGAGGATGTCGATCTTCTTGCGGATGACGCCCGACGCGTTCTTCAGCATATGGATGAACGCCTCGTATTCGCCGTGAATGTCGCTGATAAAATGCTCCGTGCCCTTCGGAAGACCGAGGATCGCCTTCAAATTGATGATCTCCGAGGAGACCTCCGCGATCGTCGGGTACTCGTGCGCGAGAAGCTTCAAATACTTCATGTCCGTGACCTGTTCCATGCCGTTTCCGCCTTTCGTATGATTCTGTGTTCATTCTATCATGCCGCGATCGTGCTGTCACCCCGTTTTGCGCCGTTCAAAAAATATATTCGCGTTGCGCGCGGCGCGGGTTTTGTGGTAAAATGACGACACATCAAACTACCTCGCACAGGAGGACGCTATGGAAGAAAAACGGAAGCCGACGATCGGCGAACTCAGGGAGATCCTTTCCTTGCTCGGCATGGAAGCCGTTGCGGACGGCGCAATCACCGCGTTCACTTCGGACGAGGACGGCGCCGAATACGCCGTATGGAGGATCGACGCCGACCCGCCGTGCGTGCTGAAGCGCGCAAAGGCGTACGAGCTTCCGGTCTACCGCAGCTTCTTTGCGGAGAAAAAGCCGTACGTCCCCGCGCTGTTGGGTTCGTGCACGTACAACGGCGACGATTATTTTCTGACCGAATACGTTCCCTTTCACGATCTCCGCATCTGCGACCGGAAGCGACTTGTCCCTGCGCTCGACGCGCTCGTTGCCTCGCAGGAGGAATACTGGCAGCGCGAGGATCTTTATGACGTCTGCGTCACGATGGACATGGCAAAGCAGGGCATCGAAAACCGCGGGAAATACCTCGGATCGGACTTGCTCGAGCGCGCGTACGCAGCGTTTCGGCGCGTCTTTTCGGAAACGCCGCGCACGCTCTGCCACGACGACCTCCTCCCGATCAACGTGCTTACGGACGAGGAACGCGCGGTGCTGATCGACTGGGAGTACGGCGGCGTGCTGCCGTACCTGTCCGCGTTCGCGCGGCTGATCGCGCACGGGCGCGAGGACCGGAACGCGTATTTTTACCTTTCGCATGAGGACCGCGATTTTGCGATCGAATACTATTACGAGCACCTGCCGAAAAAGCACGGCGTCGCCTTTTCAGACTACCGCCGTGCGCTCGATTATTTTCTGTTTTACGAATACTGCGAGTGGATCATGCTCGGCAACCGCTACGACGCCCGCGACGACGAACGCTTCGGCTACTGCCTGCAGCTTGCGAACGCGCTGATCCGGTAAATTCATCCGCGAACGGGACGCCGGGGTCGGCGTCCCCTACGATTCGTTGATGAATGTTTTACCCGCCCTTGCGAGGGAAGGTGGCGGACACAGGCTTTTAGCGCACGTGCAGGGGCTTCCCCTTTGAGGGGAAGCTGTCACCGTCAGGTGACTGATGAGGGGGTGTCGTGCGCCACATATCGTGCGCCGCAAGGCGCAATTCATCGACAATCCCTCCGTCTCGGCTTCG
>CADAPG010000133.1 GCA_902789675.1 uncultured Eubacteriales bacterium
TTTCGAGCTCTTTCCACGTCGCCTTCCACATGACCGCCGCAAAGCCCAGAAGGTGGGATGCGCTGCGGCCGTACGGGTATGCGCGGAAGCGCGTGGAGGTCATGGCACCGTTTCTGTCGATACCGATGCCCTTGATCGACAGGAGTCGTTCCTCGAGCGCGTCGTCGACCTGATCCGGATAGAGCTTTGCAAGCACGGCGGAAGAGTTTTTGCTGTAGATCGCGTCGTGGATGATCTTTTCATATTCGTCCTGCGGCGTACCGGAGGGCTTCAGGATCGGGATCGCAAGGATCTGCTTCAGGACGTCGTCTTTCTCTTCCTTCGGGATCTGATTCGGTACGCAGAAGACCGTGACCGGAGAAAGGTTCTTGACCAGCAGCTCGCCCTCGGCGTCGAAGATCTCGCCGCGCTTCGGGTAGTTGACGCCGACCAGCAGCTTGTCGCCCCACTGCATCGACGGGAAGATCAGCGCCGGCGTCCACTGGATGCCCCAGCGTCCGTTTTCGTAGATCGCGTTGATCGTATAGTCGTTGGTCATCTCGCCGAGCGACGTCGAATAGGTCATCTGAAAATCGACCGAGCTCGTGATCGACGCGTCCGAAACGGTGCGGATGATGTAGGTGATCTCCTTGAGACCCACCGCGTCGAAGATCGTCTGATACTTTTCCGCAAACTCCTTCGCGGTGATCATCGGATCGCCAGCCTTCGTTTCGGTGCCGGTCGTGTTCTTGACGGAATCGGACAGCAGATCGAACGCCGCGCCGTAGCTGCCGCAGGCAATGTATTCGATGAATTCCCGGCACACGTCGCTTCCGTTTCCGTGCGCGACCGTACAGCCGAGCGGCAGAACGACGCCCAGCAGCATGCAAAGAATGAGTATATAAACAAGTCCTCGTTTCACGATATCAGATCTCCGGATCGTAAGATTTTGATTCATACGGACCGCGTGCCGGCACTCCGGCGCGCGGGGTCATAAACTTCCGTTTATCATTATAACAGATGAATTGCAATTTGTGTGGTTTTTTTGCGATCGTTTTCAAAAAAGACGCAGTTTCTACGTATTTTCCGCATAGGATGCACCATGAATGTCGTGATCTTGCTGTTTCTGACGGTCGGAACCGTCGTGTCGATCCTCTCCGGACGCGCCGACGGCGTGCTGACCGCGCTGCAGAGCGGCGCCGCCGATGCGGTTTCAAACGCGCTGCGGCTCTCGGGCGCGTATCTTTTGTGGATGGGCCTTTTAAACATTGCAAAGGAGGCGGGGCTTGTGCGCGCGCTTTCGCGCCTGCTCTCCCCCGCGCTTCGTCTGCTGTTTCCGGACGCGGGAAACGCGAAGGAAGCGATCTCCCTGAACCTCGCCGCAAACATGCTCGGCATGGGCAACGCCGCCACGCCCTACGGACTGACCGCCATGCGGCTGATGAACGAACGCAATCCGCACCCCGGCGTCGCCGTGAACGGCATGTGCGTGCTGCTTGCCGTCAACGCCTCGTGCCTCGAGCTGTTCCCCGCAACGCTCGTCGGGCTTCGCGCGGGCTTCGGCTCGACACGTCCCGCCGCGATCGTGCTGCCGACGCTCCTGTCCTCCCTTGCGGCGACGGTCGCTGCCGTCGCGCTCTGCCTTGTCTGCATCCGCCCATGCCGGTCGCGATCCTGATCCTTCTGCTGCTGCTTTACGCCGCCGCGCGCCGCGTCAACGTGTTCCGCGCATTCTGCGACGGTGCGGCGCAGGCGCTTCCGCTGCTCCGCTCCATCCTGCCGACGCTCGCGCTCTTTTCGGCGGCGATGTCGCTGTTCCGGGAAAGCGGCGCGTTCGACCGGCTTACGTCGTTCCTCTCCCCCGCGCTCGATCTGCTCGGCGTCGACGCAAGGCTTGTGCCGCTGCTGCTCGTCCGTCCGTTCTCCGGCAGCGGCGCGATCGCCGCGCTCTCGGACGTGTTCGCGGAGTACGGTCCGGACTCCGGCGTGGGGCTGACCGCAAGCGTGCTTTTAGGCTCCTCCGAAACGATCTTCTATACGCTCGCGCTGTACTTCGGCAGCGTCGGGATCAAAAAGACGCGCTTTACCGTGCCGGTGGCGCTTGCCGCCATGCTGACGTCCGTCGTGACCGGGCTTCTGTTCTCCTCGCTGTTTTTCGGGCATTGACGCGCCGCATGACGAAGGCAATTCATTGATCCGCGAAAAGCGTTCCGCTTTTCTGCGTATCCACCTCATCCGGCTCGGCAAGCCTCGCCACCTTCCCCTCCGAGGGGAAGGCTTTTGGTATGTGACATTCTCGCCAACGAACCCGTAGGGGCGGATAGCATCCGCCCGCCGCAGCAGCGGAACGGGAAGATACGATCTTCCCCTACAGGTATGCGATATATTACGATATGCCTTGCGGCACGATATACGTCTTCGGCGTGCGATATGTTCCCTGCGGGAACGTTCAGGAAGGCTTTTGGTATGTGACATTCTTGCCAACGAACCCGTAGGGGCGGATAGCATCCGCCCGCCGCAACAGCGGAACGGGAAGATACGATCTTCCCCTACGGATGCACGATATGCCTTGCGGCACGATATACGCCTGCAGCGTGCGATATGTTCCCTGCGGGAACGTTCAGGAAGGCTTTTGGCACGCGACATTCTTGCCAACGAATCCGTAGGGGCGGATAGCATCCGCCCGCCGCAACAGCGGAACGGGAAGATACGATCTTCCCCTACAGGTATGCGATATAAATCCCTGCGGGATTTACGATATGCCTTGCGGCACGATATACGCCTGCAGCGTGCGATATGTTCCCTGCGGGAACGTTCAGGAAGGCCTTTGGTATGTGACATTCTTGCCCCCCTTGTGTAAAGGGGGGACTGAGGGGGGGATTGTCATGCGCGCAGCGCAGTTCATAAGCAGCGCGCGTTCTTCATCATGCAGTCGACCGGCGCGTTGTAGATGCACGCCATCAGATACCGCTCGCCGTTCGT
>CADAPG010000134.1 GCA_902789675.1 uncultured Eubacteriales bacterium
GGTCGAGACGGTTCCACGATCCTCTCCTACCCTTCCACGTCCAACAACGTCAATTTGCGTATGGCGGTTCTGATTGATGAAAAGACGGCAGGTCCCGCGGAGCTGTTCGCGTGTGATCTGCGCGATTTCGGCAAGGCGGTTCTCATCGGAACGAATACGGCAGGCGTCGGCACCGCACAGCAGACGTTCACGCTTGAGGACGGCAGCGCGGTTGTCTTAACGACGTCCAAGATCATTCCCTACAAGAGCGAACCATTCCATGAAACGGGATTAAAACCGGATTATGAGGTTACGCTTGAAGCGGATGCTGCCGGCTCTCCCGAACTTCTTGCTGAAAAAGACGATACACAGCTGCAAAAGGCCATATCCGTACTGAGCGAAAAATAAAGAAAACGCATACTGCCGCAGTGAACAAGTCCAGTAAAAACGGACAATAGAAAAAAGAACCCTCCTATGATACAATGGAAGAAAGTATCATAGGAGGAATTTTTATGGCAAGAAGCTATCGACACATTAGCGAATATGAAGAAGAGATTTTGCGACTAAAAGCAGAAGGAAAGACAAATCGAGAAATAGGGGACCGATTAGGATTCAGTTATGAACAAATACACAATTTCATTTCAAGATACAACGAAAAGCAGAGAAAGATCGCTGCGGGAATAGTTATCAAAAAGAAAGGTAGACCACCAAAGGACTATCAGGTCAGCGCAGAAGACAAAGTCGCGCAGCTTCGCTACATCATTAACCGTAAGGACGCCAAGATCAAATCTTTGAAAATGGAGAATGAATTGATGCGGGATTTTCTCTCGCTCACAGGAAGGAAGTGAGAACAAGCGTAAAATATCTGGTGATCTATCGCCACAAAGAGAAATATACGATCAGCGAGATGTGCAGATTCTTTAACGTATCAAGAAGCGGATATTACGATTACGTCAAGCGCATGGAGCAGCCGGATCGGGATCTGCCGCTGGCAGAGCAGATCCGTGCTTGTCAGTCAGAAGTCAAACAGACCTATGGCTATCGGAGAGTTCAGATCTGGCTTGACCGGCAAGGAATTCATCGGAATCCAAAAACGGTGCTGCGTGTGATGCAGAAGTTCAATCTGCTTTCTGTTGTCCGAAGAAAGAAATATCAGCATTACGGGGATTGCCTGCATAGATACCCGAATCTTCTGAACAGAGATTTCCATGCCGATCGGCCGAACCAAAAGTGGGTAACGGATATTTCATATATCAAGACAGGACAGGGATTCTTGTATCTGTCCATCATCCGGGATTTGTATGACAACAGCATCGTTGCCTACAAAACCGGTACAGAGCAAAACATTCATCTTGTTCTGAGTACGATCAGAGAAGCCCGGAGAAAAGAAAATGTCACTGCAAAGCTGCAACTCCACAGTGACCAAGGCTTCCAGTATACCTCACAAGCATATTTCCGCCTAACTCAATCATACGGCATAACGCCGTCAATGTCAAGATGTGGAAATCCATATGACAATGCTTTAGCGGAAAACTTTTTTTCGATCCTCAAAACAGAGTGCATCTACCGCGCGAAGCCGCGCACCTATGAGGAGGCGCGCCTCCTCATAGGTGAATACATCTACTTCTACAACTACCAGCGTATCCAACTCAAAACAAAACTGACACCGATGGAATACCGATGCCAGTTCGTTGCTTAAAATCTTGAATATTGTGTCATAGAGGGGTTCTTTTGTGCTGTCCGTACAATTTGGGGCAGTTCAGTCTCTGACAGGGTTGTTTTTGTCGGTTTTTATTCTGCCGCAACCGGCTCTTTTTCCGGATCGGCTTCGGCCTTTTCCGCAGCTTCCGCGGCCGCTTTTGCAGCCTCCTCCGCGGCTTTTGCGGCTTCCTTCTCCGCCGTGTGCTCGGCCATGACCTGACGGATCTGCTCGAGCGGCACACCTTCCTCCACAAGCTGGAAATATTTGTCCGCCGGGATGTTGCCGACGAAGCACTCCTTATACTTGACGGGGATACCCTTGACCACGCAGAGAATATCCGCGCCGAAGGACACCGCCAGCAGCGCAAGGTAGATGAAAGCGCCGAATCCGACGGTCGACGTCTGGATCACGGACGGCAGCAGCGCGCTGATCTTCGAGGAGAAGATCGTGAAGCAGACGATCGCCGCGGCGACCAGCGCCAGGTTGATGACGTCCAACGCAAAGTTGCGCTGCTTGCCCTTCGGCGAGCAGGCGAGCGTCTGGAAGATCGTGTGCAGCAGCACGCCCACCGCGGACACAAATACGCACACGACCGCGACGGCATACAGAATAAACGCCGTCCCGAACAGTTTCGAGGAAAACATGCCCGTCAGCGCATCCAGATCGGTCGCAGAGATCGCATTATAGAGCGTGATCACGTTGACGTTGCCGGAGAAAGCGGCATACGGCGCCTGAAACGCAAACTTCGCGAGCGGCAGGAACAGTCCGGCAATCGGCACGAGACTGAGCACCAATCGGACGATCGCAAGAGGCGAACCGACGGTCGCCGCCTTGATGCGGTCGATCTTCGGCTGGGTACGCGCATGCTCGGCCTCGGCCTTGTCCGCGTCCAGAAGCAGGCGTTCCTCCATGCCGTAATAGACCATATTCACACCGCAGTGGGGACAGTTCGGTCTCCAATCGGTCAGTTTCAGCTTTCCGCCGCATTTCGGACAGGTTGCCGCCATATCAAAACCTCCACCATGTCACAGATTATGTTTCAGTAATTATAACATAATTCAGGCGTGAATGCAACAATTTTTTGTTCATTTTTTGCGCGCGCGTCAGACCATGAATCCGCCGTCGGCGCAAAGTGTCTGGCCGGTAATGAAGCGCGCGCGGTCGGACGCGAGGAACAGGATCGCTTCCGCCGCCTCCCCGCTCGTCCCGAGACGGCACAGCGGCGTCTCCTCGGCGAGCGACGCCATTGTCTGCG
>CADAPG010000135.1 GCA_902789675.1 uncultured Eubacteriales bacterium
CTGGACGCCGACGCGATCATCAACGCGAAGATGGATCAGAACGAGGCCAAGTACCCCGTCGAGAAATGCCGGGGCAGCAACGCGAAATACGATCAGCTTTGAGAGGTGCGCCATGATCAGACCCATTATGAAAGACCCGATCTTCCTTGCGCAGAAGTCCGCACCGGCGACGGTGATGGATCTGCCTGTCGCGCAGGACTTGCGGGACACGCTGATAGCGCACCGGGACGGCTGCGTGGGCATGGCGGCCAACATGATCGGCGTGGCCAAGCGGATCATCATCTTCGACGACAACGGCAGCGCGACGGTGATGTTCAACCCGGAGATCGTCAAGTGCTCCGGCGCTTACGAGGCGGAAGAGGGCTGCCTGTCCCTGACCGGCACGCGCAAAGCCAAACGCTACCGCTCGATCAAGGTGCAGTACCAGAACGAGCAGTTTCAGACGCGAGTCAAAACCTACACCGGCTTTACGGCGCAGATCATCCAGCACGAGATCGACCATTGCAGCGGAATCTTGATTTGATTTGCCGAACGCAAAAGACCGTTGCTACTCCAAATAATGAAAAAACTGGAAGACTGGAGCCAAGCATGATATAATATCGTCAGATGACTTGAGCGTATCTGGACAAATGCGTTTTTTCAACAGTATTCGAACGTGAAAAAGAGGTGTTCATTTTGGAAAAGAAACCGCAAAAAATCAAAGACGCCATCTCCAGTACAGGAAAAGCCGCGACAGATCTTCTTGGAAAAGCGAAAACCACCATTGTCCGCACAATCGATCAGAACAACGATGGGAAACTTGATCTGAAAGACATTTCCGATGTTTCTGCCCAATGGAGAGAGAAACGAGATCAATTGAAGCAAGAAGCAGAGAAAAAAGCATTATGTCCCATCTTCGAAGATGATCTTGACAGCGCTGATTTTTCAATGTCAAAGCTAATTCGCGTTGCCGAAATGGACAAAAAGCATGCAGAGAGCGAAATATGCCAGGGCTCTATTGGATTTGAATCCGAGCAGAAAGATTTGCGGATTGTCAATATCTATCCAGACAAAGCCGCTGCATTCGGCTTGACATACTATCCGGATATGGACAGTGGGTTCTACTATGTAGATCCTTGTGACAGAGATCATTACATTGCGTTGGATGATTATTTTAATTATCTAAAAATAGCCCGTGTAAGCGAATTGCAGAAAATTGCGCAGGATCTCGGAGCTAAGCATTTCCGCGTCACATACAAAGAGCAAAAGAAATCATACGAATCCAATACTACAAAAGCGAAGCTTGGTGTGAAGGCAACAGGAAAACTGAAAGAAGATTCCGAGTACTCCCACGATTCCAAAAGCAGTGACTTTTCCAAAGTGGAAATCGCTGCCGAGATGGAATGCATCGGTCATAAACCTGTTGAGCCGAAGCTTGTGTATTTCAAGAAAGACCCGCAGATCTTAAATCTTGTCTCTTTGCGAATGAGCGATAATCCCTTGACCCACCAGGTCTACACATTGGTTTTGAGCAACTCCTCCGGAATCAAGGTCAAAGATGCGATCAAGATCGATGCTGCACTTTCCGCGATGAAGTGTTCTGGTAATGCTACTTTGACGAGTGAAGCGGAGTCAGAATCCAGACGCTTTTTCGAATATGAAATCGATTTTTGATTATTCTGTACTAAACACATAGAAAATGCCAAGATTTTTTCATTTGCAAATTTTACAGCCCCTATAGTAGAGCGCCGGTTGGGTTTGTCCCGACCGGCGTTCATCTATAGAAAGGGTGAACGATTTGCAAAAGGAGAGTTATGAGCAAGGGAGCAAGCGGCTGAATGAAGAGCTGCTGAACGTCGGAACAAGTGAGCTGCCTGACTTCCTGGAACAGCACAGAGAGGACTTGATCACAAGCCCGCATCCGTTCGCGGACTACATGCGGACGAAGTTCCGGGAGAAGGGGATCCTGCGGCAGAACGTGTTCCTGGCCGCCGATCTCTCGGAAAACTACGGCTACAAGCTGATCGCGGAGGAAAAACACACGCGGCAGCGGGACACGATCCTGCGCCTTTGCATGGCGGCGCGGTTTCGCCTGGAGGAAGTGCAGGAGGCGCTGATCCTCTACGGCATGGCGCCGCTGCACGGACGATTGGCGCGGGACGCGGTGCTGACGGTTGCCGTTCAAAATGGAATCTATGATCTCTGCGAGCTCAACCGCTTGCTGGAAAGCTGCGGACTGGCGCCGCTGATCGAGGACTACGAATGAACTGCCGCGTTCCCACCAAAACGGTGAGAACGCGGCAAAGCTGTTTTTGTTATGATGAAGTACCCGACACATAAAAAGGAGGTCAATGACGATGGCAACTTGCAGACAGTGCGGCGCGCCTCTGCAGGAGGGGACGAAGTTCTGTTCCGAATGCGGCGCATCGACAGAAAACGCGCCAGTTTGGATGGCGGAACCGCAGATCGAATACCCGGCAGAGAAGCCGAAGAAAAAGAGAAGAAGCATCTTCAGGCGCTGGTGGTTCTGGGTGCTGGCGGTGATCGTGATCGCAGGGCTGGCGGGACGCCTCGGCGCGAAAACGCAGACCAAGCCGACCGCAAGGCAGACCGCTCCCGCTGCGACGTCGGCTCCCCAAGCGACAGCGAGACCCACCGCAGCTCCGACGGCCGAACCCACGGCCGAACCGACCGAGGAACCCGCGCCCGAGCCGCAGATCGCGGCCGCGGAGAATGAGATCCGCCCGGAGGTCAAGGAGTTCCTGGACGCCTACGAGGCCTGCATGGACGAGTACGTGGAGTTCATGCAGAAGTACCTGAACGCCGACCCGACCAGCATGGTGTCGATGATGGGGGACTACTACAGCATCCTCGCCCGCTACACCGAGTTCGCGGAGAAGATCGACGCGTTCGACGAGAGCGAGCTGACCAACGCCGAGCTGGCC
>CADAPG010000136.1 GCA_902789675.1 uncultured Eubacteriales bacterium
GACCTCATCGGCTCGCTGTGCGATCTCACAAGCGGCAGCGGCGACAAGGGCACGCCGATCGTGCTTGTGCAGAACTACTTCAACAATTACGCGGACTGACGGTTCGCGTGCGACGATATACAGATTGCAAAGAGGCTGTTCGAAAACCGGATTCGGTTTGAACAGCCTCTTGATCGCTTTATGAATTGTCCGACAGACTCAGATGCAGGTATAGCCGCCGTCGACGGGGAGCGCGATGCCTGTGACGTAGGTGGAGTTCGGCGAGCAGAGGAACACGATGCTGGTGTCCAGTTCGCCTGCGTGACCGTAGCGCTCCATCGGGATCGTCTGCTTCGCGTGCTGCTGGAAGAACGGCGAATTCAACGTTTCCTCGGTGAGCGGCGTGTAAAAGTAGCCCGGACAGATGGTATTGACGGTGATGCCGTAGATCGCCCATTCCGCCGCGAGCGCGCGGGTCAGGTTCACGACGCCGCCCTTTGCCGCGTGGTAGGGCGCGGAGCCTGCGACCTTGTTGCCGACGAGACCGTACATCGAAGAAATGTTGATGATACGGCCGTAATGCGCGGGGATCATCGCCTGATTTGCGACCGCGCGCGCGAACTTGAACGTGCCGAACAGGTCGATATCGAACTCCTGTTTGAACTGCTCGTCCGTAATGTTCTCCGCATGCGCAACAGCGCCTGTACCTGCGTTGTTGACCAGGATCTGAACACCGCCGAAGGTGTCGATCGCTTTTCTGACCGTTTCTTCCACCTGATTTGTGTCCGTGATGTCACACTTGATCGGCAGGGTCTTGACACCGTGCTGTTCGGTGATCTCCCTGCAAACCTGTTCGAGTTTGTCGAACCGTCTCGCGATGGCGACGATGTTGCAGCCCTGATTTGCCAGCGCATGCGCCATCTGGACGCCGAGACCCGTGGAGCAGCCCGTTACGATCGCCGTCTGACCGGAGATATCAAAAATTCTTACCATGCTGTATTTTCCTTTCCATGAATTCATTTGTATTCATTTTACCATACGAAAACAAAGGATGTAAAGCCTTTACATTGGTTATTCCGATGTTTTCTTTTTTGAAATACCGCGCGATTGTCCGCAGGAAATCTGACCGATGATACGACAGCCTGACGGCATGGGACTGCTTTGGTACGGGAGACACTAAACGAGCGAGGGAATGCGGTCCGCCGTGCGGCTTAAGACTTCATGGATGAGTCTTTGCCCGGCGTCGTTCGGGTGGATGCCGTCCGCGCAGAGGTAGGGGAGCAAGGCGCGCTTTTCGAGAAACGCGCTGCGCAGATCGACGAGCGAGCAGCCCGTTTCCGCGGCGATGCGCTCGATCGCGAGCGAGTATTTTTCCTGATAGCGATAGATCGCGTTCGCGTCGCCGAGCCAAAGGAGGATGTTTTCCTTCGACAGCCCGTCGCGCGTGATCCAGTCGAGGTACCGCTCCGACGAGATCGGCGGCAGCGTGGTAAGGACCGGCTTGACGCGGTGCGCGCGCAGCGTATCGATCATGCGGCGCATGGTTTGGACAAAGACCGGCAGCGGCGTATTCGGTTCGTGCTCGTCGTGGGGATGTTCGGAGACCTCCGCCCAGCGAAAATCGGCGTCGTTGCCGCCGTACTCCAGAAGAACGACCGCGGGCGTTCCGCCCTTTTCGAGCTGACGGTTCAGAAGCTGTTCGCCCTTTTGCACCGTGCAGCCGAAGCGGGAACGGTTATCGAGGATCCAGTCGTGGCTTTTTGCGATCGATTCCAGTCCGATATCGTCCGTCGTTCCGTAGCGCGTCGTGCCCGAAAGCATGCGAACGCCCTTCAGAATCGAGTCGCCGAAGATGGAGATGACACGATTTGTTTGCATTTGTTACCTCCGTATGACGCAATTCGCTCTTGCAATAAAATCGTTCTGCCATTATAATAGACGCATTCCGAAGGATTTGCACCCTATTCGGAAGCCGCGGGCGTCTATCGCTCCGCTTTGTATCGGTAGAGAGGGAGAATGACGGTTCTACTGAGAGTAGAATGCCGATGAACAGGGCGCTTTTGAGGTATATATGGAAGAAAACAGAATTCGCACCGTGCTTGCGGAGAAGATGACGGCGTATCGGAAACGTGCCGGACTGACGCAGGCGGAGCTCGCCGAGAAGCTGAATTACTCGGATAAATCCATCTCGAAGTGGGAACGCGGGGACGGCATGCCGGACCTTCTGGTGCTGTGCAAGCTCGCCGATCTCTATGACGTTCCGCTCGATTCGTTCCTGCGCGAGGGACCCCTGGTCCGCTCGCAGGCGGAGCAGAAGACCCGCCACATCATCATAACGTTGATCTCGATCGGACTTGTGTTCTTCGTCGCCGCGATCGGGTTCTTTGTGTGCTATCTTGCAAAGGTCAACGTGCGCTGGCTCGCGTTTATCTACGCCGTGCCGGTCAGCATGATCCTGCTCGTCGTGTTCAGCCACATGTGGAGCAGCCTCATCTGGCAGGCGCTTTCGGTGTCGGGACTCGTTTGGACGCTGTGCGGCGCGATCTACATCTCATTCGTCGCGATCGGCGGGATTACAAAGGTCGCCATGCTGTTTATGGTCGCCGCCGTGTTCCAGGTGCTGGTCATCCTGTGGTACGTGCTGATGCTGATCAGAAAGCGCAACAAGGCGCGAAAGGAAGCCGATCATGTTCTGTCCTGAATGCGGTCGTCCGCTGCCTGACGATTCGGTCAGGTTCTGTCCGAACTGCGGAACGGCATTCACCGTCCCCGAACAGCCCGCGCCCGTTCTGCGCGAGCCGGAGCGGAAGCCGCACTGCAAACGCAGCGCCGCCGCTCTGCTTCTGGG
>CADAPG010000137.1 GCA_902789675.1 uncultured Eubacteriales bacterium
GTCGGAAAGCGGATACGCCGCGCAGGCATGGACGTAGTTGAAATCCCTGTCCGCCGCGCGTCTGCCGTCGTTTTCGGGGCAAACGTAGTATTCGCCCGAAAGCACCTTAGTGCGGCAGAAGCCGCATTCACCGCTGCGGCATGCCGTGTCGATCCGGATGCCCGCGCGCTCCAGCGCGACGATGAGCGATTCGGTCGCCTTCGCGGGGATCTCGTCCTTATGGATGCCGCGCATGACGGTAACGGTGTAGGTCTCGTCCTTCTTTTCGACCGGATAGCCCTTAAAAGTCGTGATGTCCTTTGCCTGACCGAAGACCTCGAAGCGCACGCGCCGCGCGGGCACGTCGAGCTTTTTGATCTCCTCGCGCAGGAATTTGTACATGACCTGCGGACCGCAGATGAAGTAGGACGTATCGCCCTTACTGTACTTTTTGATCAGCTCCGCGGAAAGGAAGCCGCGCTCGCCGGTCCAGCCGGGTTCGTCGCCCGAGAGCACGTTGACGACGTGCACGCGATCGCTTTCCAGCGCCGCAAGCTCATCCTTTAAGATGATGTCGTTCGACGCCACCGAGCCGTACAGGATCGTCAGCTCCGCGTCCATCGTGCCGTTTGCAATCTCCTTTGCCATGGACGCGAACGGCGTGATGCCGACGCCGCCCGCCAGCGCCATGATGTGATGCGCGTCGCGAAGCGGCTCGTAATAGAACTGCCCGAGCCCGATATTGCCCTTTATAACGGTCCCGACGGTCAGCCCGTCGTTGACGAAATCGGCGATGAAGCCGTCGCCCTTGCTCCTGCGGACCGTGATCTCGATATAGCCCGGATCCTTGCGCGCTTCAAACGGCGCGGAAGAAATGGAATACGGACGGGAAATGATCTTGCCGTCGATCCCGAACTCGAGCGAAACGAACTGCCCCGCATAGAACGGGGGCAGCTTGCCGCCGCCGACCTTTTCAAAGCGCACGGTCTTTGCCGTGGGGCTTGCGGTGCGGATCTCTTTGACGACGAGATCGAGCTTGCCGGGATGCCACTCCCTTGCGACGTTGCCGATCGGGTCGACAGTCTCAGGCGTTTCGGAAGCGGTTTCGAATGCGTTGAGACGCGCTTTGGTGACGCGCGACGCGCCGCCGACGTCCTTTAAAAATCCCTTGACCTTCATTTTGCCGCCTCCTTCTTCTTCATATCGTCCAGCACGTTCTTCGCGGCCTTTCTGCCGTTCGTGACCGCCGGTCCCATGCCGTCGCCGGAAATCTGATGCGCTCCGGCGAACTCCAGTCCCTCGATGAACTTCTCCTTCTCGGCGGTCTGCAGCCTTGCGACGATGTGATCCTCCATCGTATGCGCGTAGCCGTAGATGCAGCCGTTCCACATGCCGGTGTAATGCGCGACGGTCATCGGCGTTTCGATGACGATCTCCAGCACGTGATCGAGGAGATTCACGCCGTAATATTGACTCATATCGTCGATCATCTGCTTGGCGACCTTGTGCTTCACGCGGTCGTAATCGTCGGCGGAAACCGTCTTCCAGCCGTCCACGCGCGGCAGCGTCGTGATCGAGAACGAGCAGGTCCCCGCGGGCGTCGCGTCTGGATTTGCGATGTTGTGGCAGATGCAGGTGAGGTAGCGGTACGGTCCGAGCCCCGCGAGGTCCTTGTACAGTTCTTCGGTGTCCATCGTGTCGCCGCGGAAGATGCTGTAATCACGGATGCCGAGCGCCTCGGCGGGCTTGTCGAGGATCATGATGACCGAGAACGCGGTCAGGCTCAGGCGTCTGCCGTTGACCATCTTGATCGCCTTCTTCGGGACCTCGGAGAGCGGTTCGATCATTGAGGTGTAGACCTTGTTCGGATACGCCGCACTGATCACGTAATCCGCGTGGATCTCGTCGCCGCGCGCGGTGCGCACGCCATAGACCTTTCCGTCCTTTACGAGGATCTTTTCGACGTGCTGCCGGTACTCGATCTGCACGCCCATCTCCTCAGCGCGCTCCGCCATCTTGAGGCTCATCTCGTGGCTGAACTTGTGCGGGATATAGGAGCCGTAGCCGATGTAGTCCGCCATCAGCACGGAGAAGATCGTAAACGGCAGCGTCTTAAAGCCCGTGCCGACATAGATCCAGTACGGCGCCAAAAGGTCCTGCGCCGCCTTGGGCAGATCGAACGTGTCGATGACCTCCTGCGTGGAGTAGCCCGCGGTCTTGACGAACGCTTCGTGCTTCAGAAGCATCTGCACCTTGCTCATCGGATGGATCGAAAGCTCGTTGACGGAATCGAACACCGTATGACAGAGGTTCAGCAGCTTCAGCACCTTTTCATACGTGCCGGGAACGGCGGCGTCCACTTCCCTCGCGAACGTCTCGAGCCCCGGATGGAGCGTCACTTCGAGGCCCGGCAGCGAAGCGTGATACGCCTCGGGCACCTTGAGCCAGTCGATCTTCACGCCCATGTCCTCCAAAAACTTGCCGACCTTTAAGCGGTTGCCCTCGGGACCGATGCTCATCATCTCGTGCAGCGCAGCTTCGATCTCGATGCCGCCGCGGACGAAGCTCGTCGCGATGCCGCCGGGCAGGTTGTGGCGCTCGAGCACCAGCACGTCCTTGCCCTTTTCGGCAAGCATCAGCGCGGACGAAAGCCCCGCCAAAGCGCCGCCGATGACGATGACGTCATAATGATCTTTGTAGAATTTCATAGCATTCTCCTTATGCAAAG
>CADAPG010000138.1 GCA_902789675.1 uncultured Eubacteriales bacterium
CAACGGCGACTACTACGGCGCGCAGCGCAGCGGGTACGTGATCCGCAACGGCGTGCTGTACCGCAATACGTCGGGCGGCGGCGAGGACCTTGTGATCTACGCGGACGGCTCGTTCGGCATCATCGACGAAGACGAGATCACGGCGGAAGAGCTGCTCGCGTCCGGCGCATGGAACGTGCTCAGCTTCGGTCCGGCGCTTGTGGAAGACGGCGGGATCTCGGTTTCCGAAAACGACGAGGTCGGCAGAGCGATGGCGAGCAATCCGCGCACGGCGATCGGCGTGATCGACGATCTGCATTATGTCTTTGTTGTGGCGGACGGCCGCACAAGCGACAGCGACGGGCTGTCCCTCTATGAGCTTGCGGCGTTTCTGCAGTCGATCGGATGTCAGACCGCCTACAATCTCGACGGCGGCGGATCGTCCTCGTCGATGGTGTTCCTGGGGACGCTGATCAACAACCCCGCAAACGGAAGAAAATCCAGCGAAAGGAGCGTGAGCGACATTGTCTACATCGGTTACGGCGCGTAAATTGCATCCGCAGCACAAGCTGCTTCTGATCGACCTTTTTGCATCGCTGTTCTGCGTCCTGTTCGGCGCGGTCTATGAATGCTTCAGCCACGGCGTCTATTCCTACGGCATGCTCTATGCCTTCGTGTTTCCGCTCGTGCTCGGCGTGCTGCCGCTGCTGCTCATCGCAATGCTGCGCGCGCCGTATCCGAACCGCTTTGTCCGCAACGTCTGTCACGCCGGGATCGCCACGCTGACCGTCGGCAGCCTGGTGTGCGGCGCGCTCGAGATCTACGGCACGACGAACCCGCTGACGCTGGTCTACTGGATCGTCGGCGGCGCGCTGTATGCGCTCGGCGCGGCGGTCTGTCTCCGCTCGCTGTTCAGAGGCGGAAAGGAGCGCGCGGCATGAGCGCCGTCGTGCAGAAGGCGTTCCCCGCCATGGGAACGGTGCACACGCTCACGGTCGAAGGCGAACAGGCGCTTTCCGCCGCCGAAGCGATCAAAAGCCAAATCCTTGCGATGGACCGGAACTGGTCGGTCTTTCGCGAGGACAGCGAGATCTCGCTGCTGAACCGCGGCGCAAGGATCCGCCCGGACGAAGACACCCTGCGGATCCTCAAAGAAAGTGTGCGGCTTTCCGAGGAGACCGACGGCGCGTTCGACGTCACGGCGGGACAACTGACAAGCCTGTGGCGGCAGGCGATGCGCGACGAACGGATCCCGGACGCCCGCGAGATCGCCGAAGCCCTGCGGCACACCGGCGCGCGGGGCATCCGGTTTTCCGGGCGGTCGGTGAAGCTCGGAAGAGGACAGTCCGTCGATCTCGGCGGGATCGCAAAGGGCTATGCGCTCGACCGCGCGGCAGCGCTTTTGCGGGAGGCGGGCGCCGCGCACGCGCTCCTGAACCTCGGCGGCACGATCGGCGCGATCGGCAGACCGGTCCCGATCGGCATTCGTAACCCGTTCGATCCGGACGGCGAGCCGATCGGCACGCTGATCCTGGACAACCGCTGCGCGGTCACCAGCGGCTCGTACGAACGCTTTGCCCGCATCGGCAATCAATCGGTCCACCACATCATCGACCCGCGGACCGGGTATCCTGCCGATTCCGGGCTCGTCTCGGTCACGCTGGTCGGCACGGACGCGACTGCGCTGGACGCGTTTGCCACCGCGGCGTTCATCCTCGGACCGTTCTGCGCGATGCCGTTTTTGCGGCGTCACGGGATCGACGCGATCTTTATCAAATCCGACGGCAAGGTGCTGAAGACCGAAGGGCTGTCGGACACATTCCGGCTCCGCGCAGACGCGCATCCGGCATAAGAAAGGAGATACAGAATGTTTCAATATAAAAACGGCGCGATCGTCACAAAGAACGGAAAGCGCTTCTCCGTCACACAGATCCTGCGTCACACGATCCAGTTCGGCGCGTTCTTTCTGTTTCCGGGGCTGTTTCTGACCGTGTTCCACGCGCTCAGGGATCTGACCGTTTCCCTGATTCAGGGAACGTTTTCGTTCGCGGCGCAGGCGCCGGGTCTCGTTACCCTCGCGATCCTCTTCGCGGTCACGGCGCTGTGGGGACGCTTCTTCTGCGGCTATCTGTGCTCGTTCGGCGCGATGCAGGAGCTCCTTGCGTTTGTGTCGAAAAAGCTCGTCCCCCGCAAAAAGCGGATCTCCGCAGCGGCGGACCGGATCCTGAAGTTTTTAAAGTACGCGATCCTGTTCGCGACCGTGCTCCTTGTGTGGGCGCTGCAGCTTCCGGTCGACAGCTCGTTCTCTCCGTGGGGCGTATTCGGCATGCTGATCTCGGGCAACGGCAGCGTGATGCTGTCCGCGATCCCGACCGTCGGGTTTGCGATCCTTGTCGCGATCCTGATCGCTTCGTTCTTCGTCGAACGCTTCTTCTGCCGCTATCTCTGCCCGCTCGGCGCGTTGTTTACGCCGCTCTCCCGGGGCAGGCTGTTCCGGATCCGCCGGAAGGAAAGCGCCTGCAGCGGCTGCGCGCAGTGCTCCCGCGCCTGCGCCATGGGCGTTGCGGTGCATGAAAACGACCGCGTGACAAGCGGCGAATGCATCGACTGCATGCGCTGCACGGACGTGTGCGTACCGGAAGCGCTGACGGCAAACCCGCATCCCGCGATCGCCGGCACGGCGTCCGCGCTGATCCTGTGCGGAGCGCTGGGCGTCGGCCGCCTGATCCCCTCGAAAAGCAATGCAGCGGAAGCAGCGGCGTCCGGGCAGACCTTCTCCGAGACGACCGGATGCTATGCGGACGGCGTGTATGCCGGCAGCGGCGCGGGCTTCCGCGGGGAGGTTTCTTCGCGGGTCACCGTCGAAGGCGGCAGGATCACGGATATCACGGTCCTTGCGTACAGCGACGATGCGGACTATTTCGAAAGAGCCGCGTCCGGCGTGATCCCTGCGATCCTCTCTTCGCAGACGCCGCAGGTCAACGCGGTCAGCGGCGCGACGTTCTCCTCCTATGGGATCATGGAATCGGTTGCGGACGCGCTGCAGCTTGTTGAAC
>CADAPG010000139.1 GCA_902789675.1 uncultured Eubacteriales bacterium
TGGGGCGTGCTGACCGGATCGTTCTTCGGCATCACGAAAACGTCGTCCATGGCGATCGAGCTCGACGGCGTCTTCGGTCAGATCTCTGCGTTCTTCGAGCGGCTCGGGATCTTCCCGGCATGGCTCGATCCGATGCAGAATTCGCTGGGAATGCTCGGTCTGTGCTTCGGACTCGGCGTTCTGCACATTGTCGCCGGATATCTTGTCGGCGCGTTCGACAAGTTCCGTCAGGGCGATTGGAAAGGCGCGATCTTTGATCAGATCTCGTGGGTACTGATCACGCTCGGTCTGGTCATCGGCTTCCTGCCTTCGATCGCAAACATGGCGGGCATGTCGGTGCAGCTGCCGGGGCTTGTGACTAAGATAGCTCTCGGAGCGGCAGCGCTCGGCGCGCTGTTCGTGGTGCTGTTCAAAGGCCGTGCAAAGCGCAATCCGCTGAAACGCCTGACAAGCGGTCTCGGAGGGCTGTACGACATGACGGGCGTGCTGTCCGACATTCTGTCCTATGCGCGTCTGTTTGCGCTCGGCATTGCCACGGGCGTCATCGGACAGGTCTTTAATATGCTCTGCAACATGCTGTCCGGCGCTTCGAACCCGGTGATGAAGATCGTCGGCGGAATCGGAAGCATCGTTTTGCTTGTCCTGCTGCATACGTTCAATGTGGCGATCAACGCGCTCGGCGCGTTCGTCCACTGCGCAAGACTGCAGTATGTCGAGTTCTACGGCAAGTTCTACGAATCCGGCGGAAAAGAATTCCGACCGCTTTCATATAACACCAAACACGTTCAGGTAACCAAATAATGAAGAAAAAGGAGAAAGAAACAACATGAATTGGGGTGCAATTTGGGCGACCGCCGGTGCGGTCATTGCGGCATTATTGGCAGGTATCGGTTCCGCGATCGGCGTCGGTATCACGGGTCAGGCGTCTGCAGGCGTCGTTTCGGAGAATCCGGATCTTTCCGGTAAGTGCCTGCTTCTGCAGCTGCTTCCCGGTACGCAGGGCATCTACGGCCTTCTGATCGCCGTCGTCATCGCGATCAATTCCGGTCTGATGGGCGACGCAGCCAAACTGGACGCACTTGCGGCGAACACAGCTCTCGGCGTGCGCTTCCTTCTGGCGGGTCTTCCCATTGCGTTCGGCGGTCTGATTTCCGCGATCTATCAGGGCAGAGTTGCCGTTGCGGGCATCAACATGGTTGCAAAGAAGCCCACCGAAAGCGGTAAGGGCATGGTCATGGCGATCATGGTCGAGACCTACGCGGTTCTGTCCCTGCTCATTTCCTTCCTGCTTGTTAACGGCATTAAGTTCTGATAGCGAGGCACGGTATGGGAAACGAGAGTGCAGCAAACCTCATCGACAGGATCCTGGCGGACGCGAAGGAAGCGGCCGCGAAGGTGCTTGCCGACGCCGAGGCATCCGCAGGCGGCATCCGTGAATCCCGGGACGCAGAGATCGCAAAGAAAGCCGAACAGGCGCAGAAGGTTCGTGAACAGCAGATCGGCGTGATTCTGAACGGCTGCCGTACGCGCGCCGAACTGGACGGACGCAAGGAAACGCTGCGTGCAAAGCGCGTGCTTCTGGACAGCGTGTTCACCGAAGCGTATCACAGGATGCTTGCGCTGTCCAATGAAAAGCGCGAGGCGATGTTCCTTTCGATTCTGAAAAAAGAGGCGAAAGCGAACGATGCCGTCGTTCCCGCAAAGGTGGATCGCGACGTGATCCGTACAACGATCGCAAGACTGCCGTTTTCCGTGAAGCTGTCCGATCGGGACGCGGATGCGGAAGCCGGTTTTCTCCTGCTCGGCGACGGCTATGAAAAGGATTGCTCGATGAAGGCGATCCTGAGAGAGCTTCGCGACGCGGAAGAAACAAACGTTGCGACGATCCTATTTCGGTAAGAGAGGAGAAGACTATGCCGCAACCGAGTTATGCATACGCATGTGCGAGGCTGTCCGCGCTGAATAAACGGCTCATTGAGCCGCAGACGATTCAGCGCATGCTGGACGGCTCCGCTTCGGATGCGATGCGCGCGCTTTCCGACGTTCGATACGGCAATCTTTCCGACGCGACGGAAGCGGATATCGAGCGCATGATCGAGCGAGAGATGACCGATGCGATGCAGGAGGTTAAGGAGCTTTCCCCGAATCCTGCGATCACAGATCTTTATCTGCTGCGTGCGGATGTGCAGAACCTCAAGGTGCTCTTGAAGGCACGGCTTCTGAATCAGAGCGAAACGGTGTTCACACCGGGCGGACTGTTCGATCGCGAGACGCTTTCCGCAATGGTCAAGGACCGCCAGTACGACGCGCTCCCGGAGGAGATCCGCGACGCGATGAACACGCTGGAGAAACGATTGGAGATCCGTGTCGAGCCGCAGGCGATTTCGATCGCGCTCGATCGCGCTTATCTCGCGCATGCGCTGAAGGCTTCCGCAAAGCATCCGGTCTTTTCGCAGTATTTCAAGGCGGAAGCGGATTTTGACAATGTGCTGACATTTCTGCGCCTTCGCGCCATGGGATCCTCGATCGAATCGCTCGATGAAGTTATTCTTCCCGAGGGCGGGATCACCTACAACGATCTCTACAGCGCTTACGAGCTTTCCTTCGACTCGCTGAACCGTATTCTCGGGCACAGCGTATGCGGG
>CADAPG010000140.1 GCA_902789675.1 uncultured Eubacteriales bacterium
AAGGACGTTGCGGCAGCGGGCGAGACCGTCACGGTCACGGTCACGCCGAACGAGGGCTATGAGCTCGACACGCTCGTCTATATGTGCGAGACCGGCTTCAACACCGGCGAGTTCGATATCACCGAGATCGAAGGCACGACCTTCGAGATGCCCGCCGAGAACGCCGCGGTCAAGGCGACGTTCATCGAAGAAGGCGCAGTTTCGCTTGCAGACGGCTTCTACCTCGTTCCGGACGCCGATCCGACGGTCGAAAACATCAATCCTGCCCACAAGCTGACGCTGTTCGGCACGGACGGGCATGTGTTCAACGACTTCATCACCTATGTTGTGACCGGTAATTTCGGCATCAATACCTATCAGATCGTAAAAGTTGAGAACAACGAGATCGTCCCGTACGCGTACAGTCAGGCGGCGCCGATCGTGACAACCACCGGCGTCGTCGAAACGGTATATCTGCCGACGGAAGGCGTGTGGATGTACGACGCCGGCGTTTCAAGTCTCAGCGGCTATTATCTGAATATCGGCAACAGCAGTGTTCCGGATATAACGGCGGATTATCAGTTCGGGGAAACAGAAACACCCGGTCTCTATGTGCTCGAACGGGTCCTGTACCACTCCAGCATCTTCGTATGCGAGCTTGAAAACGGTCTGTGCGTTGCGCGGTATCCCGCAGGCAGCTACATGGATACGACGGAAGTTGCGAAGGATATGGACGGCACGCCGTTTGCCTGGGGCAGCTTCAACCGGCTGGTGCGCGTCTCCTTCCGTCCGGACGGACAGGGCGGCGACGACTGGTTCCACGATTATTTCCTCGATCAGGTGCTGAACAGGGTCATGATCGCCGAATCAGAGCACGGCACGGTCACCGCAGACAAGTCTGTTGCCGACGTCGGTGAAACCGTCACGCTGACGGTCACGCCGGATCCGGGCTATGAACTGGATACGCTGACCGTTGTGAACGATTACAACGAAGCGATCGACGTGACGAACAATGCCTTTACGATGACGATCTGGGAGGCAAATGTCACGGCGACGTTCAAGGAAGCGGCAGCCGCGGAGCCTTCGTTCGAAACGCATTCGCTCGTTTTGGACGGACAGATCGGCGTGAAGTTCTATATGAACCTCGATTGTCTCACTGAGGAGGAAAAGGCAGCGAGCAACATAACGTTCACGATCAGCGGCAAGGGTGAGGTCTCATCCGATCCGGTCGCGTTTGATGCAGACAACACCAACAGCGATGGCACGCTGTACGGCTTCTCCTGCTATGTGGACGCGATCCAGATGGCGGACACGATCACCGCAACGTTCCACTACGGCAACGGTCAGACGATCGAAAAAGTATACTCGATCATGCAGTATTACGAGGCTTTCAAGGAGCATGCGGGCGATTATTCCGTAGAGACGAGAAACCTTGTCCGCGCGCTTGTATGCTACGGCTACTGTACGCAGCAGTACCTTATGGAAGCGAAGAACCTGCCGCTGGGCTACGACGAGGCATCGTATGCGCCGATCGAACTGCCGGAGGAACTCGCGGAGATGGTCGCCGGTTATGATTATGCCACCATCGCGGAAATAATCGAAGAGGACAGCCTGTTGTTCAAAATCAACAATATGAACGATGAGAACATCAAAGGCATTTCGTTCATGCTCGCGCTCGACAGCGAAACGAAGATGACGGTGACCTTTAAGCCCGATCCGAGCTATACGGGCATTGCGACTTGCAGGATCGACAATGCAAATGAAGCCGAGATGCAGAAGGTTCGCGGCAGATTCGTTGCGGAGGTGCCGAACATCCCGGCGCATAAGCTCGGAGAAATGCACCTCATCTGGGCATACACCGGCGGCAACTGCTATTCGCAGGTTAGTTACGAATCCACGGTGATCGATGCGTCCCCGATGTCGTACGTGTATCTGATGCTGACGAGGACAGGCGCCACAGAGAATGAGAAGAGCTGCGGCGCGGCCATCTATACCTACTGGAAGGCGGCGCAGGCGTACATAGGCGAATAGTTAACCCGACAGACCGAAAGAGCGAAGCCGTTTGGCTTCGCTCTTTTTCGCGCAAACAGATCGCACGTCAGGTCGCGCGCGATCTGCCTATGTAACGAAGTGGTGAGTCCCCTGCAAAATATGAAACCCGTAGGGGAAGATCGCATCTTCCCGATCCGCAGTTGCGAAGCATGGCGGGCGGATCATATCCGCCCCTACGGTCCGTTGGAGTGATTCTTGCCTTCCCCTCCGAGGGGAAGGTGGCGAAGCGTGAGCGGAGCCGAATGAGGTGGACACGCAGAAAAGCGGAACGCTTTTCGCGGATCAATGAATCGGCGGGAGGTCGTGGGCGACCTCCCTGCAAAACATGAAACCCGTAGGGGAAGATCGCATCTTCCCGTTCCGCAGTTGCGAAGCATGGCGGGCGGATCATATCCGCCCCTACGGTCCGTTGGCGAAAAGCGTGTGCTTCATTGCCTTCTCCTTTGGGGGCACGGAGATGAGCGCCCGCAGTGCAAGGAGAAGCGAGGTGAGGTGCGACTATGTTTCGG
>CADAPG010000141.1 GCA_902789675.1 uncultured Eubacteriales bacterium
AATGCGATCCCTTTCGGCACGATCGAACGTCTTTATAGGTGAACGGCCGTGAAATACCAAGGAGAATGACTATGAAAGATGTAACCGAAACGTTCAATACCGTATACGACGCGACGTTTCGCGAGCTGATGCGCTGCTGTCTTTTGAAGGTGCCGATGGAAGACGCGCACGATCTTCTGCAGAACACCTATGCGCAATTCTATCGCACGCTTGTGAAGAAGGGCAAAAGCGCGATCCGCGATCCGAAGGCGTATCTTATCACAACGCTGAAGCATGAAATTGCAAGCTACTACCGATCCGGCGCAAAGCGAAAGACGGTTTCGCTCGAGCTTGTTCCGGATGAACCGGACGACGTGTCCGTCGAGGACCTGAGCCTCGATCACGCGGCGATCGACGACGTTCTCGAACAGCTTCGGAAGGAACCGGAAAGCACGCAGCGCATGTTCATCCTGTATTACGGATACGGCATGAAGCTCGGCGACATCGCAAAGGAAACGGGCACGACGGCGGTGGGCGTCAAAAGCAGGCTCGCCCGCGTGCGCAGAAAACTCAGAACATCTCTCGGAGAGGAGAACGCCTTATGAAAAACACATCCGAACAGCTCCTGTCCTTTGCGGAAAACGAGCTGATGAAAAAAGAATCCATTCGCCGCGCGGTGCTGCTCGCAGCGCCGCAGAAGGAGAAAAAGCCGATCGCGTGGACGAGGATCCTGCTGCCGATCGCGGCGTGTCTGGTGCTCATCTGCGGCACGGTGCTTGCGATCCCGTCGGCGCGCGCCGAGGTCCTTTCGTGGTTCGGCGTAACGCGACCCGCGGATTACCTGACAACGGACCCGAGCGAACGTCCCGACGTGCCGGAGCTCGATTCGCTGATCGCGTCGCCCGCCGCAAACGAGGACGTCGTTACGATCCCGATCGACCGCACCGATTCCGAGGCGGTCAACAGCGAAGGCGCACTGAAGGTCTCGGCATTTCTGCATGAGAACTGTGACGTCGAGCTCGGCGAAGCCATGTTCGACGGCGAGCATCTTTACCAGACGATCCGGCTGAACGGACTTTCCGGTCTGTATCTGCTGGAACAGTGGACCGGCAGCCGCACGATGGCGGTTCCCGTCGATCCCTACGCGGTGTGGGGATTGTATGAGAACGGTCCCGAAGAGGAATATCTCTCCGGCGAAAAGACGCTGTATGAATGGCCGGAAAGCTGGATCCAGTATGAGATGCCGGACGGCACGCGCTTCGGCGGCATGCTCGATCTGACTTCTTCGATCGACGGGCATCTGGACCATCTGGACGAATTGGGACTTCTTGTCGAAAACCAGACGGAAGAGCAGCAGCAGGCGGTCGACGCGGAAAACCGCGCGTATCTCGAGCAGAACGGTCTGATGGCGGCTGCGCAGATGTTCCCGCGCGACTGCGACTATGAAAAGTACCTTGACGCCGACGGCAATCTGACGGCGAAGGTGTATTACGTCGTAAAGGTTATCGAGGAGGACCGCGGCGACGGCAGCTATGTCCCGGATACCGAGCTCTACAACGCGCTGCTCGGCACGATCACGGTCAACATGCACGCCTATCAGAACATCGAAACGACCGAGCTCACCGCAAACGGCGCCCCCGTGGTTTGGGACGCGGAGACGGTTGTTGTCAGCAACCATACGTATGACAACGGCGAAGATTTCAACAGCTATGCCGACGATCGTGTTTCATTCTCGAAGCATCGCGTTTCGACGGAAGGATTGACGATGACGGCGGAAGACATTCAGGCGAATGCACTCGGTATCCGTGATCTCAAAATCCGTATCACTGTGCCGGAAGCGTGGACGCAGGACGAGCGCGAAGCGTTCGTCGCGTCGCTGGAATGGAAAGTGCTGCTCAACGGCGAAAGCGGTCAATGGCAGTTAAACGGTTCCCATTGCATTACGGAGGAAAACGGCGAGCTGCTGTTTATTGCCCGCGAGATCTCGGGTGTTCCGTACGATATGTTGAAATCGATCCATTCGATCACGTTGATCCCCAGACTGCGCATATATGAATCAATCACGGTGAACGACGTCGACCATCATGTACTCTGCGTATTGACTCCGGACTACGGCGAGACCGTGTGGAGTGAAAAGGGCGGCAGCGGTTTCAGTGCCGACGATATTCTGACCGAATTCCCGCAGTACGCGATCACGCTGCATGTGAACTGAACCCGCAGCAGCCCCCGTAAATGAGAAAAGCGCTTCCCGCGTGGGAAGCGCTTTTTGTTTTGCTCAATAGAACGTTGCAACGGGCTGTTCCGGCTGTTCTGCGGGTTGGAAGGAATGCACGGTCAAAACCGGACCCTTCTTGCCGTAGATGTTTGAGAACTTCTCGTGGATCGTGCCCTCGACGATCCCCCAGCTTTTATGCTTGACCGACTTTGCGCGGTCCCACTTGCACACCAAGGGGCAGTAGGCGATA
>CADAPG010000142.1 GCA_902789675.1 uncultured Eubacteriales bacterium
GGGACGGTGTTCGCGCTCGAACGAGGAGGGACGACCCTTGGTGAAGTCCATGAAGTCGTTGATCAGGCAGTACTCGCCGAGCCGCATGGAATAGTCGCAGGCGCCGACCGAGGTCACGCCGATCGCGTGGGTGACGCCGATCTGATGCAGCGCGTAGACGTTCGCGCGGTAGTTGATGTCGCCCGGATCGTGCGCATAGAGAATGCCGTGACGGCTCAGAAAGATGACCTCGTTGCCCTCCTTGAGCTTGCCCTTGAACACGACGACGTCGCCGTAAGGCGTGGAAACTGCCTGCTCCTTGTAACGGATCGGGAGCGTTTCGATATTGGTTCCGCCGATGATCGCGATTTTCATTTCGATCAGATCCTCCGTATCAAATTTGCTCCTTTATCATAACACAGCGGCGCGTGAAAGGCAAGGGAACAACGGAATATATACGACATTTTCCGACAGAGAAACCGGAGCGGGGACGTCCGCTCCGGTTTTCCTGCGTCGGTTCAGTTTGCGGTGAAGGTGATCACATACTGCGGATATGGGGTCGATTCGCCGATCCATGTGCCGTTGTTCGTGCCCATTGTGTATTCAACATCGGGCTCGAGCGGTATATCCGAAAGCGCAGTGTCCGGATCGCTCTCCGCATAAATGCGCAGGTATCGGATATAGGACAGCTTCGGGATCAGCGTTACGGTCTTCACACCGTTCAGTTGATCGAGCGGAACGCCGCTGATGTTGCCGATCGTGATCAGAACCAAGCCGTTTTCCGTGACGTCCGTGCGGATGCTGCCGACATGCCCCTGCGGTTCCCCGTTGATCAGAACGTCAAAGTCGAGGTCCATCGAATTCAGATTCTCGAGCATCTTCCGGTCCCAGCTCTCCGGCGGCGTCAGCATGACGCACAGATTCTGGATGCCGCGCGCGTCGATGTACGCGCCTTCCTGCGGCTGCAAGGTCAGTCCGTTAAGATCGACCGTCCGGTTGATGTACGTGCAGTAGGGAACGCCGTTCTCGTCCGATTTCCAATCGGACAGCGAGAAGAACACTTTTTCCGGCGCAAAGACCGCTTCGTTTCCGTCGGGCATAAGCGCGGTTTTCCGAAGGGACTTGTATGCGTCGAGATCGACGGTCACTTGACCGAGCGTTGCGGAAAGCATGGTTTCGGTCCACGGTTCCCGACCGAGGTCGTGCAGGATCTGCATGTCGACGGTTACGGTGACGCGACCGTTCTCATCCGCATGGTTCCGGAACACATCGTACATCGTCTGCATGTCTGCGTCCGGCATCATGCTCTTCATATAGGTCGAAATGCTTGCGTGAACCTTGCGGTCCCGAAGGTACGCGGTTTCGCGCTCGTTGATCGCGGCGAACTGCTCCGGCGTGGAGTACCAGCCGTTGTCGAGATTGTCGCGCCGCAGCGAATCGAGCAGCGATTGAATGTCGCCGTAATCCGCTGCGATCCCGCCGCCGTTAATTTGCGTACCGTCCGCAAACGTGTAGGTCACAAGGGTCTCCGCATCCGACCAGAAGGGAACCTCGCCGGAAAGGAATTCCGGCGGTGTTTTGCCGTCCTCAAAGTATTCCGCCGTCGATTCCGGCGGGAGGATGTTCTTGGTCAGATTGCCGCCGGTCATCGTTTCGATTCCCGGGAGCATGCCGAGCCCGTTCACCCGCATGCGGATATAGAGGCTTTCGCCGTCAAACATCGTGTCGCCGAGCTCGGCGGTTTCAAGCGCTTTCGCGATCTGTGAATAGACTTCTTCCTCCGCCGCGTAGTGGATCTCCACGTGCGTTTCGCTCTGCGCACCGGGCACGATCAGTGCGTCCAGCGCCTCGTTCGGCTCGCGGCTTTCGGGATCTTCCGTAAAGTACTCCTGCGCGCTGGTCGGCGCAAACCATGAAAATACCTCGGCGCGGGCGGACGGGATCGCCATTGTCACGCCGAAGACGATCAAAAGCGCGGCAAGTGCGATTGCGACCGGCTTCCATACGCGCAGCGCGGGCTTTCGTTCCGGCGCGGCGGCGCGGGCGTATCGCCTGATCCTGTCGTCGTCCGCGATCTGTTCTCTGATTACGGTTTTATATGCTTCCTGTTCGTTCATGTCAGACTCCTTTCCGTTCCCGTTCGGGAACCGCTTCGTTGCGCTCCGACAGCAGATGTCGGAGCCGGGCTCTGGTGCGCGACAGACGCTTGCGCACGGCGTCCTCCGAAAGACCGAGCTCCCGTGCGATCTCGTTCGTCGGGACCGAAAAGCCGTAGTACAGTGTAAACGCCTGATACGAGAGCAGCGGTTCCGCTTTGATGAGCGCCCAGAGCTCGCGCTCGCATTCGCGGTCCAGCACGATATCCTCGGGCTCCTGTCCCTCGTCGGGAAGCTGTTCCGGGATCGGCGCTTCGGTTTCCTGCAAGCGGGCTTTGTGC
>CADAPG010000143.1 GCA_902789675.1 uncultured Eubacteriales bacterium
CGGCAGTCTGCGACGCGGGTTCCGCCGCGACCGAGTATACGCGCTTGATCAGAAATGTATCGGCAAGGAGATATCCGGTAAACAGCAGGAGCGCAAGTCCGAACAGGACCGCAAACCCGTATCTGGGAATCTTCATCGTTCTTCACCTCTCTTTTTCTTGCCTATATCTTACGGCGTCAACCCTAAACGAACTTAAATCGGGGAAAAGTTTTTGATGTTTTTTTCGGAAATATATGATATGATTGAAAAAACGGTTTTCGGGAGGACCGGTATGCGCCTGTTATTTGCGGAGGACGAAAGATCGCTGTCCCGTGCGGTCTGCGCGATCCTCAAAAAGAACAATTATTCCGTCGACGCGGTCTATAACGGCGCGGACGCGCTGGATTATCTTGCGACCGAAAACTATGACGGCGTGATCCTCGACGTTATGATGCCGAAGGTCGACGGGTTCACGGTATTGAAACGCATGCGTGAAGCCGGAAACAGGACGCCGGTGCTGATGCTGACCGCGCGGTCCGAGATCGACGATAAGGTCTTCGGACTGGATTCCGGCGCAAACGATTATCTCACGAAGCCGTTCGACACCAAGGAGCTTCTGGCGCGCATCCGCGTGATGACGCGGCAGACCGCGGTGCAGACCGATTCAAAGCTGTCCGTCGGAAATCTCACGCTGGACGTCGCGACGTACGACCTCGTCGGTCCGGACGGGCAGTTCAAGCTTGCGGGCAAGGAATTTCAGATGCTGGAAATGCTGATGCGGAACCCGAAGCGGCTTCTGTCGACCGACGCGTTCATGGACCGCATCTGGGGATTTGAGAGCGAAGCGGAGCAGAACGTGGTCTGGGTCTATATCTCCTATCTTCGCAAGAAACTGGAAGCCGTCGGCGCGAATGTGAAAATCAAGGCGCAGCGCGGCGTCGGCTACTATCTGGAGGTGTCGGAATGATCCGGAAACTGCAGCGAAAATTTGTACTGGCGGCGATGCTGTCGCTGTTCATCGTACTGGGACTTCTCATCGGGCTCATCAACGTTCTGAACTACCGCACGCTCGTGACCGAAGCGGACGAAACGCTTTCCACGCTTGCGGAGATCGGGGAGAACGGCTCCGGCGGCTTTACGTTCGGCGGCAAGTCCGCACAGGACCCGCGCGGGAGCGGATCGGGACACGGACGGCGCCGCGAGTTTTCCGGCGAGCGGCCCTATCAGTCGCGTTACTTTTCGGTGACGCTGTCGGCATCCGGCGAGGTCGTTAGCTCCGATCTCAAAAACGTCGTGACCGTGGACGAGCAGACGGCGGAGGAGATGGCGAAAGCCGCGGCAAAGAAGGGACGCGCATCCGGCTTTTCGGGCGATTACCGATACCTCGGCACGCCGCAGGACGACGGAACGCGTTGGATCTTTCTGAACCGCGAGCGCGAGCTTTCGACGTTCCGCACGTTCCTTTGGACGAGCGTCGGCATCTCCGCGGCGGGCTTCGTTATGGTATTTCTGCTGCTGCTGCTCCTTTCGGCGCGGATCGTGCGTCCGATCGCCCAAAGCTACGAAAAGCAGAAGCAGTTCATCACCGACGCGGGGCACGAGCTGAAGACGCCGATCACGATCATCCGCGCGGACACGGACGTGCTCGAAGCGGATCTTCCGGACAGCGAATGGATCGCGGACATCCGCACGCAGACGAATCGGCTTTCCTCGCTGACCAACGACCTGATCTATCTGTCGCGCATGGAGGAGGAGAGCGCGAAGCCGCAGATGCTGGATTTCCCGCTGTCCGACGTCGTTTCGGACGCCGCGCAGCCGTTTCAGGCGGTTGCCAAAGCGCAAAGCAAGACGTTCTCCGCGGACGTTCAGCCGATGCTTTCCCTGCACGGCGACGAGAAATCGATCCGCAAGCTCGTCTCGATCCTTCTGGACAACGCCATGAAATACTCGCCGGACGGCGGGACCGTTGCGCTGTCGCTGAAAAAGGCCGGCAGGCAGACCCTGCTTTCCGTGACGAACACCGCGGAGAACATGGAAAAGGGCGATCAGGACCGCCTGTTCGACCGGTTCTACCGCGCCGACGCCTCGCGCAATTCCGAGACCGGCGGATTCGGGCTCGGGCTGGCGATCGCAAAGGCGGTCGTCGATGTGCATAAGGGAAAGATCCA
>CADAPG010000144.1 GCA_902789675.1 uncultured Eubacteriales bacterium
CGGATCCCCCCTGTTCCGCTTCGGACATGCCGGCAAGGTGCTGCTCCTGATCTGCGACGGCTGGGGACTGGACAAGCCGACCGACAACAATCCGATCTTCACGGCGCCGACGCCGGAGTGGGATATGCTTCTCAGTAATTACCCCTATGCAAAGCTCGAGGCGTCCGGTCCCGCGGTCGGACTGAAGGAGGGCAAGACGGGCAATTCCGAGGCGGGGCACATCAACCTCGGCTCGGGGCGCGTGGTGCTGCAGGACGACGTGCGGCTTGACAACGCCATGAAGGACGGCTCGTTTGCCGAAAACCCGGTATTCTTAAAGACGCTCGAAACCGTCAAGGAACGCGGCACTGCGCTGCACCTTTTCGCGCTGCTCACCAAGAAGTCCTCGCACGGGTCGATCGACTATCCGTTGGCGCTTCTGGACATGGCAAAGAAGGCGGGCGTAAAGGACGTTTATGTGCACGTCATCTTCGACGGACGCTCTACGGAGCCCGGCAGCGCGCCGGCGCTTTTGCGGGAGTTCGGCGAAACGATGGAACAAAAGGGCGTCGGGCTCATCGTGTCCGGCGTCGGCAGAGGCGTCGCGCTTGACCGCGATCAGAACTGGGCAAAGATACAGCGCACCTACGCGTCGCTCGTCGAGGGCAAGGGCGCGCCGTACTGCGAATAAAGGATTCAATTCAACGGAGGTATTTTATGGTAAATGTCGGTATCATCGGCGCGGGCCGCATCGGTCAGGTCCACGCAAAGAGCATTCTTTCGGGCGTGCCGGACGCGAAGATCGTCGCGCTTGCTGACCCCTATATGAAGCCCGAAGTCGCCGCATGGGCAAAGTCCGTCGGCATCGAAAACGTCTGCGCGGACTATCACGAGATCCTGAACGATCCGCGCATCGACGCCGTTCTGATCTGCGCGCCGACCGATCAGCACGCGCAGCTCTCGCTCGAAGCGATCGCTGCGGGCAAGCACATCTTCTGCGAGAAGCCGATCGACCAGAGCATTGCAAAGATCGAAGAGGTTAAGGCGGCGCTTGCCGCAAGCCCCAAGAAGCTCGTCTATCAGGTCGGCTTCAACCGCCGTTACGATCACAACTACCGTGCAATGCGCAAGGCGATCGAGGACGGCAAGATCGGCGAGGTGCAGTTCGTCCGCATTTCGTCCCGCGATCCGGAGCCCCCACCCGCCAAGTACGTTGCGGTGTCCGGCGGCATCTTCATGGACATGATGATCCACGACCTCGACATGGTGCGCTATCTCTCCGGTCAGGAAATCGTCGAGCTCTACGCGCAGGGCGCGTGCCTGATTGATCCCGCGATCGGCGAAGCGGGCGACGTGGACACGGCGACGATCACGCTGAAGCTAAGTAACGGTGCGCTTGCAACGATCGACGGTTCCCGCAAAGCGGTGTACGGCTACGATCAGCGCGGCGAGGTGTTCGGTTCAAAGGGCTGCGTGATGAACGCAAACGACAGCGAATCCAACATTGTCCTGTCCACGGTGGACGGCGTGACCGGTGAAAAGCCGCTGTGGTTCTTCCTCGAGCGCTACATGGGCTCGTATCAGGCGGAGGTCCGCGAGTTCATCGACTGCGTGAAGAACGGCAAGGATCCTTGGGTCGGCATCGAAGACGGACTTCTGTCCATCAAGCTGGCGCTCGCATGCAGCAAGTCTCTCAAGGAAAACCGTCCTGTCCGGATCGACGAAATTTGAAAAAGGAGCATACCTATGGCAAAAATCAGAGTCGGTGTCGCCGGTTACGGCACCATCGGTCAGCGTCTGGCTGACGGCGTCGCCCTGCAGGGCGATATGGAACTCGTGGGCATCGCGGATCTTGCGCCTACGCTTGCGATCCGCGCGCTGCGCGAAAACGATATGATCGGCGCAAACGACGTGAAGTACAACCTGTATCTCGTCGACGGCGCGGACAAAGAAGCGTTCGACCGCTATGATATCCCGGTTGCGGGCACGTTCGAGGAACTGTGCCGCAGCGTCGATATCATGCTCGACTCCTCGCCGGGCGGCGTCGGCGCCAAGAATAAAGAGCT
>CADAPG010000145.1 GCA_902789675.1 uncultured Eubacteriales bacterium
CCGCCAGTCGAACGGCACATAGCAGCCCTCGACGATCAGGTCCTGCCGGTTTTCGATCGCGGTCTTGATGATCTCGCGCACGATCGGCCAGAGGTACGCCGTGAGCTTTTCGTCGTCCTCGGGCGTCAGCGCCGTCTGCCCGCTGCGGATCAGTCCCATCTTGAGATGGTCGATCGACAGGTACGGGATTTTCATCTTTTCCAAAAGACGCTGCGCGAGCACGGTCTTGCCCGTGTGCGACGCGCCGGTGATCAGGATGATCATGGTTCCCTCCGATGCTTTGCACAGATCGCGTCCCATTCGCAGTCGCCGCAGATGCCGCGGCGCATGCCTGCGTCAAAGTCCGCGTACGCGAGCTCGTCGCCGTCCCTGAGCCCGCAGGCACTTAGGACCGCCGCGTCGTAGCGCATGACCTTTTCAGCGCTTTGACAGACCTCACCGAGGTTGTTCGGGCAGTGTTCGCAGACGGCGTCCGCCGAAAGCGTCAGCCGCACCGGCGTATCCGGGCGTTCGGCAAGCGCGCGGATCACGCCGCCCATGTGGTCGGTAAATTCCGCGCTGTAGCCTTTCCCTTCATAGAACCGAAAGCACATGCCGTGATGCGGCCGCAGGCGCATGCAATCTTCCAATCCGAAGATCCGCTCCGCAAGCGCAAGCGTTTCCTCCGCAGTTCGGGTTTCGTCCGATCGTAATTCTCCTGCGAATTGATAAGCATGAGCCCCTTCCGGTAGTTTTCCATTGCCGCCGCGGGATCCGGTTCCTCCAGAAGAAGCCGATAGAGGAGCTGTTTTTCCGCGTCCGGACGCTCGAAAAACCGCCGTACGGAAACCTGCGGATCCGCAAGCATCACAAGCACATGCCCCGGCGCCGCGATCTCCCGCAAGGTCTCCGGGGAGATGTTGGTGTCGACAAAGACCGGTCTGCCCTGCGCGCAAAGCTCCGGCAGCATCCTCAGCTCCAAGATCTCGCATTCCCTTGCGGTCTCGTCGATCCACGCCTTGTATGCTTCGGGCGTGCGGCGGATAAAATCGCGCCAATCTTTTAGGTCGCGGGTATAGCAGAGCCCGGGAAATTCCTTCGCGTCGAGCGGTTCCGGATAAGAATCGTGCCAGTTTTCGCCGCACAGGATCCCGCCGTGCTTCTCCGCAAGCAGTTTCACAAGCGTCGATTTGCCCGCGTACGCGTTCCCGATGATGAAATAGGCGTTACCGAACGGCATACCGTGCCTCCCTGTTCCTGTTTAGGGACGCGGCAAAAAACGATCGCCGTCTGCCGCTTTGACATAGATGAATGCAGACGAACCGGCGGCCCGATAGACGAGCGCGCCGTCCTGCACAGTGAAGCGGTAAACAAAGTCATAGCCGCCCTGTTCCGTCAGAATCAGCTCTCCGTCTTCGACTGTCCACGTGCCCATGCCGATATAACTCGAAAGAAATCCTTCATAGTATTCGTACGAGCCGTCTTCGCGGAGCGTGATCGTAAAATCCCCGCCGAAGCCGCCGTTTTCGCGGACGAACGTTTTCCCTGCAACCGTTTTGCGCAGCGCGTCGTCCGTCTTCTTTGCGCACGCAAAACCCGCGAGCATGCCGAGCGCAAGGATGCAGATCACGATCCGTTTCACGTGTTATCCTCCTTATTCTCCGACCCTGGCTTTCAGAGCTTCCGCCTGCGCTTCGACGAACGCCGCAAGCGCCCGATCCCGGAACGCGGGCAGGGCTTCGTCTTCGATCTTTGTCTGTTCGTTCATTTCCGTTTTCTCCGATAAAAGATACGCTGACAGTTCCGCCGGCGAATCGACGACGGCGTCGGCCTTGGAAAGCTCGTCGCGTGTGCCGTAGCCCCAGGTCACGCCGACGCAGGGGATTCCGCGCGCATGCGCGCCGGTCACATCGTAATGCGTGTCGCCGACCATGATTGTGCCGGAATCGGTGCCGATCATCTCCAGCAGATAGCGGAGCACGTCATCCTTGTTCTGACGGCGTTTGTCCCACGTCGCGCCCGCGATATAGTCGAAATACGGCGCAAGCCCGAAGCGTTCCAGGATCTCCCGCGCAAGCGGCTCCGGCTTCGAGGTGCCGACAAAAAGCCGCAGCCCCGCGGCCTTCATTGTATTGAGACAGTCCTTGATCCCGTCGTAGACGCGGTTTTCGTACATGCCGCCGCCCTCGTTGTACCGTTCGCGGTAGAGCCGCACCGCCTCGTCGACCAGATTTTCCGGTACGCCCAGAAGCGCAAACCCGACCGAAAGCGGCGGGCCGACCATCTTCCGAAGCGCCGACCGGTCCGGAACGGGCAGTCCGAGCCGTTCCAATGCGTAGACCGCGCTGTTGATGATCCCCTCGCCGGAATCCGTCAGCGTGCCGTCCAGGTCGAAAATAACCGTTTGCATGCCGTGCCTCCTGTCCGACCCGCTTCATATAGCTTCGCGACCGATTGCCGGCCGCGCCGAAAAACGCCTCCTTGCGCGGCAAACGCTTCGGAAAGGCGCTGCGCCGGTCGCTTCGTCCGGGCTCGTCGAGCCGATGCTCCGGATTTTCCATTTCAAA
>CADAPG010000146.1 GCA_902789675.1 uncultured Eubacteriales bacterium
GCCGTATTGATCGGTCCGGTGGTTCGTGTACGGCATGGCAAACTGGTCCAGAAGATACCCTTCGTGCACCGCGTGGATCTCCACGCCGTCGCAGCCGATCTCCTTGCATCTGAGCGCCGTCTGTCCGAAGGCATAGATGAATTTTTCGATCATCCTGTCGGTGAAATGATCCATCTTCACCGAGGGATCCCATACGTTCGGCTCATCCGGATCCGGCGCGGACCACCACCACTTGCTTGCAAGCACCGGTGAGGCGAGCGTTTTCAGCACGCCCTTTTTGATAAACGGTTTGAGAATCGGCGGCAGAAGCATCGAGCGTCCGCTGCCCGCGCTGATCTGGAAAAAGACCTTCGCGCCGCTACTGTGGATCCCGTCGATGATCGGGCGGACCTTTTCAAACACCTCGGGATGCCGGTAGACCCACTTTTTGCCGACGATAGAGATCAGCGGGATCAGCCCCGGGATGAACAGCCCGACGTTCTCGCTGCGGCGGTCCTCATAGAACCTGTCGATGCCCTTGACGACGCCGGTCTTTGCCTCCCACTGGATCATGTTCGTGCCCTCCATGGGCAGCATCACGACGCGGTTTTTGATCGTGACGTTTCCGACCTTCCACGGCGTGAACAGCGGTTCATATTTCGGATCCATACGTGCCTCCTGATACTATCGTTTGAAATTTGCTCTTTTCCCTAAGGCGCAGTTTTTTACCCTATCATGTCTTTTTGCCTTCTCCTTGAGGAGAAGAGATAACGACGCGCGATCAAACGCGCGACGGCTCCGCTGAAACGAAGCGCAAGCGGAGTGTGTTCGCCGTTAGGCGGATGAGGTGTAAAGAAATCTGTTTCATTCATCCGCAAAATCTTACGCTTTTTGCGTGTCCACCTCATCCGATCCCTTCGGGACCACCTTCCCCTCAAAGGGGAAGGCTATGCTTGTGTGCCTCATTTGTTTCACAACAATCTTGCGCGACATCAGGAGCATCGTACGATCATCTTCTTCGTCAAAGCTCCAGAATGTACTTATATCCGTTTTCCTTCGGATGCGCAAAGCCGACGTCCTCTTCCTTCCGGAAACGATAGCCGCAGTCGGCAAAAACTTTCTGCATCCCCTTGTTGGACGCGCGGGTCTCGGCGCAGAAACGCTTCATGCCAAGCGCGGACATCTCCTGCGTGACATGGTTCAGAAGCCGATGCGCATAGCCCCGCCCGCGGAAATCGGGATGCACGGCGAGGTTCATGATCTTCACGTAATCGTCCTCGCCCTGCCAATTGTAGATGTATACATTGCCGACGATTTTCCCGTCCTCCGTCAGCGCGTAATACACCGCGCGCGGGTCGGAAAGCAGGTCTTCCCAGTCCTCGTCCTTCCACGCGTCGGTCGGAAAGCACAGATGATGAAACGCGATCATCTCCGCCGCGTGCTTTTCGGTCAGGACCTCGATTTCCATCTCTCCGTTCATTCTCCGTTCTGTTTATGAATTCATTATAGCAGAACGGCGCGGAAAAACAAAGAGGGAAAGCGTATGCAATTCTGTTGCCACGCGGCGATTTTTCTGTTATGATTCAATCAGAGATATGCGCTAACGGAGGAAACTGATATGAAGCATTACGACGTGATCGTGGTCGGGGCGGGTCCCGGCGGGATCTTTACCGCATATGAGCTGACAAGACTGGCGCCCGGGATGCGGGTCGCCGTGTTCGAGGCGGGCAATCCGCTGGAAAAGCGCAAGTGTCCGATCGACGGGGACCGGATCAAGACCTGCGTGCACTGTCCGACCTGCGCGATCATGAACGGCTTCGGCGGCGCGGGCGCGTTCTCCGACGGCAAGTACAACATCACCAACGAATTCGGCGGAAGCTTACATGAGTATATCGGCAAGCAGAAGGCGGTCGAGCTCATGCGGTACGTCGACGAGGAACTACGTCGTGCTGCAGAATCTGTTTGCGCTCCTTCGGGACAAGGTCGATTTCTATTTCCGCACGCCGGTCACGCGCGTGGAAAAGCGGACGGACGGCTTTGCGGTCGACACCGAATCCGAATGCTTCACCTGCGATCAATGCGTGATCTCGGTCGGCAGAAGCGGCTCGAAGTGGATGGAAAGCGTCTGTAGGGACCTCGATATCGCCACGAAGAGCAACCGCGTCGACATCGGCGTGCGCGTGGAGCTGCCCGCGGAGATCTTCTCACACCTGACCGACGAGCTCTACGAGAGCAAGATCGTCTACCGCACCGAAAAATACGGCGATCTCGTGCGCACGTTCTGCATGAACCCGCACGGCGCGGTCGTCACCGAGAACACGAACGGCATCGTGACGGTCAACGGACACAGCTACGAAGACGCGCGTCTGCACACGCCGAACACGAATTTCGCGCTGCTTGTTTCGAAGCGCTTCACCGAGCCTTTCAACGACAGCACGGCGTACGCGGAAAACATCGCAAAGCTAAGCAACATGCTCGGCGGCGGCGTGATGCTGCAGAAATTCGGCGATCTGATCGCCGGACGGCGCTCCACGGAAAAGCGGATCGCCGAGAGCTTCACGGTCCCGACGCTTGCCGCGACGCCCGGCGACCTGTCGCTTGTCATGCCGAAGCGGATTCTGGACGGCATCATCGAAATGATCTACGCGCTGGATATGATCGCGCCGGGCACGGCGAACGACGACACGCTGCTGTACGGCGTCGAGGTCAAGTTCTACAATATGCAGGTGGATCTCAGCGAGGACCTTGAAACGAAGCACAAGGGACTATTTGTGATCGGCGACGGCAGCGGCGTCACGCACTCGCTTTCGCACGCGTCGGCAAGCGGCGTATTCGTCGCGCGGAAGATCGCTAAGGAAGCATAAAACAGAACGCAGTCCGGGCGCCGCTATTCCTGCGGTCGAACGGCGGCGGGAAGAAAGGACGCGGAAGATTGAAAGCATACGCAAAGCGGGACAAAAAGGCCGGATCCGCATCCGGCCGCGCGCAAAACGGTCGTTTGTTGAAGCCTCTGCTGATCACGGTCACGGTCGTTCTCACGTTGCTGACGGCGGTCTTTTCCGTGCTGTACGCCGTGACCGGCGCGGACGGCACGGAGACCTGCGCGATCTCGTTCGGCACGACGGCGTATCATTTCTGCATGCGGTTTGCCGTCGCCGGGATCGTCAGCGCGGCGATGCAGAACCGGGCGGATTACCGGGCAGAGCGGTACCGGCTGCGGGCATGGGAGAAAAAGCTGTACGACCGGCTCCGGGTGAAGCGATGGAAAAATCTGCTGCCGACGTATCAGCCGGAGTCCTTCGATCCGCGGCTGCACAGCTGGGAGGAGATCGCGCAGGCGACGTGTCAGGCGGAGATTGTTCATGCGATCATTGTCGCACTGAGCTTTTTGCCGATCGTCTGCATCGTCTGGTTCGGCGAGCCGGTCGTGTTTATCGTCACATCCGTTCTGGCCGCGGCGCTCGATCTGCTTTTCGTGGTCGCACAGAGATATAATCGCGCGCGGATCGTGAAGCTGATCCGGCGTACATAAGGAGATTAGGAAGGTCATCAACCGATTTGAAATGGAAAATCCGGAGCATCGGCTCGACGAGCCCGGACGAAGCGACCGGCGCAGCGCCTTTCCGAAGCGTTTGCCGCGCAAGGAGGCGTTTTTC
>CADAPG010000147.1 GCA_902789675.1 uncultured Eubacteriales bacterium
ACGCCCATCGGACCGTTCCAAATGACCGTCTTTGCTTCGAGGATGGTCTTGCGATAGAGCTCGCAGGTCTTTTCGCCGATGTCGAGGCCCATCCAGCCTTCGGGAATTTCGTTGCTGGGCACGGTCTTGTGTTCCGCGTCTGCTGCAAATTCCTTCGCAACGACCGTGTCGACCGGGAGCAGCAGGTTCACGCCGCGTTCCTTGGCTTCCGCCATGAGCTCTTTCGCGAGCTCGATGCTGTTTTCGTCGAGCAGGGAGGTACCGATCTCATAGCCCATCGCCTTGAAGAACGTATACGCCATGCCGCCGCCGATGATCAGACTGTCGCATTTAGCGAGTAGGTTCTTGATGACACCGATCTTGTCCGCAACCTTAGCGCCGCCGAGAATCGCCACGAACGGACGGACCGGATTTTCAAGCGCTTCACCCATCACGCCGAGCTCTTTGCCGATGAGATAACCTGCCACTGCGGGGATATAGTTCGCAACGCCCGCCGTGGATGCGTGCGCGCGATGCACGGTGCCGAACGCATCGGAAACGAACAGGTCCGCAAGCGATGCGAGCTGCTTTGCAAATTCCGGATCGTTCTTTTCCTCTTCTTTATAGAAGCGCGTGTTCTCGAGCAGAACGATTTCGCCGTCTTTCATGTCCGCGATCGCTGCCTTTGCGCTTTCGCCGATCGTGTCGGTTGCAAACCAGACGCGGGTATCGGGCAGCAGCTCTGCAAGACGCTGACCGACCGGTTCCAGAGAATACTTCGGATTGACCTCACCTTTGGGTCTGCCGAGGTGCGAGCAAAGGATAACCTTCGCTTTGTGATCCAGAAGATACTTGATCGTCGGAAGTGCAGCAACGATGCGCTTATCGTCCGAAACGGTCCCGTCCTCCGCGAGCGGTACGTTAAAGTCCACGCGCACGAGAACTCTCTTGCCGGTTACGTTGACATCTTCGATCGTCATTTTTGCCATAGTTGTATATTCCTTTCTTGTAATTTCTGTATCATGAAGCGGTTGTCCGCATCATTTCAAATTACATAAACCGTACCTTCGACCGCGTACTGCGCATGTCTGTCGATGAGTGGGGGATACGGCGCTCCGTCGGAAAACAGATGCGTGAGGATCGCTGCTTTGCAATCCGCTTGTTGCCGCAGCGAAAGCACCTGCGCGACGGTCATATGGTTCCGCAAAGCCTTCTCGTTTGATTCGTCCCGCAGGCAAGCGTCAGCAAGCAGCAGATCCGAACCGCTTACCGCGTCGATAAGTCCTTCGAACCATCCGGTATCACCGGTGTAAAACAGCGAATGTCCGTCCGCATCTGTAATACGGACGCCCATTGTCGGAACAGCATGCCGCACGGCGGTAAACCTGAGCGTCAGGGATCCGACCGAAATCTGCATGCCGTCAAATGACTTTTCCGCGTCAAACACGGGATACTGCAGCCGATCCGTTTCCGGAGAAAACACCTTCAGCGGCGCTTTCAGCTGCCCGAATTCGAGCATATACCGAAAGAGGTCGATTTCGCACGCGTGATCTGCGTGCATATGACTGAGCACAATTGCATCGAGCGACAGGGAATCCTGATACAGATCGCGGAGCTTTGAAAGCGCGCCGCTGCCGCAATCCAGAAGGATCTTCGTGTCGCCGTCATCCACAAGGTAAGAGGAGCATCCGCCTCCGCCGATCGGAAACGGTCCCCATATGCCCAAAAGCGTCAGCTTCATGCGTCGTCCTCCGTTGCGGCAAGGATCTCGTCGATGATCGCGTCGACGTCGGAACCGCCGGTCGTGTTCGGATCGGAAGCGATCTTATCGACCGTCCAGAGCTGATCGTCGCCGCCGCTTTCGCGGCTCGGCGTATAGGACAGGGGATGCGACATTGAGTCCCGGCAGGGGAGAACCGTCGGCGTTCAAAAGCTGCGGTACCGCATCGTGCAGCGCGGCAGACAGTTCGGAGAACTTTCGCGCATTGTCCTTCGCTATTTCCAACTGCTCCTGCACAAGCGCGTCGTAACCGTTCAGCAACGCTGCATACTGTTCGATCTGTTGCTGCATGGCATGGCGCTTCTGCAATCCTTCGTCCTCGGCCTCGCGAACGATCTCTCGCGCGCTGCGGTAAGCGTCGTCTACAATCCGATCAGCCTTTTTGCGCTGTGCGTCGCATTCACCCTGCGTCTGCTCCAGCAGTGCGCCTGCTTTGCGCTGCGCGTCGGCGATCATATTGTCCGCCGCAGCGGTCGCTTCGTTCAGCGCACGTCCGATACCGCGTTCACGGCGTTCCACATCGATCACACGATCCTTAAGCCGCTTATTGTCCGCTGTCAAAGATTCGAGCTGCTGCTCAAGTACGCGGATCCGTTCTTCCTGTTCTGCGATGATGCGCTGCTTTTTGCCGAACATATTACACCTCCAGCCGTTCCTGCTGTACCGTTACGGGTACGGGGTAGTCCAAATGCCGATATGCGTCCGGCAAAACAATCCTTCCGCGCGTTGTGCGCGCGATAAATCCAAGTTTCAGAAGATAAGGTTCGTAGACGTCTTCCACGGTTCCGGCGTCTTCGCCGGTATATGCCGCGATCGTATC